>SVMZ01000050.1 GCA_015067185.1 Oscillospiraceae bacterium | reverse complement strand
CAAAGCGGCCAGTATCGCAGAAACGGTCATAGACGGCATGGACGGTGGCTTCCCGGTTTGTTTTCTGGCGATGCCCCATCAATCCTCCGGTGATATTTACCTGTGAAAATCCGATATTTTTCATATGTGTCCCTCCGGATATAATATGATTTAAATCTTTTTCAACAGGGGATATCTTATTGAAATCCCTGCATTTATATGATATTATTTTATCAATTATCAGTTATTGTTTCAAGAGTCGTAATCGGAGTATATGTGAGAAAACCGGATATATTCCCGCTGCAAATTGTTGGAGGAACTGCTGCCATGAAAAATACCGAGGTCAAATTTGTGTATTCAGGTCTTTTTATCACAGATGATGAGTGGATTCACCCGACCAGACGGGAGGAAACATGGGAAATTATCTGTGTTGCCGACGGCGTAGTCAACATCCGGGAAGAAGACTGCAGCGAAGTTCTTAAAAAAGGCGACGTAATCCTTCTTGAACCGCATAAAGAACACACGGGAACGATTCCCAGTACGGGGCGTACTTCTTTTTTCTGGCTGCATTTTACAACAGATAAGTTTGAAAAGTTGGGCATTCGAAAAAGGGTTATCCGCGGTTTTTCTGATCGCTCACTCTTCCGCAAACTGCTTCATGTTTCCAATACCAAAGGGTATCCGGATTATGCTGCAGATGCTATCTTATTGTCACTGCTGGCAGAATTGGCCCACACCTGCGCCGAAGAGGAAAAGGAAGGTGGTGCTGCGGTGCGGATTGCCCACGAGGCTGCCGAATGGATCCGGATCAACACCGATAAAAAATTGACGGTAACCACCGTTGCCGATCATTTCCGATATAACGGAGAGTATCTGTCCAAGGTTTTCAGAAAAGTACATGGAATGCCGCTGAAACAATATATATATGAAGCACGAATCCGTGCTGCCTGTGATATTCTTTGCAACACTGCACAGTCGGTTGGAGAAGTGGCCATTCAACTTGGGTTTAACAACGAAAATCAGTTTGTACATTTCTTTAAATATCATTGCGGCCAATCTCCTACAGCCTTCCGGAATAGTAGTTTTAATATCCATATGAACAAAGCATAACTCAGGTGCACGAGAAAACAAAAAAATAATTTGATTTTTTTGAAAAATCCTATTGACAAAACCAGATTCGTGTGGTAATATATATATCGTCGCGTGTGAGACGTTTGAAAATGCTGGTGTAGCTCAGCCGGTAGAGCAGCTGATTTGTAATCAGCAGGTCAGGGGTTCGAATCCGTTCACCAGCTCCAACTGGTAGGATGGAGGCGCACCGAACGCTTCCATTCGACCGATAAATGAATATGGGAGAATTCCCGAGTGGCCAAAGGGGGCAGACTGTAAATCTGTTGTCAGTGACTTCGGTGGTTCGAATCCACCTTCTCCCACCAAGACTGGACATCAATTTTGATACCATATGTATCGAAGTTGGTGTCCAGTTTTTTATAATTGTTTGAAAAAATCCAATATAAAAGTTTGAATAAACTTGAACTGTATTCTTCTTGCGCAGGGAGGTCTTTGAAAATGAAACGAATCATTTGCCTGATTCTTTCCATCATGATGGTACTAAGCGTCTTATCCGGTTGTCAAGCTGAACAGACTGTTACTGCTGACCCGCCTGAGAGCAGTACGCCCGCTCAAACGCAGGAACAGTCTGTTCCGAATATATTGGAACCGACTGCAGAAGAACAAATCAATGAGCTGAATATTCCTGATTTATGGAAACAGGAACTGCTCCATGCACTGGAACTTGGGATGCCTATGGAGAAAGTGCTGCAGCCGACCATTACCGGTACGGAAATGGTGGAACTCTTGGATTGGTTCATTCAGTATGCTGCTCCGGATATGTCAGATGAATGGAGTCATCAGATTCCTGAACTGCGTAATAGTAACGATGTTTTGCGGCGTATTGATGCAATGTCAGCACTATATCTTTCCGCAGAGATGATCGGCGGCGATTATTACGGCCACAATGCAAACATCTGGCATTTTGTGCAGGCAATCAATCACAACTGGGATTTGGAAGAAACATGGATAACCGTTTCTCTTTTTGGAGAGGCCGCAAATATTGAACATTACGGAGGAAGTTTCGGCAACTGCTACTTAGATGCTGCCGGTTTTTACTACAATGCTGCCAGACCTTCCAATTTCAGCGGCGAGTGCCCCTTTGCTTTTGATACCGAAAGTAATTCTTTTCAGCTGAGTACCCCTCCGACCTATGCAGATGGTATCCTCTCCATTGTTCGTCTGATTTCTTCTGCGAACCCTGATTTATTTATTCGTGAACTTACAGAAGTGGACTTGCAGTATCTTTCGATGGCAGAAACCCGTCGTGAAGAATATTTTAGGAGATGAGAGTGGAGAATTAGTGGTTATTAGAGCAAAGAACATATCAAAGTAAAGATCTTCTACAACAAGCTGTGTACCTTTTAACGCTTCCCAACACCTTTTAACAAAAGGTCAAAGGCATGTGCATTTCACATTAAAATAGGTCTTTCTTTTCAAAAACGATTTGTGAAAACAAGTCGTTTTTTTGCTGAAAAATTGATGACAAGTTGGATCTTCTCCTTGTTTTTCAATTTTTTCCTGATATAATAAAATTAAAAATTTTCACACCCTAAAGGATGTCTTTATTTGGGGACTTTAAGAAAAACCTCCAATCTCTCTGCCAATATAAGTTCAAACAATTAAAACAAATCTTCTTGCGTAACCATATATTTTATGCTATATTAACTCCAGAGGCGGTGACAACATGCGGAAATTTATTCTGGGAACCGATTGGTGGACTGACTGCGATGATGTGGCAGCACTTCGCCTTCTTGCACGTGCACATAAAGCAAACGAAATACAACTTCTCGGCATCATATTGAATGGCTGTATGGAATACAGCGTTACCTCTTTGGAAGGATTTCTCAACACCGAAGGAATCCATGATATCCCCATTGGAATCGATTTGGAAGCAACTGATTTTGGTGGAAATCCACCTTACCAAAAAAGACTATCCCAATATGCCAAAAAATATTCCACTAACAACGAAGCAGAAAATGCCCTTAAATTGTACAGAACTCTTTTAGCCTCTGCCGATGAACCTGTTGAGCTTATTGAAATCGGTTATCCTCAGGTTTTAGCAGCTCTTTTACTGTCAAAGGCAGATGATATTTCCGATCTCAGCGGTATGGAGCTTATACAGAAAAAAGTTTCAAAACTCTGGATAATGGCTGGTAAGTGGGATCAAAACCCTGGCACAGAAAATAATTTTTCCCGAAACGCCCGCGCGAGAGAATCAGCCCATATTCTTTGTAAAGTTTGTCCTGTCCCCATTACCTTCCTCGGTTGGGAGATTGGTGCAACTGTAATATCAGGAACAAATCTAAAAAAGACAGATCCTCTTCATCTTGCTTTTTGTGATCACGGCTCCCCAAATGGCCGATCATCCTGGGATCCCATGTTGTGTCTTCTCGCAACAATCGGTAATGAAAAAGAAGCGGGTTATCAAGTTGTTCGCGGAAAAGCCTCTGTGGATGCAATCACAGGGGAGAACTGGTTTATCCAGGAGGAAAACGGCCTGCATTCCTATGTAGTCAAAGCTTTTCAAGATTCCTACTATGAAGATGAGGTAAATAAACGAATCCGTTCCCATAACCATTCTGGTTATAACAGCAACTATCCTGTCATGTAATAAAATTTCTTAAGAGGTGTTATTATGCGCGTTTATGCTGATAAATTTGTAAAAATATATGATCCCAGCATCGGTGAAAATGAAAAATGGTATATTAATGACCACACGATCGTAAAAGGGGAAGATGGATGGCATTTATTTGGCATCACCCACGAGGAGCCGGCCAATCCGCTGGAAGAAAAACTCTGTGCCCATGCTTTTACCAACGATATCCTCGGCGAAAACCTGGTCAAACAAACACCTCCGTTCCGTGCGGAAGCAAGTGAGCAGGAGCTGCATTTCTGGGCACCGCATATTATCAAAAACGATGGTCTTTACTACATGTTTTATTGCGCCGGCAGTCTGGAAGGACATGAGAAATACAGAATTCATCTGACTACCTCTCCGGATTTGAAAAACTGGACCCGTCATCCCGAAAATCCCATGCTCATCGATGGATTCGATGCGCGTGACCCGATGGTTCTGCGCGTTGGCGACAGGTGGGTGATGTATTACACCTGCAACAGTACACCGGAAGGCGGAAACCATTGTGTAGCCTGTGTTACCTCAACAGATCTGGTGCATTGGGAAAATAAAAAGGTTGTGTTCACCTCTGATATTATAGGAACCTTTGCCGGTCCCTGTGAGTCTCCTTTTGTGGAAAAAGTAAACGACACCTATTTTCTGTTTATTGGTCCCTTCGGCGGATACGATGCAGCCTACTGCGACACCGCTGTTTACGCAAGCAAGGATCCCTTTGCTTTCGGCGGCGAACCTGTCGGCCGGATCCCGTCACATGCATCCGAAGTGCTTACTATCGATGGAAAATACTACATAACCCATTGCGGATGGGGCGAGGGAGGCGTTTATCTGGCGCCGCTGCATTTTGAGTTTTAAAATAACTCTCGTTCCCGTTGTGTTGTTAAAAAGAAAGAAGAAAAATGGAAAATAAAAAACCAATCAAAATCATTTTTGATACCGATATTGGCGGCGATTGTGATGATGCCGGTGCGCTCGCACTGATTCATCGGCTCTGTGATAAGGGAGAAGCCGAGTTGCTTGCCGTTACTCATTGCGGTAATTCCCCCTATTATGCGGGATGTATCGATGCGATCAATCGTTTCTACAGGCGTGAAGTACCGGTCGGAATTAACTTTTCAGCATCTCTTGCTGAAGATCCCCGCGGAGTATATGCTGCTATGCTCTGTGAAAAATGCTCCAATCGTTATCCGTCTGAAAGCTATGGTACAGAGGATGGGCCTGCAGATACGCTGGCCCTGCTGCGAAAAACACTGGCTGCTGCCGAAGACAACAGTATTACACTGATTGCTACCGGAACATTGGATTCTCTGGCAAGGCTGGTATTAAGCGGCGCAGACGAAAACTCTCCTTTGACCGGAAAAGAACTGATTGCAAAAAAGCTGAACCGCACTGTCGTTATGGGTGGCAGATTTTTTGAAAGCTGGCCCATGACACTTTACGAGAGCGGTAATCCATCCCACCATGTTATGACCTGGGAATATAATATTTTAGGCAGTGGATATGACAATGCGACTGCTGTTTTTGAAAACTGGAACAGTGAATTGGTTCTTTCCAGTTACGAGATCGGTTCCTATATCGTTTCTATGGTAGGATATGCCAAAAGGGCACAGGAGGGGGATCCCGTGGCTTTGGCTTACCAAATCCACAACGGAGATATTGGGCGCTGCAGTTGGGATCATACCGCCGTACTGGAAGCAATTCGTCCCGGCACATACTGGAATCTCCACGAATTTGGAAAAATCTCCATCGATCAGGATATGGTTACCCATTGGAACAAGAGCCCTGACTGCAAGCACACCTACCTCCTGCCTAAAAAAGATTACGAAGAAATCAGACAGGAGCTCGACCGTCTGCTGGATGGAAGATAAATAAGAATTTTGAATGAAACAGACCGATATTTTGAAAATCGGTCTGTTTTGTTTTTCTCTCTTCTAAGCCCTGTTTTGTGAATGCAGATTTTTAACGATTTATATGGTTTTTAATGCAAATCACTGTCTTCCTCTTGTTTTTTTCGGCGTGCACTTTATAATAAAATTAGCCTGTTCCGTAAAATTATGAAGAAGCAGCCGGAACAAAATGACCAAAGATTTTTATTTTACACAGAATAGTGGAAGCAAGTGAAAGGAGACTCTCTATGGATAACGTAAAATACATTTCTGAATGGAAAAGCCCCTTCACCAATAAGCGTTACCTTCATCCCCCCTTTGCAGAGAACATGTTCACCATGTGGCCGGAGCTAAGAGTTATCTGCGGTGACATCGTCGAAATTACTCACGGCTACCGCTCTTCCGGTTTCCGTATCCTTGTCGGAAAGGATCTTGTTTCTCCCGATTTTTCAGAAGTTAACTATGAGGTTCGTCCGGACGGCGCTCCCATTCATGTCATCAGCCAGAACATCGGCGACTATACCATCCGCATGGAGAGTTTCTGCAATATTGAACGTATTCCCACCTGCTATACAGAATTTGCTATCACCAATAACACCGATCATGAAATCAGCGATGTGCTCGCTCTGCTTCCCCGCACCGGCAGGGAAGATCATCTTGTGGGTACCGAAGTGGACGGCTATGCCCACTACGACTCCAACGTTCATAACTGGGGATTCCTCCCCTCCAACTGGCGGCAGAAAGGTAACCTGCTGACTGACGATGACTATGAAATTCTCCTGCAGGGCATTTCTTCATTTGATTCCTGCTGGCAGGGCGATGTTCCCGGTCTTCTCTGGTATCAGCGTCATCTGCTCAAAATGGCTTTCACACTGAAAGCTGGGGAGACCAAAACCTTCCGCTGTGCTTTCCGTCACGGAAAGGTAGCCGAATATGATTATAATGCAGAAAAAGCGAAAGCTCTTGCTTTCTGGAACGGTGAATTGAAACGCCTGAAACGCAGCCCGGGCGGTAAAGAATACAGCGAAATGGTCAACAGTGTCGTTCTGCAGTGCCTGCAGATGTTTGCCTATCCGGTGGGAAAAGACTATGTTCTGCCCCGTCAGGGCGGCTTGCAGCGGGTAATCTGGCCCGTGGAAGCGATGGAGTTTTTGATGGCTCTGGATCGCCTCGGCGACTTTGCCGACTATACGCAGACTGCTTATGAGACCTATTTTCTCACCCTCCAAGTCAAAGAGGGAGAAGATGCCGGTGCGGTTC
>SVMZ01000022.1 GCA_015067185.1 Oscillospiraceae bacterium | reverse complement strand
TGTATCTGATTATGAGAAACAAGGAAACAGGCAAATACCAATATCAAGAGAGTGAAAAGAGTTTTTTCATTGATGTCAAAGATTTTGCCCATGAGTCCATAGAATTTCATGTTGTGGCAACAAAGGAACAGATGGAAGAGTTGACAGACCAATTTGATAAAGAGCAGTCAGAGGTGATGTGATGCCTCGCAAATATAAAAACAAAGAAAAACAACTCATTGTCTCGCAGGACAACAAGTTGATTCAGAAAATCAGCACTGACTATAATTACAGGCGAAACCTCACAAAGCAGTCGTTTGTTCTTGATACATATCAAAAGAGATTGCTTGCGCTGATGATTTCCCATGTCAAACCCAAGGACACAACATTTCCGGTTGAGGTGATACCGTTTAATGTTTTTATGCAGTTTATGGGTATTGGAGACGGTGGTTATCAGTATGAAAAAATATATGATAGCATTTCCGATTTGATTGGCATGTCATTTGCAATCGAGGTTGAACCAGGGGTGACGGAATTTTATCACTGGATTGCTGGCGGTTGTCGTGTTGATAAAAACGAAAAGAAAATTTATATTCAACTTGACCCAGCACTAAAACGATTCCTTACAGGGAAAAAAGGAAAGTTTACCAAATACGAACTGGGATTCATTATGCAACTCAAGAAAAAATACAGTTGCCGATTGTACGAATATCTCCGCTCTATGGTAAACTTTGGATGTGCTAATCTAAATGTTGATACATTCTCACAAACTATTACGGATGGTAAATACAAAACTGCCTATGACTTAAAAAGGCGAGTAATAGACCCCGCACTTGATGAAATCAATGCCACAACCGACATCACGGTTTCATGCGAAGAGGTTAGAATACAAACTGAAACAGGAAAAAAGAAAATTACTGGTTTCAAGTTCCACATTACAGAAAAGACCCATGAGGAAAAACAAATCATCATGGGAACATGGGGAATACCGTTTGAGGACATTCTCTTATTAGAGGATGGGCAGAGACCAGATTTCAAAGATTTAGAGCAGGAACCAGACCTGCCGTTCAAGTGCGATTGAAATAGAAAAACCCACGGACTGACTGAAGTCCGTGGGTTTTATCAATTTGGTTAGTCCTAAAATTAGGAAACAGTGCTGTAAACGATAGGTGCAGGAGTTGCGACAGTCACACCAGGAGCAGCGGCACCAAGACCTTTTTCCAATGCAGTGTGAGAAGCATCGAAAAGACCAGCAGTTGTAGACTTAACAGCCTCTGCGATGAACTTACCGAATGGAGTTGCAAGAGCAATCATAACGACAAGAACGAGTACGCAGATAACAACCCAACCATAGTTAGAGAGTGTTTCTTTATCCATTATTTAATCTCCTTTCAAAATTTTGAAATCATTTTTCAAGACGTCTTGTTGTCTTGTGAATTAAATATGATAACTATTTTTTTGAAACGAGGAAAATATGTTTTAGCGATAAAACAAAAGAAAAACGGTCCGTTGGTTGGGACGGACCGTTCATATGATTTACTGGAGATTCAGTAAATTGATAAGGAGCCCACACTTTCTAAATGGGCAAAATAAATATGATGGATATGGTATTAAAATCGAGTGAAATTTCTCCGTAATTTTGTCGTTTTTCTAATGGTGGACTTTTCTCACTATAAGGTGGACTTTTGTCGTAGTCAATGCCTCCGTAATTTTGTTGTTTAAAACTCTGGGAACACTTGATTCCGTACTTTTGTTGTTTTATCTCCGTAGATTTGTCGGTGCAGTTCCGTAGATTTGTCGTTTTGCTCCGTAGATTTGTCGTTTTGCTCCGTAGATTTGTCGTTTTACTCAGCGGTCTGAAATGCAAAAAAGTCCTAGAGAATCAAGGGTTTTTCACACTTTCAATTCTCGGGGAGAAAATAATATATAAAATAATCATATAAAATAAAATTATAAAATATACAAATTTTGTTTTTGAAATTTTTGATTACTTTCTAAGGTTAAAATAGGTACTCTTTAGATGTCCCTATCCAATAAAAAAGGTAAACTGACTTATTCATTGGTATTGGATAGGTAGTATTTTGGGGTTTAGTCTTTGACTTCGTCAGTAATCATAGATTACTTCCTCGCCAAATCCTCAACTGCCCAGTCTGTAAACTGGGCGGGGTTTTGTACGGCTCGCTCGAAATGGTTCCGCCAGGAGGTGAATCAGGCTCTGATGAGTGCCGTTTCTAAAAATTTGCTCATAACTAAAAATTTCTGTTCATAGGTGCTGTGCAACTATGCATCTAGGTGATGTTCGTAAATTTTAATGGTTCAATCTTGGTCAAAAAAGTTATGCAGAAATTTTTAGGTTCACTGAGTGCCGGCACGGTACCTGGTACTGGTGAGAATCATCTGCAGGCATAAAAGAACGGACCCATAAAAATGGGTCCGTTTTGCTTTTAGTCTTTCAGCATTCCAAAGTGTCTGAATGCATCCATGATTGCCTGTTCTTTTTCTGATGGGCAAATGAGTTCTTTGCTCTTGCCCTCACCAATATAGTAATTTTCTCTTTCCTTGATACCGCACTTGTCTTTGGTCTGCGCGATGTACAGGGAAGAGACCTTCAGACCAAATTTCTCCAAGACATATGCCTTGATGTCTCTGTATGTGGCATAACCGCCCACATTCTTTTTGAGGTCCTCTGTATTGATGGAGAATCTGATGTGGTCGTCGGCTTTTTCCCTACTCAAAAGAACAACTGTCTCTATGTGTCCTGTCCTTGGAAACATATCCACGGCGGTGATCTCCTGCGGCTGATAGCCAAGTTCTGCAAACAGTTTGGCATCCCTTGCGGCGGTGGCACTGTTGCAGGATACCATCACCACCCGGTCAGGCTGCATTTTCACCACAGCTTCGATTGCCTCCACACTGCACCCTGCGCGGGGCGGATCCAGAATGACAACCTGCGGGCGTTCTCCCCGCTTTTCCAGTTCCACGGCAGCCTGTCCTGCATCGGCAAGGATAAACTCCGCATTGGTAACACCGTTTCTTTCTGCATTGGCCCGTGCATTCTCCACCGCAGACGGTACAATCTCCGCACCAATCACCCGGTCGGCCCGCTTCGCCATGGAAAGACCGATGGTTCCCGCACCGCAGTAGAGGTCAATCAGCAGACCGCCCTCCGGAGCCGCATACTCTTCGGCAATACCATAAAGCAACTCGGCACCCTGTCGGTTCACCTGATAAAAAGCGGTAGGCGCAATATCAAACTTCAGCCCTCGCAGCATGTCGGTGATATGCCCTTTGCCGCTGACAGTCCGGCACTTTTCTCCCAACAGCACATTACCGTCGGTGGTGTTGGTGTTGATGACCACACCCGTCACTTGCGGAATCTTCGTCAGCCGGTTGACCAGTTCCCCTTCACAGGGAATCCCATCTCCATTCACAACCAGACATACCATCGTATCCCCACTGACCTCGCCGTGGCGGATGAATATGCTCCTCACCAATCCCCTCTTCTTCTCTTCATCATATATGGAAATATCGTTCTCCTGCAAAAAAGCGGTCACCGTTTTTACGATATCACCGAAAAATGCCGGATGCAGAGCGCACTCTGCCCTGCCTGCAATCCGATGGCTGTGGCGGGCATAAAACCCGGCCCGCACCTGTCCGTTTTCATCTCTCACAACAGGATAGATCCCCTTATTTCGGTAACCCCCGGTATTGGGAGATGCAACAACCCGTTTCACTCCGATATCAATTCCGCCGATGCGTTTAAAATTTTCTTCCACCCAACGGCGCTTCATCTCCAGCTCCGCTTCATAGCGGATATGCGGGAACATACAGCCGCCGCAGCGTGGAAATGCACTGCAAACGGAATCTTTCCTGCTTTCAGACGGCTCCAACAGCTCTTCTATTTTGCCAATGCAATATTTTTTGGTACGCTTGATGATCTTTGTTCTAAGCTTGTCTCCTGTGAACGCTCCCTGAACAAACACCACCATATTTTCAATTCTTCCCACACCGCTGCCCTCTGCCGTGGTGTCTGTAATTTCTATCGTAACGATATCATTCTTTTTCAAGCAATTCCCTCACTTTTCACCGTTTTTCCGCTTGTGCAGTGAAAAAACAGCTTCATCTGTGTTTTATCAATTATCCATTCCCGACAAAAAACATTCTAAAATTTATCTCTAATATACCATAGAATTTGGGTTTACACAAGAGAAAAAATAATATATAATATATACAATAGCCGTTGTTATAAGCATTTTATGAAAGTGATGATTTTTATGGAAGCACCTCGCTATGTTATGGCTTTGGATGCGGGTACTACCAGCATCCGCTGTATTCTTTTTGATATACATGGCAACGCTGCCGCTGTTGCTCAAAAAGAATTTACCCAGTACTTTCCTCAGGACGGCTGGGTGGAGCAGAATGCCAATGAAATATGGGATACTCAGCTTGCCGTTGCTGTGGATGCCATGAGCAAACTGGGCTGCAGCTATACCGATATTGCCGCCATCGGCATCACCAACCAGCGGGAAACCGTTGTTGTCTGGGATAAAGAAACCGGTGAACCTATCTGCAATGCCATTGTGTGGCAGTGCCGCCGCACCGCAGAATACTGTGACTCTCTCAAAGAGGACGGCATGGTAGATTTTATCCGTGAACGTACCGGTCTTGTCATTGATCCCTATTTCTCCGGAACCAAGCTGCGCTGGATCCTCAACCATGTAGAGGGGGCCCGTGCTCTTGCCGAACAGGGACGTCTGCTCTTCGGCACCGTTGATACCTGGCTGATCTGGAAACTCTCCGGTGGAAAGGTACATGTCACCGATTATTCCAATGCCTCCCGAACCATGCTGTTCAACATACATAAGCTCTGTTGGGATGAAGACCTGTTGAAGCTGTTCGATATTCCCGTTTCCATGCTTCCCACTGTCTCCCCCTCCAGTGCACACTATGGTTACACACTGCCCTCTTTCTTCGGCGGCGAGATTCCCATCTGTGCCTCCGCAGGAGATCAGCAGTCTGCCCTCTTCGGTCAGGCCTGCTTCAACGTGGGCGATGTCAAAACCACCTATGGCACCGGCGGTTTTCTGCTGATGAACACTGGAGAAACTGCCGTTTCCTCCCAAAGCGGTCTGCTCACCACCATTGCGTGGGGCATCGACGACAAAGTGGAATATGCACTGGAAGGTTCCGTTTTTGTGGCAGGCGCCGCCATCAAATGGCTGCGGGATGAGGTAGGGCTGATCGGCTCTGCCCGTGAATGCGATATCATCTCTGAAACCGTTCCCCATGCCAATGGCGTTTATCTTGTCCCCGCTTTTGTGGGGCTGGGCGCGCCCTACTGGGACCCCTATGCCCGCGGCGTTATTACCGGCCTTACCCGCAAGGCCGGCCGCACCGATCTTGTCCGCGCCACACTGGATTCCCTTGCCTATCAGACAAACGACGTCATCGAAGCAATGATCAAAGATTCCGGCAGTATCCCTGCCGTCATCAAGGTGGACGGCGGAGCCAGTGTCAGCAATGTACTGCTGCAGTTCCAGTCGGATATTTGCCGTATTCCGGTGGAACGTCCCTGCTGCGTAGAAACCACTGCCCTGGGAGCTGCCTATCTGGCCGGGCTCGCCTGCGGATTCTGGAAAGACCGCGAAGATATTGTCAAAAACCGTGGCGTTGATCGTGTGTTTTCTCCCCAAATGTCTGTCGATCTGCGTGAAAAACTGCTGAACGGCTGGCACAAAGCCGTCAAATGCTCCTTTGGCTGGGCGGCCGAATAAATTCATTCTGTTTTGTACGCTCTCGCGTTACATAAATATTATTCATCTATTTTCAAGGAGGATATTTATATGCCGTTTTGTGGAAATTGTGGTGCTTCTCTTGAAGAAGGCAAAAAATTCTGCGGTGCTTGTGGTACCCCTGTTGACGATGAACCTATCGTTGAAACTGAACCTGCTGCTGAAGCAGAAAACCAACCTGAAAAACCGGTTTTTGAACCCGCTGAGGAAGCTGAGGCTACCGGGACATATTCTGCTCAGGATATAGAACAGAATAAGGTTATGGCTGCACTTGCCAATGTTCCCTTCCTTTTCTGGCTTCCCCTCGTTACCTGCAAAGATTCCAAATTTGCCAAAGACAATGCTAATCAAGGTCTTGTTTACCTGATCGGTTATGTGGCAAACTGGCTGATCTTCTCTCTTATCGTTCCTGCTATTCTCGCTCTCGTCATCCGCCTGCTTATCTCTGTAGACTTTTTGGTAGGTCTCCTCACTGTTATTTCCGTTCTTGTTTCCATTATCAGTTGGGTTATCGGTCTTGTTCTGTTTGCCGCTGTTGTGGTCAGCTTTATCTTCGCTATTACAGCAACCGGCACTGAGGCTAAGGAAATCCCCGTCATCGGCAAACTTCTCAAAAAAGTTAAGATCATAAAGTAATTTTGTCTCACCTGTTGTTTCCCAAAAACCGTCCGTCTGCCAGCTCTCTGCCAATATATGCTTTCGGACGGTTTTTTGTTATTTCAATCACAATTGGAAAGGAGTACTATTATGTCCTTTTTGAATGATCTTGAAAAAGAAATTACCAACCTGACCAATGATATCGACAGCAAGCTTACCAGCAAAAACAAACAGCCTACCAATCCTTATGACTTGCTGATTGCTGAAAAAAAAGAACTCATTGCCAAATGCAATACCGATATTGATACCACTGTTGTTGAACTTGGCCGCATTGCTCTTGATCGTTTCGATGCAGGAGATACGCCTGATGAAGCTTCCGCCAAAGTTTATGGCCAGATTCTTGCACTTCGTGATACCGCTTCAAAAGCAGAAAATGATATTCTTGAAGCAGAAAAATCCAAAAAACAGGAAGAAAATCTCAAAAAACAGCGTATCTGTCCTAAATGTCAGCATGTCGCACCGCCCAAAATGCTTTTCTGCGGTCTTTGCGGAACCTCTTTGAGCGACGCTCTCCCTGTTGAAGAACCTTCTGCTGAGCCCATTGCAGAACCCGTTCCTGTTCCTGTGACCGAGCCAGCCTCTGCTCCCGCCCAGGAACCTGCTGCAGAAGAGCCTGCTGTTCCCACCTGTCCCGGATGCGGTGTAGAAGTTTCCCCCACTCTCAAGTTCTGCCGCAACTGCGGTGCACGTCTGATTCCTGCTGAACCCGCAGCAGAGCCCGTTCCTGCCCCTGTGGCTGAACCCGCTCCTGCTCCCGCCCAGGAACCTGCTGCAGAAGAGCCTGCTGTTCTCACCTGCCCAGGCTGCGGCGTGGAAATTTCCCCCAACCTCAAATTCTGCCGTAACTGCGGTGCACGTCTGATTCCCGCTGAACCCGCAGCAGAGCCCGTTCCTGCCCCTGTGGCTGAACCCGCTCCTGCTCCCGCCCAGGAACCTGCCGCAGAAGAGCCTGCTGTTCCCACCTGTCCCGGATGCGGCGTGGAAATTTCCCCCAACCTCAAATTCTGCCGCAACTGCGGTGCACGTCTGATTCCTGCTGAACCCGCAGCAGAGCCCGTTCCTGCCCCTGTGGCTGAACCCGCTCCTGCTCCCGCCCAGGAACCTGCTGCAGAAGAGCCTGCTGTTCCCACCTGTCCCGAGTGCGGTGTAGAAGTTTCCCCCACTCTCAAGTTCTGCCGTAACTGCGGTGCGCGCCTGATTCCTGCTGAGCCCATAGCATTTAAAACCTGCCCAGGCTGCGGCCTGAAGCTTACTGCCGATAAAAAATTCTGCAGTAACTGCGGAACCAAACAACCGTAACATCTTCGGATACATAAAAGTAACACGCCGACGGCATATTCCATCGGCGTGTTTTCTTTTATTTCACTTCCAGCCCTGTCTTTTCTTTACCACCTGAGCCACAATATTATAATCATTGGTCAATATGGTATCAATGCCCATATCCAGGAACCGTTCTGTCTCTTCCGGATCATCCGACCAGAACACATTGCAGATGATACCGTGTTCGTGAGCCTTGTCAATCATCTCCTGATTGAAATAGGGCTTGTACAGCTGCACCTTCTGACACTTATATGCGATGGCATCATCCACAATCGTCCATGGATCCTTACCTGCACCCATGCAGCGGCAGAGTGTTGACCCTCTCTCCAGAGCTATCTCGTGGAAATACAAATGCTCCGTCATAATGTACATATGCTTCTCGCAGTCATATTTGCGGATGAGATTTTCAATTCGGCAAAAGGCCTCTTCCCTGGAAAATGCAGGCGTATCCAAGCTCTTGACATGTATGTTCATCACGGTGTGACAGGCCAGCTTTTTCAGTATTTCCTCAAAGGTCACGATTTTAAGACCCTTGAATTTTTCACCGAACTTATATCCAAAATCCAACTGCTGCAATTCTGCCAGCGTATGCTCAAAAATGAGTCCGGTGCCATCCGAAACACGGTCCAGTGTATGATCATGACAGGAAACAATCTCACCGTCGGCAGTAAACCAGAGATCAAATTCAATCTCCTCCGCACCCATGGCAACGGCAGCACCAAAGGCCGGCATACTGTTTTCCGGTGCTACGGTGCTGAATCCTCTGTGCGCACATACACGGGGATACTGCATGATATCATCATATCTGACAATAGCGCTGCCACCGGGGCGATACTTCCAGGGACGGCGGCCCTTTTCAATATACTCATAGTGAGCAGAAGGAGGATTACCAAACCCTGCCGGCTTATAATATTTTTGTGTTACATCAATATCCACAACCGCTATGCCAATTCGGCTCTTCATGTTTTCCAATATGGTTCCATCCGGCGCTACCACCATACTGGCGCCGCCGATATCAGAATTCTCATCCATCGAAACAGAGGAGCGGATCACATAGGCATTGGTGTTGTAGGCCAGGAACTGAGACATAATCTGCAGTGCCTGATGGGTATCACTGCGCTGATGGGAACATCCAATCACCACATCAATGTTCTGTCTTGCCATATTGGCAAATGCCTCATAAAAATAGAAATCGTAGCAGACCAAAAAACCGAAACGAATTCCCTCCATTTCAATCACTGTAGGCTCAGAAAATTCAAAGGAATAATCGCTGTCCAGCTTGATTTTGGAAACCTCACTCGGAACGAGGTGCTGCTTGAAATAGGTTCCTGCACACACACCGTCGCGGTCAAAGGCATAGGTGGTATTGCGGTATCCATTTTCTGTTTTATATCTGGCATTGGCAAACAGCATAGCATGACAACGCTTGGCTGTTTCAGATGCTTTTTCCAAAAAGATGCGGTTATACTTTTCCGCACTACCATCTGATTGTTCCTTGGTAGAGGCCAAACAAGGAATATCACAACTCTCCGGCATAACAATCAGATCCATCGAGTCATCGCACCGGTCTAAAAATTCCAGTTCTTTTGCAAAATATGCGTCCGACTCCGAGTAGTCGATACTATATCCCGGCTGAATAATACAAACTTTCATTACAAACACCCTTTTCTCTTCACAGTTCACTCTGTCACTACGCTGATTTTATTTCTTCAGTCTTCATCTGTGATCTTCACCCACAGCAGACGAGCCGTTCTCGGATTTTCAAAGTAAAGATCCAATCCGTTTTCCGCCATATTTTTCCCGGAGACTGAGTACTCTTCCCCTGTGTCCTCATCTCTCAGGAGATAGGTTTCTCCCTCTCCTGCTATCGGCAAAGTTATATTCAGATATGCTTCCGTACACTGTTCCTGACGGAAGGCCAGCAATATGCCTTCACGCTTTTCACTGTCATAGTAACAGAAAGCGGTTTGTCCGCTTGTCTCATCCCCAGTATGCCATGGAGTCAAAACATAAAGCTCTTTCAGCAGATAGGGATTGACCTTTTTCCATTCCTTCAAGCCAAAACGAAGAATATCGAAATCCTGATCCGGATCCTGAACAAACTGGGAATCCACGTTCAATGATGCCAAATAAGAAGCTCTCCATACATAAGGATCACTGATACCGGTGAGATCCAATTCCCCTATCTTCTCTTTGGTAAGAGCACCGCAGAAAGGGATCCAACGATTGAAAGAGGTAGTCATAGAAAGTCTCAAACCGGTACCGGTACGGTCGGCATCACTTCTCAACAGCGGAACTCCGCGGCGCATAGATTCCAGATCGTTGCGTCCGCCGCCGGATGCACAGGAATCTACAAATCCGCATCCTCCAAAACTAAGGGTACAAGCAATAAATTCATCCCACATACGGTAATGCGCATCAATAAATTTACACTCGGTGATACCCTTGCGGTCTTCTCCTTCGCGCTCATCCAACAGCTTCCACAGGGCACTCTGATTGCTGTTGTTATCTTCTCTGTATATTTCTACTCTGTTTTCACGCAGCATGGTTGTAATGCGATCCACTGTCCAGCGGAAGCAATCCGGATCACCAATATTGTTGGAAATCGCTCTGACACCTTCCTGCTGGATCGCCCACTCTTTGCGGTAACCATGGTTTTTCACCAATGAATCCACATCGGTGACTCGCTCCGGCTCAAACCATACCATGGTACGCATACCGTTCGCTCTGGCAAAATCGGTGGATTCACGGAAGGTAATACCCGGCCACTTAGCCGGATCCAATTTCCATGTACCAACAGTATCCCACCAGTCTTTTCCCTCAACAAATGCTTCTGCACTGCCGCCGTCCGGTCTTTCATACCAACCTGCATCAAACCAGCGTACATCCACTTTTACATCTTCGGCAATCATCTTTTCCAAAGAAGGACGCCATGTGGTGTAACGCTCAGAAATACTTCCATCAGACTGGAGCAACCCGGTATCTGATGACAGGTTGCAGGTTGAAAACGGCTCCAATGCCTTGCCGGTACTATCAAAGGGAGGTAGATTGCATTCCACAAACCAACTACGCCAGAAATTGGTGGCATAATGTTCATTTCGTTTGCTGTACGGTGCACATACAAACAACGCCGTACGCACTTTATCGCCCGGTTTCAGCTTTGTTTTCATATTATTGACAGAACGTGCTTTATATGTAGTAACATCACCAACGGTGCGAAAATCCGCTGTCCATGTTCCTGCCCAACCAATTGCCAGCATAACCCCCTCATCACCGTATTCCAGATTGAAATAGGGGAAATATATATGGGTTGCTCTGCCGCTGTTGGACTCATATCGTACAGAATTGGATGAGAGTTCTACGGTATAGGGACGATACTTATTCATATGATCTCCCAAAATCCCCTTCAGTGTAGGACGTGCTCCCACAAACTGCAGACAACTCTCCGGCTTTTCAATGATACCACTATCTTTGTCGGACTGGTTCTCAAACCACACCGTCCATTCACTGACTCCATGAGAAGGATAGTGGGTACATTTCAATGTAACGTTCAACGTTTCATCTTTTTCCAGTACAAATTCTGTGGTTTCGCCGTTTCTGGCGGGAAACACCTTTTTAGAAACCAAACGGAAATTCTCCTCACCAAAACCACTGTACTTTACTCCGTTATATATAAAAGAAAACGGGAAGGTAGAAAGATCGCTCAAAAGATTTTCATACCACTGGTCTGCTTTGTTATTGGCATAACTTTTCAACATAAGGTATCCTTCTTTCTTATTATCTCAATTCATCAGCACTGCTGTTCATTTCATCCAGATGGCCGCAGAAACCGATTCTTTCAAATTTCACATGGCCGTTTTCAAAATCTGCCACCGTAATCGAAGTGTTTGGTACATGCGGCACTTTTCCCAATTCACGGAGAGGAATTCCTAACCAATAGCACAGCCAACTACGGATGGTTCCACCATGACTTCCGATAACTACGGTTTTCCCCTCATTCTCAGCAATAATCTCATTGATCGCAGCCACCATTCTTGCTTGCAGCTCAGCATAAGTCTCTCCGCCGTCAAATCCCGACTCACCGGGATTCTCCTTGTATTTCGCAAAGGACTCCGGGAAATGGTTCACCACGTCGTCAATCTTCAGTCCGTGCCATTTTCCCACATCTGCCTCACGCAGGTCCTTTCTTTTGATAATTTCCAGTCCCAGTGCATCGGCAATGGGCTTGACGGTATTGCATGCGCGGGATAGATCGCTGGCATAAACTTTGTCTACCGTAAAATTTTCCAGCACACATTTGCTAACCATCTCAGCCTGCTGATAACCGACTTCATCCAGAGCCACATCCATCTGTCCGGAAAAGAATGCCTCCTTGTTCGCCACGCTGTATCCGTGACGAATCACAATGACCCTTACCATTTTCTTTTCCTTTCTCTATCCCAGCGCAATTTCTCCGCTGATGATCTCTGCTATCACTTCTATCAAAAATTCATGTTCCCGCTCCAGCACCCGTGCTGCCAGCATCTCCGGGGTATCACCTTCCCTCACAGGAACGGTTGTCTGTGCTACAATCTCCCCGCTGTCATATTCGGCGTTGACGCGGTGGATCGTAACTCCTGTCTCTTTCTCCCCGGCAGCAATCACTGCGGTGTGTACATGGATTCCATACATTCCTTTTCCTCCGAACTTAGGCAGCAGTGCAGGATGGATATTGAAAATACGGTTGTGATAACGTGCAAGCACCGATGGATGTAGCAGACGCATATAGCCCGCCAGAAAAATCATGTTCACATCATATTCTGCCAGTATCTTCAAAAGCTCTTCTGCCAACACATCTTCACTGCCAAGCAGCTTCGCACTCAGGTGATATGCAGGAATCTTCTCCTTTTCCGCTCTCTGTAATGCCATGGAATCTCCGTTGTTGCTGACGACCACAACCACCTTTGCATTCAGTTTTCCCTTTTTGCAGCCGTCAATAATCGCCTGCATATCACTGCCTCCGTGAGACGCGAAAACCGCAATCTTTATCATACCGATCGATACCTCCGGTTTTTCCGTTTTCCTTATTATAACATCATCCTTTTTCAAACACAAGCCACTCAAACAAAAAGCCCGAAACATTTTCTCTGCTCTTCTGTTTTATATCAACCTTTTTATCCTCTTCAAAAGGAAAAGCGGTATCTTGTGATACCGCTTTTCTTTATTCTTCTATTGTCGTCTTTCTTCCGTCATAAACAGCAATCAGTTTTTCGAAAAGCCCCTCGACATAAAGAAGTCCTTCTCTCTCCCGAACGATCTCCGTGGGAAAAGAATGTATTACAAATTTTTCACCGATTTGATTGATAACCCGCGTGTGAACAGCAGCAGCCTTAATCCCGCAAACCATGGCAGCATCCTTTTCCCCTGCCGCGAGGGAGCACGCAATGTAAAGTTTACGCCCGCCGCCTTCAAAGGGATCGCCATAATTACGAACCTCTCCCGCCTCGGTAACACCGATGATTTGTCCGACGCTATAAGCATCGGCGTCGTGGATCCCCTCCGGGACGGGATCCTGTGTATAGGTGACCCTACCTCTTGTAAATTGATAATCAAACATCGGATTCTGCGCTTTTTCGACTGCATGAGAGGCAATAAAGGAAGCCTCACCACCATTTTCCAGTACACACCGGATAACAGCTGTATCAAAATTTTCAATATCATTCACCCGATAAAGCTCGGCAGCAACCGTGCTTACCTGTCGGCTTTCCTTCGGTTCCGAACCGGTAACATAGAACATATTATGAAGATAGTGCGCAGCCGCATTGTTTGCAACGCTGTCGTAAATCAGCTCCCCTTCAACGGAACGAATTTTTCCTGCCCACCCTGTTCCACGTTTAAAATAATTGCGGTCACGAGGCCAGAGAATGAGCGTTTTCAGTGAAAGAGGCTCACCATAGAGCCCGTTCATAATGTCTTTTTTCAGTCTCTGGATTGCTTCGCTGTGTGACCACTGATAGCCAATATGAACATGATGCCCACTCTCTTTTTCTGCGGCAAGAAGTTTTTCAATATCTCCCGCATCCCCACAGAGCGGTTTTTCACAAAGGACATCCGATCCGTTTTGGAGTGCTGTTATGATATTCTCCGTGTGAAATTGTATCGGGGTGGAAATAACAGCAAGGTCAGCAGAATTCTCCTGATAAAAATCCCTGAGACTGGCATAGGCTTCCCCACAGATCGCAGTCAGCTCGGAAAGTCTTTTACAGGAATCAGGAAAGGGATCCACAATCCCAACCAACTCCACCTTCGAAATAATATCGGGACAAAGAATCTGATTTACATAGACCGCGCCGTAACCACCGATTCCTACAAGAACGATACGCACCTTTTTCATCCGATTCACAGCAACTTCACCTCTCTTTTCCTTCTCACAGTTCTTCCATTTCTCCCGATATGCTCCCCCTGGAAGACCTTTGCTGCAAACAATATAGTTTATCTTTACGCCATAGTCTCCAGCATTTTCAGTGTGACCTCATAGTTGGTCTTCTCTCCCGCTGTGTAAAGCCGGAATTCATTCAGCATATATTCCGACATACGGTGCACCTCGTCACCATGACTGCCGGCAATATGCGGTGTCAGCACACAATTTTCCAACATATAAAACGCACTGCCCTCCACCGGCGGCTCCGGCCAGGTGACATCCAGTACAGCAGTTAGATCCGGGCGCGCTTTGAGTACGGCAATCAGATCCTCTTCCACCACCTGCGCTCCCCGTCCGGTATTGATAAAGATGGCATAAGGCACCATCCGTTCAAACAGTCTGTCGTTCAGCATCCCAACTGTCTGTGAGTTGTTGGCAAGATGGTTGGTTATCACATTGCACTCGCTGAAAATACGCTCCAACGATACCTTCTCCACCCCCAGCTCTTCTGCTTTCTCATCCGGCAGGAAGGGGTCAAATACCATCACTTCCAATCTGTATTCCTTCAGCTTTTTGATAACCATTTTGCCGATGACACCTGCACCGATGATACCGACCTTTGCCCCATAGTTGCCGCGGTAGTGTCTATAATTTTCCCATGCTGCCTCACGGTTGCCACTTTTAGCAATCCGTGAACTGCTGAAAAAGCCCTTATTGGCAAGGATGATCTGCGCCACTGTATATTCTGCCACAGGGACACCGTTGGCTGCCCATGCAGAAAACACCTTTACACCGCAGTTCAGGAAGGGGGCAGCAAATCCCTGCACTGAACCCGCACCGTAAAATACACACTTCAATGCGGGAAAAATCCTCTTGATCTCCTCTTCTTCAAAACGAGGCATTCCCCATGTGGAGAAGATGTATGTCACATCACCAAAAGCATTGGGAGTACTCAGGATCTCCTCCTTGCTATATACCTTCTCTGTTAAACCTGCTTCGGCACAGAGAGCAGCTTTGGTCTCACTTGCGTATACATAATCCATGTTTCCGGCATCACCGACAAATATTGATCTCATACTTCTTTCCTCCATCAGATAAACGGCCGTCTGTCCAGTACCAGACGCAGGGGCTTTTCTGTCATAATCTTGCCCGGCAGTGCAATCTGCAGCTCAGCAAGACAGCACACTGTTCCAAACAGCATATGCAAATCGTTAAAATACTTGTCCGTCTCAAAATCCAATGCATCCAGCATGGCAATATACTTGATGGCATATTTCTCCAATGCTGCCTTGGCTTCGTAGAAACGGTACGGTGTCTGGCGCATGGCACGATTCAGTGCATATACTACATCCACATCAATGAAGCCGCAGCTGACAAAAAGATGCTTACAGTTTTCTATAAGTTCCAGACAGGAATCAATGATCTTTTCAGGATAACGATAGGCCCTGTGGTCATACTCATGGTTAAACATATAGTGGAAACCGCCGGCCATATACATATACAGCTCTGCTGTGGGATCGCCATGGACAAAGAATCCCATCTCTTCATGACTGTGTTCCCACATCCACTCAAAATAGCCGTCCCGCCATTGGGCATCCACCATGTCGGTCAGCACAAGACAAACATAGATACCGGCACCCATATGGGAATAACGCCAGGGATTCACTTTCCAGTCCACCTCTTCCTCCAGCAGACTGTAGAGGTTCTCCACCTTAGTATATTTTTCATAGGCATAGATGGGATGGACAGGCAGGGCATCAAACAGTTCCAACGCTGCCACACAGTGTGCTGTCGTATGCATCGGGAAATGAGTAGGCTCACTGTAAAGACCGGTCTCGGGATCCTGCATACTCTGCAGCGTCTTGACCCACTCCGCTCTCACCGCCGGTTCCTTGGGAAAGCGATTGATGGTGTAGAGAATATTGGCAGCATCGGCGCAGCCATATTCGTTGATAGTATCCTCACCGTACCGCGAATAACCACCCGTAAATAATTCATGTTTTTCCACACATTTTACCACTTCGTCAATGATATGCTCGATATTAATACGTTCCATTCTGTCGTTATCCTCCTTTTTTTCCGTGTCTTTCTGCCAAAAATCTTTTATCTCAGAATATATTTTTATTCTCCCGGAAAGACCGCCATACATTTTCAAACAGCTCATCGCTTTCGGGCAGCGGCCGTACCGGCCGCCAACTGCAGACAAACCCGTTTCCATTCCACATGGTTTCCTGTATCTTTCCCTTTGTACTGCCGTCCTCTTCACTGAAGCGGAACACCTCCTCAAGTCCTGCCCTCAAACCGCCATTCCCATCATAACAGAGGGCGGAACCCCGAGTATTCCCTACTGTTTCGGCATAGTCGATCAATGCTGTCAGTACCGCACACTGGGTGATGAGGGTGTCTCTCAGCTTATAGCAAAGGAAAATCCCCTTCCTATCCACCGCACCTGCGTGATGGAAAAAATTCTCCAGATACCGTTTGTTTTCATCCAGCAGCAACTGCATTTTCTCTCTGTTTCGGATCGCAGCAGCACATCCGCTCATCTTTCGGCGTATGCTGTCGATTATCGTTACGGTGTTGTTCTGTCCGGCCAACAGCAGCGTAGTTTCATCAGTATATTGTTTTTCTTTTTCACCGATTAACTGTATAAATACTTCAGCATCCACAGCCTTGTTTGGATACTGTGCAATATACTGCGCAGCCCGCAGTGAGCCCACCTGTCCCGCATTCAACGCACTGCCGCCGGGTCGGGTGACTCCGTGAGTTCCGGCACACTCTCCCGCTGCAAACAAACCTCTGACAGAGGTCTGCCACCACAGATCTACCGCGATGCCTCCGTTATTGTGCTGTGCACATAGTGCAATCTCCAGATATTCGCTTGCGAGATCCACACCTTTGCTTCTGTAAAGCTCAATAGCCGGCAGGTTCATCTTTTCCAGACGTTCAATCGGTGTTCCGAAAAGGACTTCTGCCTTGCTCAGATAGGCATATGCCTCCTCTGACAACCTGTCGTATTGGATCTCATCCAAACCAAAGGGATTTTTCGTATAATCCAGATAGACTCTGCGTCCCTTCAACACCCGCTCACGATAGACCAGCAGATCGATCACCGATGAACCTGTCATCACTTTTTTGGAATCAAAAGGCCACTGATACCCCTTTAAAAAGACGCTGCTTAACGCCTCATAGCTGTCCTCAAAATATTCATTCAAAAACTCCCGTTCCGTCCCATCTTCGTCCACCGACACAAACCGCGGCAGAACCTGCATATAGGTACCGGATACATTCCATCTGGGGCTGACGGATGCCAGACCGTACTGCCATTCAGTCAGGTTCTGCGCTTTCGCGCCCGCTGCCAACGCCAGGCCGGTACTTCCTGTATGGCAGGCGGGATAGACGCTGTCTTCGTAAATTCCCGCAGGCCCTCCCGTGCACAGTACAATATCCGCCGTCTGAAATGCCGTCAGCTCTCCGCTCGCCTGCTCGATACAGAGCACGCCGCAGACAACATCCCCGTGTTTTAAAATTTCAATGGCAAGATAGCCGTCAAACACCGGTATTTTCAGCTGCTCTGCCTGGCGCTGCAGTGCTTCGGTCATCCATTTAGAGGTCAACGGCCCCACCGAGGTGGCTCTGGCATAGGGATCATGATCGGTCTTATAGCCGATATATTCGCCGTACCGGTTGACAGGAAAGGCTACCCCCAACTCACACAGATTCATAAAACACCGCACCGACAACGCAGCCTCACAAAGGGCATTGTCACCATCCACACTACCGCCGGCAAAGAGATTTTCCGCCATCCCTTTCACGCTGTCAGGAAAATCTCCGCCCAACCCCAATTTGTAGTAGGTCTGTTTATCAGAGCCGGTATTTCTGGAGGTACCGCAGTTGACGCCCTCTGTAATAATTGCCACGTTTTTTCCAAACTGTTTCAAACGACAGGCTGCATTGTAGCCTGCCGCCCCGGTGCCGATGACAATTGTTTCAAATGCAAACTGCTTCATAATTAAAGTCTCCGGATATGGAAGCCGCCGTCCACTTCAACAGACTGACCTGTGACATAGGGCAGCGCACCGCTGCACAGTGTCCAGACAGCACTTGCAACATCCTCCGGCGTACCCCAACGTTTAATGGGCAACAAACCGCCTTCAATCAGCGCATCGTACTTGTCCTTCACCTTTTCTGTCATATCCGTAGAAATAATGCCGGGACGCACCTCATTGACCATGACGCCGTACTCCGCTAAGCGGTCGGCAAACAGTTTGGTAATCATCGTTACCCCTGCTTTGGAGATACAATATTCTCCGCGGTTGACCGAGCTGGTATAAGCTGAGATGGAAGAAGTACTGCAGATATAGCCGCGGATACCATTGACCGGTTCGTTTTTGATCATCTCCCGTGCCACCGCCTGCATCAGAAACAGCGTCCCTTTTGTGTTAATATTCATAACCTCATCGTAACTCTCTTCGCTCATCTCCAGCAAATCGGCACGCTGGCGGGGTGCAATTCCTGCCACGTTGACCAAACCATCAATTCTGCCGAAAGTTTCTATGGCTTTTTCAACCAACCTCTTTCTGTCCTCACTGCTGCTAAGATCGCCGGAAACATAGGCAAAGCGTTCGCAAAGCATCTCTTCCGGCAGCTTGCTGATATCGGAACGACTCATAGCGGTTACACAACAGCCCTCATCCAATAGTCGTTTGATTACCGCTGCACCAATACCGCGGGAGCCTCCACATACAATAAAGTTTCTCATTTTTTTACTACCTCGTTGTATATCTTCCCGTAAATTTCACGGTCACGGACGACACAGCCCGGTGTTCCGCCCAACTTCATGATCTCACTGCACCTGGAGCAGCAAATGCAGCACTTGCTTCTGTCCATAGTCTTTTTTTCCAGAATATCCTTTGCAAAATCCGGATAAGCCAGAATGGTTCTGCCAAAACCAGCAAAATCGAACCCGCCGTCATTGATGAATGCCGCCGTTACATTTGGGGCAGCCACCCCCAGATAGGACAATGCAGAACTGATAAACGCCATTTCCGGCACCGCTGCCTTCAGCTTTGCCGTTCCCTTCAGCATACGGCTGACACCCTCCAATGGATGTTCTTCAATCTCATAGGCACCAATGGCAAAAGGACGATTGACGTGGGGATTAAAATAGGGGTTGCCCATGGTGATATCAATCATGCGCATACCATAGCTGTAAAGCTCACGAATCAACCACTCTGCCTCATCACTGATAAAATCGGTGCTGCCATCATCTGCCACACCAAAACCATAGGGATAGGGGAATCCGTCATATACATTGAGCCTGCTGGTGACAATAAATTTTCCTCCGGTAACCGCCATGGCTCCCTGTACGCTTTCTCTCAGCAATCTTGTGCGGTTTTCCAGACTGCCGCCGTAGCGTCCGTTTCTCTCAAAGGCAGAAAGCAGTTCCGAATTGATATAGCGGTGACAGCATTTGATATCCACTCCGTCAAAGCCTGCCTGCTCTGCCAGTGCTGCACCGTTCACCAGTGCTGCACCAATTCTATCCAGATGCTCGTCAGTGGCAATACGCTCCTGCGGAATCGGATTATCTTTTTCAAAAATAGGGTTATTGTAGGCAATGATCGGCGCGGGGCTCCCCTGTGGCTTGCTGTATCTTCCGGAATGGGTTGCCTGCATAATGACAAGCGGTTCAAACCCGTTCTCCTTCAAAGCCGTTTCCTTGATTGTTTCCACCTGTGCCTTAAAACTGTCCAGATTTTCTTTGGTTATGTAAAGCTGACGGGGATTGGCTCTGCCCTCTTCCATAACGGCGGTGGCCTCAAACCAGATTATACCGGCGCCGCCTCTGGCCAGACGCTCGTAACGCCGCTTTGTCAGCATATCAGGGCGACCGTCAGCTGTACCGTCACACCCCTCCATTGCCTGACAGGCAAGCCTGTTTGCAATGATTTTCTCACCTAACCGATATTCCTTCCCCAACACCGTCACATCTTCGTCCCAGGGCAACCCTGTGTTCAACGTGCGGTTTTGTTCCAAAAAGGCTTCTTTAGATAGATAAACATTTCTTTGCACGGTATCACATCCTGACATTGCTCATAATATTATCTTTATTATATAGCGTCTCCCTCCCGATTACTATAAAAAAGCTGCAGTATATTATGTAAATCTTGCAAACCAATACAAAATAAGGTATGATATAAAAAGGAGGTGATATCATGAGCTCCGTTATATCTTCGGCTGTTTTTTCGGATGATATCTCACAAAAATCAAGTCACTATCACGATTGTCACCAAATTCTCTTTATTCAAAACGGCAGTATCTCCCTCTCTATTAACGGCATTGTAAAAACTGCAACTACCGGCGATTTGATCATCATCAGCCGTTTTGAGGATCACGCCATCCGCGTTCTTTCTGATGTTTATGAGAGATATGTTCTACGCATCACACCTGACTTATCAGACCGGAGTAACGCTTATGCCATTCTCACCAACCGCCCCGAACATTTCGAGAATATTATTCCCACCGGTACTGCTTCTCCTCAAATCACCGCCATTCTGAAAAATATTCTCTCCGAAACAGCCCGAAATGACAACTTTTCGGAACAAATGTGCGATCTGCTGACCGACCAGCTTCTTCTCCACGTCTGCCGGCTGGAGCCCAGTTCTGCCACCAACCTGAACGATGACAGCTTTAATATTCTCTTTAAAATACAAAAACGATTAGAAAACAACTGTGCTGAATCATATACGCTCCCGGAACTGGCCCGGGAATATCACATCAGTGTCTCCACTCTTTCTCATCGGTTCAAAAAGGTGACCGGGGCATCGGTATATGAATATCTCACCTTTTGCCGCCTTGCCCGAGCCAAGCACTATCTCTCCGAGACTACACTTTCCATCAGCGAAATTGTGGAGAAATGCGGATTTACCGATGCCAGCAACTTCAGTCGTACCTTCAAAAAGCAGTTTGCTGTCTCCCCCACTCAATTTCGAAAAGCCAATTTTCATCTGTAAAACCAATCAATATATAACGGCTCTTCACGAAGTATTTTTCGTGAAGAGCCGTTCCTGTTATTTCAGTTCACACCGTCTTATTCGTATATTCTACCGTTTACCAGCTTCATATAGTTTTCCTTTTGTTTCTCTGTTGGCCTATAATCGGGGTTGGAACAATAAGGCTGATTGGGAGGTGTGCCATCACTTTTGGGTATGGGAAGAAGCGTATCATTTTCGTACTTTATCCGATCCTCTTCCTTATGGAAATCGGGAATATCGTAAGGAACTCCCTTTTCCATGAGACTGCGGTGAGAAAGAATAGCAACTGAAGCGTTGGTGGTTGCAAAATAAACATCAAAATCCGGCTTACGTCCGGTTTGGATACAATCAAAAAATTCTCTCATAACAAAGAAATCACCGCCGCCGTGTCCGGTCCGCTTGATCAGTTCCGCATCCTTATCCTGCCAATCCGGCATATAGAAAGAAACCTCTTGTGCCCCTTCCGGAACCTGCCATGCATTGTAGCGCAGCATAATTTTCCCGTCAGTACCGCGCACATTCTCAACCTGTCCGTTTTCTGCACAGATACGATAAGAATTTCCATGTGCCCCAAAGGCAGCACAACCTGTTACACGAAAGACGGAATCGTCATCATTCAGACATGTAATAATAGCAGCACGGTCACCAACAAAAGCTCCAAAAAGCCCATCTCCATAAGTAGGCAAATAAACCGGCATCGCTGTCACACGCTTTGGTGTTGCACCCGTTATATGCATCAGCGGAGCCAGTGAATGGGTAATATAATAGGTTCGCGGCAGATAATTTCTCCAATGGTTCAAAAATGGGCGAAGTGCTCTGCATTCCTCGTGGTTCTCCGGGTCAACAGGATGATTATACTCTCCCTCCGCAAACAGCACCTTTCCCAATGTTCCGCCCCGATAAATCCGTCTCATCTCCTGGTTAAACAGCATAAACGGGTAATTCTCTGCCAACATATAAATCGCTTTGCTCTTCTCTGCGGCTCGTACCAGTGCTACTCCTTCGGCCATTGTTCCGTTGCTGGTGCATTCACTGAGCACATGAATCCCCTTTTCCAGACAGCGGATGGCATAGGGTGCATGCTCATGAAAATAGTTTGCCAAAAACACAGCATCCATATCGTGTTCTATAAATGAATCAAAATCGCGATACACCGCTACCGAGGAATCCAGTTTTTTTAGTGCTTCCTGTAATGTTTCCTCGTTTTTCTCACATACAGCCACGATTTCACCATTATTCATCAAAATACTGGAAAAATAAGAAGCTCCTCGCCCCAATCCAAAAACACCGATGCGGATATTTCCCATAGCTTTACCTCTTTCTTAAAAAGAATATTCTTACTCTGTTTCTGATTTTTACCCTTTTACTTTGTCTTGCGCCTGCATATTAACTTCTTTTTCATTATAGTCTGTTCTTTTTCCATTCGCAATAGATTTTTTCCATTAATATATAGAAATTAGTTGTTCTTCATTTTCATTTATGCTACAATAAATAAAAACCGCTATTTTTTCATTGAACATAAATCTTTTCCGGGAGAGATTCATTTGAATCATCAAAATATCTGTAAATTTATTACTCATAAAAATGAGGACATCCTTACTACTCATAATTTCATCTATGAAAGCAACCTTCCCTTCAACGGAATCCCTCAAACACATCCCCACCATATTCTCTATCTCGTCCGAAACGGTGAAGGTACCCTAAAAATGGGTATGACGACTTCCCTTTTGAAAACCGGTGTATTGTTTTTCTCCTTTGCTGGGATCCCTTTTACCATTGAAAACACCGACAATCTTCGCTATATGTATATCAGTTTTTCCGGGCAGCGTGCCGACGAGCTGCTTACACGTTTTGGCATTTCCTCTTCCCTCTTTACCTTTGATGGATTTGAAGGTCTTCTCCCTCTTTGGTGCGACAATATTGTCCGTGCTAACGATGAAAACATTGATCTCCTCAGTGAGAGTTTGCTGCTGTATACCTTTTCCTCTCTGAAAAAAGCAAAACAGCTGCACAGCGATCCCGCCCTTGATGTTCTGCGTTATCTCGAAGAACACTTTACCAATTCTACCCTCTCTCTTTCTTCTGTCGCTGCGGAACTTGGATATAACGCAAAATATCTCTCCCATCTTTTCAAAAAACACATGGGAATGGGATTTTCCGAATATCTGAAAAATATGCGCATCAAACATGCCATTCTGCTGATGGAAAACGGCGTGACCGCTGTCAAAAATGTTGCGTTGTTATGCGGTTTTTCCGATCCTCTGTATTTTTCACGGGTCTTCTCTGAAATGATTGGTGTTTCTCCGCGGCAATATCTCTCCCAAAAACACCCCACCACACTTCTCCCGATGGAGAAGTCTGACTTTCTGTAAAACTTTTTCTGATAGCAGCTTGCTTTTATGGGCAGCTGCCGTTTTTATTTATTCCCTTCATTTTGAAGCATAGCAGGGAGCTGAAACGACTCCGAACATGACAGAGACTGTTCCACAGGCGGGAACACAGAGGTTTACCTCTGAGCAGATTGCACGGCACGAACTGGGACATGATATGATTGCACAGGGCGAGGTGGATCTTGACTCTGTCCGTGACAGAATGGCTGAAAAATATACACCGGAGCAGCTGGATGAAATTGCTGAAATGTATATGGCAGCATACCGTAACAGCGGCATGACTGTTGAAGAAGCGTGGGAAGAGATGGTCTGCGACAGCTTGGGAGAGATGAACATCTTTGAGGGGACTTTGGATGTATCTGCCGGGCAGTATGCGGAAGTGCTGCAGGAAGTTAAAACGCAGACGGAGGCAACGAGAAAGGAGGGCAGAGGGCCGCCGACAGAATCAGAAGATAAGTATTCTATTGAAGTCCGTGAAAATGGCAAAAGATATGTACAAGCTGATAGACAAGTGCTGACAGGGACAGACCCCAAACAATGGGGAAAGCAAATGGAAACATACATAAATGAGCAAATCAGAAAAGGCGAAAATGTCATTTTCCCAACCGAAGATGGGCATTTGCTTGTTTTAACAGAGCGTTCAGCTTATAAACTTACTGATCGACACAAAGCACAAATAGAAAAGGAATCCCGCCAGTTTCTTTCGGATGAAGATTATGCAATTAAAATGCGAGCAGCAGCACACATCGATGAACTGATTGAGGTTGGAAAATTTAAAAATTATGCGCCTGATAAATTTGAACAACACAAAAATGATATAGGAGAAGATGGGTTTAATTTATTTTACTGCGTTTTATCAAGATTTTAATGGAGAATATTATCGTGTAATTTTTTCTTCTGCTCTCAATAATAAAAACGAAACAACTTATAGTATTGGAGATATTCAAAAAAGACAAAAAAAGAAACTCTCCACCAGTAACGGCTCTTCCGTTCAAGAGAACGGCGCTCTAATTGGTGCGAAAGCTTCTACATTAAGAATATCACAAGAAAAGCAAAATGTCAATAGGGAGTTTGGGGAACAACCGAAAAAAACTCCAATGCAAAAAGCTTTTGAGGATGCTGGTAAGTTTTCACGCGAAGAAACCAGCCTTACTGACCTCCGCAAAGAAAACACCAAGCTTCGTGCACAGGTGGAATACTGGCGGGATCAAACCAAAGTTACTGATCATCCTACTTTACGCGAGGGCGATGTGAAGAAAGCTGCTGGGGAGATTCTTAAAGAATACAAAAGTACGGCAGACAAAACAGAGACTGCCAAGGAAATGCAGAGGCTGGGAAACTACATTGTACAGAGCGGAGAAAATGTACAGTGGGATAATATTAAAGAGCGGACACATATGCCAGTCTCCTCTCCCCCTTTATTTAGTTTGGAATTCATATCACCTTTCATATACACAAAAACAGACGGCAACAAAATTGTTGCCGTCTGTTTGAATATTACATATATTACAGCAAAACCAACAGGAACTGGGAAACAAGAACAATAGCGAGCAGAGCGATAGGATAGGTTGCTGCATAAGCAGAAGCCACTTCATCTGTACCCGCAACGCTGATGAGGGTGCCCAGCGCCGGTGTGGAGGTCATACCGCCGGTGATGGAACCGAGGTTATTGAGCAGGCTGAGTTTAAGCACATATTTAGCAAAGAGATAACCAACGATCATGGGAACGAGGGTCATTACAATGCCATAGAGGAAGTAGACAGCCTTGAAGTATTCAACAAACTTTGCACCGCCTGCAACACCTGCACCAATGAGGAAGAGCATAAGACCAAGCTCACGGAGAACTTCCAACATCTTCTTGTTGGGGGTTACATTGATGGGACCAAAGTGTGCAAAGTGACCAAATACAAGAGCGGTAATGAGCGTACCACCTGTAGTTGTGAGGGAGAAGGTGTTGCCGCTGAGTCCCTGACCGGAGAGAGGAACTTTAATGCAGCCAACAAAGATACCGATGAATGCGGCAAGTGCAAATGCTGCAATACCGATGGGATCGATATCGATGAGCTTACCCTTGTATTCCTTCTTCTCACCCATGTCAACAGACATAAGCTTTGCGCGCTCTTCTTCCATGTTTGCTTTTGTGAACTTGGGAATGAGCTGTACGAAGAGAACAACACCAACAACACCGAAGAGATAGGCAATACCATGACCAACCGTAACGGCAGCTTCGTAAGCTTCCATCTTAGCAGGATCGGATCCATAGAGGTTCTCAACAGTAGCTTTTGCTGCAGAGAATCCGGGAGTTGTGGTGAGTGCGCCGGAGAGAATACCATCCAGCATGGCCACAAATTCCTTCGGATCATCCTCAAAGCCAACCCCTACATAGTAACAGCCAATGCAGGCAAGCGCGCCGGAGAGAATGACAATAACACCGAGGAGAATGTAGGATTTATAGTTTTTCTTCAGGTTTTTGAAGAAGTTGGGTCCTGCAATGAAACCAACAGAGGTTACAAAGAAGATAAGACCAACATTTTCAACAACTTTAAGTGCCTGTGTGCTGTAGGAAATACCGTCTGTAATCATAAGAGCAGATTCTACACTGCCGGAGAAGAGTGCGCCGAAAACAAGAGCTACAATAAATACGCCTGCGGTTCCAAGGGAAACGCCTTTAATTGTAATACGACCAAGAAGATAACCAAGAGCAGCAATGATCATGACAGAAAACATGAGGAAAGAAATACTGCTGATGGAAACAACGCCACCAAAAAGACTCATTTCAGCTTATCCTCCCTTATTTGTTCTCAAGACGGGGGTTGCCGTGAGTATAGGACGGGAGAAGCTTCGGGGAAACTTCATCGCCATCAATACCGGCCTCCTTACGCATGGCAGCAAACTCATCAATATGCTTGAGGGTGAGAGCACCAACGGTTACGCTCTTGCTCTTTGCGGCAGCATTCTGTCCTGCATTGCGTCCGAAAACAATGATATCAAGCAGAGAGTTACCCATCAGACGGTTACGTCCGTGAATTCCTCCGACAGCCTCGCCGGCTACATAGAGGTTGTTGATGTTGGTGGTCATACCGTCAACATTAATGTCAAGTCCGCCGTTCTGATAGTGAAGGGTCGGATAGATCAGAATAGGTTCATAGCGGATATCGATGCCGTATTTGGCAAACATACGATGCATAGCGGGGATGCGGCGAAGGATGGTACCTTCTCCGCCGATCTTCTCGATCATCGGTGTATCCAGCCATACGCCAAGGCCGCTGCCGGTATTGACACCGTTGCCTCTGTCGTTGCACTCACGGATAATGGATGCGGCAGAAACGTCACGGGTCTCCAGCGGATGCATAAATACTTTACCGTCGCGGTTAACAAGCTTTGCACCGAGGGAACGAACCTTTTCTGTTACAAGAGCACCGAAAATCTGCTCAGGATAAGCAGCACCGGTGGGGTGATACTGAAGAGTATCGGCATAGAGCAGCTTTGCACCTACGCGATAGCCGAGAACCAGACCGTCAGCTGTTGCGCCATAGTGGTTGGAGGTGGGGAAACCCTGATAGTGCATACGACCTGCACCGCCGGTAGCGATAACAACAGTCTTTGCCTTGGCAACCAAGAGTTCCTTGGTCTCCATGTTCATCAGAACAGCGCCTGCTGCGTTACCGTTCTCATCGAGGATCAGCTCGATGGCAGCGGTAAAATCGACAACGGGAATGCCACGGTTGAGAACTTCATCGCGGAGGGTACGCATGATCTCAGCACCGGAGTAGTCGCGTGCGGCGTGCATTCTCTTACGGGAAGTACCGCCGCCGTGGGTGGTGATCATATTGCCCTGCTCGTCCTTATCGAACTCTACGCCGAGATTGCTGAGCCACTGAATTGCTTCGGGAGCATCACAAACCAGTTTGGAGAGAAGTTCACGCTTTGCAGCAAAGTGACCGCCGCCGAAGGCATCAACAAAGTGTGTTGCGGGGGAATCGTTGGGCTTATCAGCTGCCTGGATGCCGCCCTCTGCCATCATGGTGTTGGCATCACCGATGCGCAGCTTGGTAACGATCATAACGCTTGCACCGGCTTCATCAGCTTCAATAGCTGCGGAAGAACCGGCGCCGCCGCCGCCGATAACGAGAACATCAACGTCGTAATCGGGTTTGGTGAGGTCAACGGCATCAGCAGTGATACGGCTGCCTGCCTGCAGAACTGCAGCCAGTTCCTTGGGAACTTTTTCCCCCTTGTTGGGACCTATTTTGAGAACTTCAAATTCATCCTGCTTATAGTCGGGATGGTAGGCAGCGAGAAGATCTTCCTTCTCTTTTGCTGTCATTCTGGCGGGCTCATAGGCGATGTTGCTCTCGCGATTAGCCTCAACCGCCTTTATGGATTTCATAATTTCTTCGGAATACATAATTCAGCCCCTCCTTATTTCTCGATGTCACGATTGTTGTAGAGCTCTTTAAGTTCTTCAACCGGCTTCTGCATAAGAGCTTCAATCAGCTCATTGAATGTTCCGTCTTTGATCTCTTTTACGCGCTCATCAAGATGTCCGCAGCCGGGAGCAAGATATTTTCCGTTAAGACGGCGGGCAAGCATGGCAACCTGCGGATGAGAGATGCCTGCGGGGCAGCGGGAAGAACATACGCCGCACATAACACAGTCGAAGGATTCCTCTGCGCAGAGCTCGTATTCGCCGCGCTGTGCGTAAGCGATATACTGCATAACATTCAGACTCTGGGTGCAGGCCTTGGTGCAGGCGTTACAGCCGATGCAGGCGTAAATTTCAGGATAGAGCTGCATCATGATCTGTTCTGTGGGAGATACTTTATTGATATCATAAACCTGCTTAATCAGCGGGAAGAAAGGCAGGGTGGCAATATACATATTGTCCTCAACCTTTGTCTGGCAAGCGAGGCAAGCCTTCAGCTCACGCTCACCTTTAATGCGGTAGATTGTTGCACAAGCTCCGCAGAATCCGTTACGGCAACCGCAGCCACGAACCAGCTGATAGCCCGCATACTCCATAGCACACATGATCGTAAGGTTATCAGGAACCTGATAACGCTTTCCGAACAAGAATATATTTACCATCTTTTCCATGTCGGTTCTCTCCTTTTCTTAATACTCATCCGGCAGCTCAGAGAGCGCATCCATACGGAATACCGGTCCGTCTTTGCAAACATACTTAGAGCCGATGTTGCAGCGTCCGCATTTACCGATACCGCACTTCATACGAAGCTCCATTGTTGTGTAAACCTGTGTTTTATCAAAACCAAGGGAAGCGAGTCCGTCAAGTGTGAACTTGATCATGATGGGAGGTCCGCAGAGGATGGCAGTCTTGTCTGTATCAAAGCCAAGCTCTTTTACATAGTTGGGAACGAAACCAACGTGACCGTCCCAGCCTTCCTGCTCACGGTCGATGGTGAGGTGAACGTTGATACCGTCGTCGTTGCACCACTCATCAATGATCTCTTTGTAGTCAACCAGGTCGTTCATGCTGCGGGAACCGTATACGATATCGATCTTGCCGTAGCGGTCTCTGTAGTGACGGACATAGTTGATGACGGAGCGCAGAGGAGCGAGTCCGATACCGCCGGCGATGAACAGCATATTCTGTCCCTTGAAAGCGGTGTCAACGGGGAAACCGTTGCCGTAAGGTCCTCTGATGGTCACCTGCTGACCAACTTCTGCCTGATGCAGCCACTCGGTGACACATCCGCACTTTTTAATGGAAAACTCCATAAACTCTGTGTTTGTGGGAGAAGAGGTGATGGAGAACATTGCCTCACCCACGCCTGGGATGGAGAGCATTGCGCACTGTCCGGGCATATGCTCAAAAGCCTTCTGGCCGTCCGGTGTTACAACACGGAAGGTTTTAACGTCCGGAGTATCGATGCGGATATCAGTTATAACGCCGATCTTCGGAATCAATGGCTCGTTGCGAGTATTCATCATTTCTTTCCTCCAATCGTTTTCATAACTTTAACAATATTCATAGAGATGGGGCACTTGGAGAGGCATCTGCCGCAGCCTACGCAGCTGAACATACCGTCGTTGTTTGCGGGATAATACACAAGCTTGTGCATAAAGCGCTGACGGAAGCGTTCAACCTGAGAGTTTCTGCTGTTGCCGTGTGCCATACGGGTGAAATCGGAATACATGCAGGAGTCCCAGCAGCGGAAACGGACAACACCGTTGCCTGTGTTGAAATCCTTGATGTCATAGCACTGACAGGTGGGGCAAACGAATGTACAAGTTCCGCAACCAATGCAGGACTCGGAGAGTTCTTTCCACTCGGGAATGTTGAAGAATTCCATGGTCTTGTCTCCACCCTCGAAAGCTTCGGTGGTGAGATCTGCCAAGGGCAGTTTCTTCATAATCTCGCGAGTCTTTGCCTGCTGCTCTTCAACCTTTTCTGTGCCGCATTCCTCGGTGAGGTCTGCGATAACATTGAGAAGAGCGGAGCCTTTCTCTGTCTGTGCTTCAAAATATACATTTTCGCTGTCTTTCCAACAGGAGATATCGCCGGCGGGAGCTGCTGCATCAATACCAAAAGTCTGACAGAAGCAGGTCTCTGCGGGTCTGGAACATGCCATTGACACAATGACACCGTGTGCGCGGCGCTCAGCATAGTAGCTGTCTACCGGCTCGCTGAGGAATACTCTGTCGAGAACCTCAAAGCTCTTTACATCGCAGGCACGAACACCGAAAACCACAAAATCTTCCTTTGCCTCACGGGTATCGATCACTTCGATGGTCTTTCCGGAGGTTTTGAACTCCATAAGATTCTCAATCTGGGGGAAGAAGAAATCTTTGGGGCTGCGAACGGTGTTGAGGGTATCAGCAAGCTGCATTCCACTCTCCCACTTTTTATAAGCGGCGCCGTTCTTGTCGTCAGCTGGGATATAGAGGGTCATGCTCTCTGCAATTTTTGCAAAAACCGCATCAAGGGCACTGATTGAACATTTACGCATCAGTTGTTCGCTCCCTTCTCCACAGCTTCGCCCGGCTCAAGGTCTTCTGTTGTGTAGTTGACCAGCGGTGCGCGGCTTCCAACCTCGGCTCCGGCCTGATAATCGCCATAGAAGCTGTTGATATCTTTAATGAATTTTCTGTTGAGAAGGTGCAGGGGGATATTCTGCGGACAAACTCTGGAGCACTCGCCGCAGTCTGTACAGCGTCCTGCAACGTGGAATGCACGGATGATGTGGAACATCTTCTCTTCAAAGCTGTCTGCTGCTGCCTTGTTTTCAACACCGGAATCCGGGTTATCGAAAACGCACTTTTCGCAGGTGCAAGCAGGACATACGTTACGGCATGCATTGCAGCGGATACACTTGGAGAGTTCGTTCTGCCAGAAGGCAAAACGCTCGTCAGCGGTCATCTTCTCCAGCTTTTCAACCTCGTCAAAACGGGCAGATTCAATTACTTCGCCCTCTTCGCCCATAAGCTCGTCATAAGCAACGTGCTTTTTGCTCTTGCAGACGATGCAGCGCTCAGCCATAACAGCCTGTGCGTCAAGCTCAACGTCTCCGTCATAGAGGCTTGTAACCACAATCTTGTCATCCTTGCCGTCAACAGCAATGATGCCGTCAACAGCCTTCTTGACTTTCTCGATATCGGCCATACCTTCACAGGGAATGCCTACGGCGTATACTTTTTCGCGGTCAAATCTGTGCTCGGTGAGCAGCTGATTAAAGCTGTATGTATCACAGGTTTTGAGGAAAACAAGAACCTTTCCACCCTGCTTGCGGGTTTCGGCTATAAGATACTTAGAGAAGTTTGCGCCGCAAAAATCGTTATATACAAAATCTTTTTCAAGAGCTTCGGCATCTGTGAAAAGTGCGGGAGTAACGTCGTAGACGAACTCACCGTTCTTCCAGCCGAGCACACGGTCAACAGTACCGTTCTGCAGAAGCTCTGCGGCTTTATCTATCAGCATTTTGCGTGTTATCTTTTGCATCGCAGATCCTCCAGTCTCTTGTTTTCGCCAAGAGCTGCTACAGTCTCAACGAAATCGTTCATTGTTGCGGCAAACTTTGCGCCCTCAGCAGCGGATACCCACTCAACGCGGGTACGCGCTCTCTCAATTCCAAGGAAGTCCAGCATGGAGAAGAGAGCAGCCATTCTGCGGCGTGTGAAATAGTTTCCGGAGGTGTAGTGGCAGTCGCCGGGATGACATCCGCAAAGGATAACACCGTCAGCGCCGCGCTGGAATGCGCGCAGTATAAACATGGGGTTTACACGGCAGGAGCAGGGTACACGAATGATCTTTACCTCTGCGGGATAGCTGAGACGGTTGCTTCCTGCAAGGTCAGCACCTGCATAGGAGCACCAGTTGCAGCAAAATGCCACGATAAGGGGTTTATATCCGTTTACTTGCATATTGCATCAACCTCCGCCATAATTTGTTTGTTTGCAAAGCCCTTGAGGTCCATTGCGCCGGACGGGCAGGCTACTGTGCAAGCGCCGCAGCCCTGGCAGACAGCCTCGTTGACAGAAGCAACACGGCGTACCAATGTGGTTCTGTTGGGCATACGGAATTCTTTATCAACATAGGTGATTGCGCCGTAAGGACATACTCTCTCGCAGGAGGAGCAGCCGTTACACATAAGCTCATCGGATTTTGCAACGCAGGGGTTACCTGTGAGCTTGTTCTTGGCAAGCAGACCGATAACCTTGGATGCTGCTGCACCTGCCTGAGCAACCGTATCGGGGATATCCTTGGGTCCCTGGCATGCGCCGGAGAGGAATACACCTGCTGTGGGGCTCTCTACAGGACGGAGCTTCGGGTGAGCTTCGGTAAAGAAGTCGTTGGTATCCATGCTTGCGGTGAGCATCGTTGCAAGAGGACGTGCGGATTTATCCGGCTCGATTGCAGCGGCAAGAACTACCATATCAGCCTCGATGTTCAGCTGCTTGTTGCCAATCAGATCGGAACCACGGACGATAAGCTTGTCACCATCCGGTGTAACCTTACCAACCATACCCTTGATATAATGTACACCGTAATCTTCAACAGCACGGCGATAGAACTCGTCGAAGTTCTTACCAGGTGTTCTTACGTCGATGTAGAATACATATACGTCGGTGTCAGGATATTTATCTCTGGTGAGCATTGCGTGTTTTGCTGTATACATGCAGCAGATTTTGGAGCAATATTCCTTACCCCTTTCGTCACAGGCAGCGCAGCGGGAACCTACGCACTGTACGAAAACGATGGTGTGAGGATGCTTGCCGTCGGAGGGACGAAGCAGTTTACCTGCGGTGGGGCCTGCGGCGTTCATGATACGCTCATACTCAAGGGATGTAACAACATCCTTGGACTGGTTGTATGCGAACTCATCGTATTTTTCCATGCTGATGGGGTTGAAGCCGGTTGCAACAACAATTGCGCCGTATTTCTCTTCGATGAATTCATCCTTCTGCTTGTAGTCGATAGCACCGGCGGTACAGACCTTTGCACAGAGACCGCACTTGCCGCTCTTGAGCATTGTGCAGTAGTTGGGATCGATGGTGGCTACCTTGGGAACAGCCTGAGCGAAGGGGATGTATACAGCACGGCGGTTATCCATGCCGAGGTTGAACTCGTTGGGAACCTTCTTCTGAGGACATTTTTCTGTGCAGAGTCCGCAGCCTGTGCAGATGTCTTCACGAACATAGCGTGCCTTCTTCATGATTCTGGCTGTGAAGTTGCCAACAAAGCCCTTTACTTCTGTTACTTCGCTGAAGGAGAAGATACGGATCTTCTCGTGCTGTGCAACGTCAACCATTTTCGGTGTGAGGATACAGGCTGCGCAGTCAAGTGTGGGGAATGTCTTGTCCAGCTGAGCCATCTTGCCGCCGATGGTGGGATTCTTTTCAACAATATCTACCTCGAAGCCTGCATCTGCAATATCCAGAGCGGTCTGGATACCTGCAATACCGCCGCCGATAACGAGAGCGCGCTTGGTTACAGGGCTCTCTCCCGGGGTGAGGGGAGCGTTGAGGTTAACTTTTGCAATAGCAGCCTTACCGAGGATGATAGCCTTCTCGGTGCCTTCTGCCATATCTTTATGGATCCAGGAGCACTGCTCGCGGATGTTGGCGATCTCTACCATATAGGGGTTGAGACCTGCAGCCTGAGCTGTCTTGCGGAATGTTGCCTCGTGCATACGGGGGGAGCAGGAGCAGATTACAATGCCGGAGAGCCTATGTTCTTTGATGGCCTCTTTGATCATATCCTGACCTGCCTGGGAGCACATATACTGGTACTGGGTGGAGAAAACGACTCCGGGTTCGTTTTTAAGAGCATCTGCCACAGCGTGAACATCAACCGTTCCTGCAATGTTGCTTCCGCACCAGCATACGAATACGCCTATTCTTTGCATTTTGTTCTCTCCTCCTTACTTAGCATATTTTCTGAATGCGCTGACGATGGCCTGCTGGGGCATATCTGCATCTGCATCAATGATAGCGGGGATATCGTCTGCCTTCAGGTGGTTCTTATCCTGCTGACGAATCACTGCAAGGCGGACAGCCTCAACAACCTTTGCGGGTTCTACGCCTCTGGGGCATCTGTCCACACAGGCAAAGCAGGAAAGACATTTATAGATGGATTTGGAATTCATGAGCGGTTCAATGTCGCCGGTCTCCACCATATATACAAACTGATGGGGATGATATTCCATCTCGTCATATGCGGGACAGGTGCCGGAACATTTTCCGCACTTCATACATTTAAGCGGATTCACGCCGCTTGAACGGATTATCTCTTTACGGAGGTATTTATTTGTTTCCATTTTAGTCCTCCTTCACACCGAGTGCCTCAGCAAGCAGCTCTGTAAAATAGATTACCGGTATCTCGGAACCGTTCTTTTCAAGGTTGTAACGGCAAAGCGGGCAGGCTGTAATAATTATATCTGCACCGTTGTTTGCTGCACTTTCGGTAACCTTGTTGCTCTTCTTCTTTGCGGAAGCAGCATCTTCAATGGCTATGTATCCGCCGCAGCACTCGTTGCGGTAGGGATAGATAACCGGTTCTGCGCCGATTGCACGGATGAAATCTTCGATGATCTTCGGGTTTTCGGGATCATCCATTCTCATAACTGTGTTAGGTCTGAGCAGCAGGCAGCCATAATAAGCGGCGATCTTCTTGCCCTTAAAGGGTTTAACCACTTTTTCTGCAATCTTATCAAAACCAATCACATCACGCAGGAGCTCAAGATAATGCAAAACCTGTGTCTCACCGTTATAAGAAAGATCGGGAGCAAGGTAGCTGTTCACCTTGGATGCAAACTCAGCGTCTTTCTGCATTGCGTTGTTTGTCTGCTTGATAACATTGTGGCAAGCGGAACATACCGATACCAGCGGCTGACCCTTTTTGCCTGCCTCTGCCAATGCACGCACAGACGAAAGCTTGGTGGCGATCTCATCGCGCGATGTAGTGAATACGCCTCCGCAGCACTGCCAGTTTTCGATCTCTTCCAGCTCAACGCCCAATACTTCTGCACTTCTGCGTGCATAAACATCAAGCTGTTTTGCCTTTGTTCTCAATGTGCAGCCGGGAAAATAACTCACTTTCATTGTGTTGTTCTCCTCCTATCACACCATTTGTTCGGGATGGAATACCTCGTCAAATTTCTCGGCTGTCAGGAATCCCAGTTCCACGCAAGCCTCTTTGAGCGAAATATTATCTTTAAACGCTTTTTTAGCAGTCTTTGCAGCATTCTCATATCCGATATAGGGATTGAGTGCAGTTACCAACATGAGAGAGTTGTGGAGGTTATGTGCCATCTTCTCTTTGTTTGCGGTGATGCCAACTGCGCAGTTCTTGTTAAAGGAGACAATTGCCTCCGCCAACAATCTTGCGGACTGCAGGAAGTTGTATATACATACAGGCATAAACACGTTGAGCTCAAAGTTGCCCTGAGATGCTGCCATTGCAACAGCAACATCGTTGCCCATTACCTGTACTGCTACCATTGTTACCGCCTCGCACTGAGTCGGGTTTACCTTACCCGGCATAATGGAGGAGCCGGGCTCGTTTTCGGGAATGAATATCTCACCGAGACCGTCTCTGGGTCCGCTTGCCAGCCAGCGGATATCGTTTGCAATCTTCATCATATCGCAGGCAAGAGCCTTGATCGCACCGTGTGCAAAAACAAGCTCATCCTTGGATGTGAGAGCATGGAATTTGTTGGCTGCTGTTACAAAAGGCTTGCCGGTGAGCTTTGCAACCTCTTCAGCTACCTTTGTGTCGAAGCCCTTGGGAGCGTTGAGACCTGTGCCAACTGCTGTGCCACCGAGAGCCAGCTCATAAAGAGGAGCAACTGCAAGCTTGATGAGCTCAACATCACGCTCAAGGCTGGAACGCCAGCCGCTGATCTCCTGGCTGAACTTAATGGGAGTTGCATCCTGAAGATGGGTGCGTCCGCTCTTTACGATACCTTCGTTTTCAGCCTCAAGTCTCTTGAATGTATCAATAAGTGTCTGTGCTGCGGGGATAAGCTTGTCCTCCAGCATAAGCACTGCAGAAATGTGCATTGCTGTGGGGAATGTATCGTTGGAAGACTGGCTCATGTTGATGTCATCGTTGGGATGAAGCAATTTTTTGCCCGCAATCTGGTTGCCGCGGTTTGCAATAACCTCGTTGGCATTCATGTTAGACTGTGTGCCGGAACCGGTCTGCCACACCACCAGCGGAAAATGACTGTTAAGCGCACCGCTGATAACTTCGTCGCAGGCCTGTGAAATTGCAGAAAGCTTTTCTTCTGTCATTTTTTCGGGGCGAAGCTGGTTATTGGCAACGGCTGCTGCTTTTTTCAGTATACCAAATGCGTGAGTAATCTCGCGAGGCATGGTTTCAATATCCACACCAATCTCAAAATTCTCATGGCTGCGCTGGGTCTGTGCTGCCCAAAGCCTGTCTGCAGGCACTTTAACTTCACCCATCGAATCATGCTCAATACGATATTCCATAGTTTCTCTCCTCTCCTTTATCCGTAAAAGACCTTAAAATCTCAAAATTTTCTTTTCTATATTTACACGCGCCGAAACCAAGACGCCTTGCATCCTTAAAAAATGCCTGACACCTTGGATCGATCGTTGTGTATTCCGTTTTCTCTATGTTACAACAATAAGCTTCTTACGAAGCTTGCATGGGATAAACGCTGATTAGATGGTAATGCTGTTAATGATACTCTTGAGGCAGTCTGCACTCTTTCTGAGTTTACCCTCTTCTTCCTGAGTGAGCGGCAGCAGCATTTTGCCCTTTACTCCGCCATTACCCACAACAGTGAGAACACTGAGACATACATCTTCGATACCGTATTCGCCGTGCATCATTGTGGAAACTGGAAGTGTTGTATCGATTCCGCTGAAAAGACATCTGCAGAGATGAGCAACGCAGATAGAAATTGCATGGAAGGTAGCGCCCTTGTTTTCGATGATGATACCGCCGGAACGACGAACATATTCTTCTATCTCATCATAGTTCAGGGGCTCTGCAGGTTTTTCCGGTCTTGCCAAAGTCTTATGGACTTCTGCAATAGGAACATTGGAAAGATTGATGGTGGACCAAGGAATAAACGAAGAGTCACCATGTTCACCAAGAACACTGGCGTGAACATTCTGCTGATTGACAGAATAAATCTGGGACAGGCGGGCACGAAGACGTGTGGTATCCAACAAAGTACCGGAACCAATTATTCTCTCTTCGGGGATTCCGGAACACTTGCAGAATGTATATGTGAGGATGTCAACAGGGTTACTTACGATGATATATGTTGCATCCGGAGCATACCTTGTAATTTCGGGAATTATCTTTTTTGTTATATCGACGTTGATCTGCGCAAGATCCAGTCGGGACTGTCCGGGTTTACGAGCCACACCGGAAGTGATGATGACAATGTCAGATCCTTTTGCATCAGGATAATCTCCCGCATAGATGAAACAAGGGCTGCAGAACGGGGTTCCCTGACGAATATCCATTGCCTCACCAAAGGCCTTACCCTTGTTGATATCAATCAATACAATCTCGGAAGCGATTCCGCCGACAGTAAGGGTAAATGCAATGGTAGCGCCGACGTTTCCGGCTCCGATGATAGTAACTTTATTCATTGTGATTCCTCCGGTATGATTTGATGGGAATAGCTTTTCCCCAGATTTGACAGCTTTCAACCGCCTTATTTCTGTGAATACTTTTCGCCTACAAAACACGGCTCTATCCGAAATATTTTTTCTTCTGAGACTTTCCCTGATCTATAAGCTTGTTAACATTTTAACATATCCCGCATCAAATGTGAAATACCAAAAATATATGTTGTTATAACATTTTCGGTATACTCCCGTATAATATCACAACTTTCGCTACCATTCTCCCTTCTCTTCCTCATCTTGGCAAATACGCTGATATCGCCTTTAATTTCACCATTCTTTCACGATAATCCGGCAGATATCTTTCCATGACCCGATAAAATGCGGCACTGTGATTTTTCTCATATATGTGTGCCAACTCATGCACAATTATCAGATCAATCAAATCATCAGGCAGCAGCATGACTCTCCAGGAATAGCAAATTGTATTTTTTCCGCTGCAGCTACCCCATCTTTTTTCTGCCGCCGTTATTTTGATACCATCGGGACAAACTCCCATCTTTTCGGCAAATTCCGCTGTCCGCACAGGAAGATAACACTGTGCTTTTCTTTTCCATTCCTCTTTTTCTTCCTGTGTCAATGTGCCCCGCATTTTTGCACACTCACTCTGCTGCTTACTGTGTTTTGTAATCCAAGCAGCATGCCGCATTACAACTGCTTCAATTTCCTGCAGTGTCATCCGCTTCGGCGCTCTCACGGCAACTTCTCCGTTTTCCAATACCGTTACCGATATGGTTTTTCGGTCCGACCGGATAATCTCATATGTAATTCCGGCCGTATTTTTCATCATCTTCATACACCATCTGAATTCATTAAAAATTATAATTTTATAAATCTGATATATTTAATTTATCATAAAACTCTTTGCCCGTCAATACAATATTATATTTTTGCCATTGATTTTCGGTGAATAGCATCAGCTTTTTCCTCAAACACTATACTATACCTTATTATTTGGAGGTTTCCTATTGTTTTCTGCATTTTTCCTACCTCTCATAGTTTCTGTTCTCTCCGGTGCTGCCGGTGCTCTCGGTATTGGAGGCGGCGGTGTTTTCCTGCTGTATCTTATGGTCTTTGCCAATGTTGAACAACTCAAAGCACAGGGAATGAATCTGATTTTTTTTCTTCCCATCGCACTTACAGCTATTTTCATCCATCTGAAAAACCGCCTGATCGACCGATATGCCGTTTTGGTTACCGTTCCCTTTGGTCTTCTCGGCGCTTGGCTCGGGATAAAAACTGCCTCTCTCCTCGAAGGTGACACGCTTCGCCTGTTATTTGGTCTTATCCTTGCTGCAGTCGGATTCCATGAGCTTTTTAAAAAAACTTCTTTCTGAACTTCGCTCTCCACTCTGTCTCACATTATATATTCATTCATACCATATCTCCTTTATACATTATAATATGTGCATTTTCAAAGAGTGCCCCCCTCTCCTTCTTCTCTGCAACATTCGATTGCATCAATGGAAAATTTGTGGTATACTAAAGTAAATTACGGTAATCACAACAGGAGGGCTTTCAATGAACCATACCCGAATTACTCTTAGCCGCATTTTTATCGGTCTCATTATCATAGCCATCGGTGTTGGCTATCTCGGAAACGCTCTTTGGAACTGGAATTTCGAGATATTCTTTAAAGGCTGGTGGACACTGTTTCTCATTCTCCCTTCCCTTTACACCATTATCAAATGGAGACTCAATCTTTTCAGCATCCTTTTGATCGCTCTTGGTATTCTACTCCTTCTGCATGCGCAAGCTCTTCTTACAGTAGACTTCTGGGCTGTTTTTCTGCCTGTTCTCGCTATCCTCGTTGGTCTGTACATTATTTTTGGCAAAGCTCTCCGAAACAAATATAAAAGTTTCGATGCCTTGGTACGCAATAAAAAAATCCCCAGCGATACCAGTAACTGTCCCCAATATCTCGCTGTATTCGGCAGCAGCAGAGTAAAGAATATCAGCAGCAATTTCCTTGGCGGAGAAACTACCGCTATCTTCGGCGGCATTTCTCTGGATCTGCATTCGGCCATTATCAACCAAAACATCACCCTTGAAGCCAATTCCATCTTCGGAAGCATTGAAATTTTTGCTCCGGAAAACGTTAAAGTCGAGCTTACCGGCTTCCCTGTTTTCGGAAAATTTTCCGATAAAGGGCTTCGCCGTGGTGGTGAACAGGTTCTTCGTATCAACTGCTTTACAGCCTTTGGCGGTATTACCATAAAGTAAGGAGTTCTTTTTGTGGCAAAAAAATCAAGCTATACTAATGAAGATATTGTTGCGCTGAAAGGTGCGGACCGGGTCAGGCTCAGACCTGCGGTTATATTCGGCTCTGACGGTCTGGAAGGCTGCGAGCACGCTGTATTTGAAATTCTTTCCAACTCCATTGACGAAGCCCGCGAAGGCTTTGGTGACCGTGTTATAATCACCTGTTTTGAGGATGGTTCTGTAGAAGTGGAAGACTTTGGACGCGGTATCCCAGTTGATTACAACACCCGTGAAGAGCGTTATAACTGGGAACTGGTCTTCTGTGAGCTCTATGCCGGCGGAAAATACAATAAAGACGATGCCTCTTATAAATATTCTCTCGGTCTCAACGGATTGGGTCTGTGTGCAACACAGTATGCCTCCGAATATATGGATGCGGAGATTTTTTCTGGCGGTACGCGGTATAATCTGCATTTTGAAAAGGGTGAAAATGTTGGCGGACTGAAAAAGGAAGCGGCTCCCAAGAAAAAAAGCGGTTCCCGCATCCGTTGGAAACCCGATTTGGATGTTTTCACCGATATTAACATCCCTGTTGAATATTATCGCGAAACCCTCAAACGTCAGGCTGTAGTTAATGCCGGCATTACACTTACACTGCGCATTCAGCACGGCAAAACTTTTGAAGAAGAGAATTTTCTCTATCCCGAAGGTATCAGCGGATATGTAGCTGAAATTGCAGGGGAAAAGGCTCTCACTACGGTACAATTTTTCCAGGGGGAACGCCGCGGCCGTGACCGGGCAGACCGTCCCGAATACGATGTCAAACTCTCGGTTGCTTTCTGTTTCTCCAACACCAATCAGCTGCTTGAATATTACCATAACTCCAGTCACCTGGAGCATGGCGGCTCTCCGGAACGCGCTGTCAAAAGTGCCTTTGTTTCAGCCATTGATGCCCGCATTAAACAGGCCGGAAAATATCTCAAGGGAGAAAGCAAGCCATCTTTTCAGGATATTGAAGACTGCCTGATTCTCGTGTCTTCTTCCGCTTCCACCGAGACCTCCTACGAAAACCAGACCAAAAAATCTATCAATAACAAATTCATTGCCGAAGCCATGACAGAGTTTCTCAAACAGAATCTTGAAGTCTACTTCATAGAAAACCCCGATGAAGCAGCAAGAATTTGCGAACAGGTTCTGGTCAATAAACGCAGCCGCGAAAACGCAGAAAAAACCCGTCTGGATATCAAGAAAAAACTGGTGGGCACTATCGATATGTCCAACCGTGTGGAAAACTTTGTAGATTGCCGCACCAAAGATGTCTCCCGCAGAGAGGTATACATTGTTGAGGGTAAATCTGCTATGGGTTCCTGTATTCAGGGACGCAATGCGGAATTTCAGGCTATCATCCCTGTCCGGGGCAAAATCCTCAACTGTTTGAAAGCGGATTACGGACAGATTTTCAAGAGCGAAATTATCACCGACCTTATCAAGGTCCTGGGCTGCGGTGCCGAACTTTCGGGCCGCACCAATAAGGAACTCAACTCTTTCAATATTGAAAATCTCCGTTGGAGCAAGGTTGTCATCTGCACCGATGCCGACGTGGACGGTTTCCAGATCCGTACCCTCATCCTTGCCATGCTCTATAAGCTAACACCCAAGTTAATCACAGAGGGATATGTTTACATTGCAGAATCTCCTCTGTTTGAAATTACTTACAAAGATAAAACCTACTTTGCCTACACTGAGGAGGAAAAAAACCGCATTATGACTATGCTGGGCGATAATGCATCCAAGGCAACACTGCAGCGTTCCAAAGGTTTGGGTGAAAATGAACCCGATATGATGTGGATGACTACCATGAACCCCGAAACTCGTCGTCTCATTAAAGTTACACCTTCAGAAGCCGCTGCTACTGCAGAAATTTTTGAAGTACTGATGGGAGACAATCTCCCCGCCCGCAAAGAGTTCATCTCCGAAAGAGGATATATGTATATTGAAAATGCGGATGTCAGCTAAACTTTTTTCCTCTTCCCTTCTGATTTATGCACTGCCGGGAATCTCACTACCTTTACTTCTATCTGTAGCTTATAGAATTTTTCTCATCATCAATACAAACATCAGATAAGCAATACCGCTGTTGATATCATTGTATCAACAGCGGTATCTGTTTTATCTCTACCTTCCATTCAGCATTCTTTCACTGCCTGCAGGATAAGTATTTGACCGGATTTTTGCGTTTTCATTATTTATCGCTCTGTTTCTCTCCAAGACACCATTTGGTGTAAAGAATTGAACATTTTTTATCGTCATTATATCTCTGATAATAGACCGTTATCAGGCTGCCGTCATCAAGCTCTACTGTGGATGGATATCCGAGATCTCCACTGTAGGATTCATCAAGAATATATTCCTCTGACCATGTTTTTCCAAAGTCATAGCTGACTATTGCACGCTCACCGTAGGGTGCCTCACGGCGTCCGTATGAGCAAATTAGTGCGCCCGATGAATGCATCATCAGATGAGGTGGTGAACCGGAAACGCCGGTGCACACGACGTCGCTCCAGGTTTTTCCGCCATCCTCCGAAACCGTAGTTCCAATAGTAAATGGTTTACGTCCCTCAATACGGAATGCACCAAAAAGTCTGCCGTCGGGAAGCTCTATCACGTGAGGTTCATCGAGAAACTCTTTGTCAACCAGCCAGTCCGGCGGTGTGACAACGGAGATCTTTTCCCATGAATAACCGCTATCAAAACTCTTGTACAGTGCCACTGCTTTCGGCGCAAGCTCACCATCAGAACAATACTCAAGTCCCAGATAAATAAGTGAGCCATCGCGGCAGCGGTTGGGACCATGCGGTGCTGAAATTGGCATACGGACAGTTTTGCTCCATGTAACACCGTAATCTTCGGAAACACGCACATATGAGCCAGCCTTCAGTTTTTCTTCAGGAAGATATCCGTATGCTGCTACCATACCATTATTTGCAGCAATAGCCGCCTTTTCACTCTCGGGATTCAACCATGTTCTTGTATCATTTCTCAGATAATCGGCTTCAAGTGTGAACCATGTAAGTACCAAGTGTCCATCCTGTGTATAGAGAAGACCGCCGTCCCTGTCATCAACGTAGTTATCGTTTATAACAATCGGCGGTGTCCAGGTCTTACCGTTTGTTTTGCTCACATACATAACTGTTTTTCCAAAAGGACATACATGTCCGAGACGGAAACCAGAGGCTGCAACATAAAGTATCCCGTTTTCATCACGCGCTACCGTTGGCCAACCTTGATAAGAAAAAAGTGTGTTCTCGGCACGGTTTACAATACCGTGTTCTGTTTGAGGATAAACGATCTTCATAATTGTCCACCTTCCATTTTTCTGAATAAAAAATGTAGTTAGCTCCTGCTGCATACCCATGCAGCACAAAGAAGAACAAATACAAGAGAATAATCAGCGATGCAACAACGCAGAAACCGTTATGTCAAAGTTGTTTTTAATATTATATAACATTCCAACACCCAAAAACAACTATATTTTGAATAAATATTTCACATTAGATATATTCAAAATTCATGAACAGCGAATGTGGTTTTAATCTTCGAAATTCAATTCCGCGGACGTTTCAAGCACCACTCTACTGCCGAGTCAGAATCCATAGGCGAATTCCTCATACTCGATAATACTGTACATCGTACTTTGCCAAGGTTTCTTTCGTTCTTCGGTAGGCGTTGCAGAAAGGTTGTTCCAGTTCTTTCCCATAAGTTCCAGAATATTTTTAATGTTCCGATTATTTTCGTTATTCTGCCCCCGGGGACTGATCTTTCCGTATCAAAACTCTGCAAGTAATGTTCTTATAATTTTCCTCCTCCCGCACATAACAGGTGGTTTTCTTTGGGAATAACAACAAAAATACCGCTGTCGACACAATTGTATCAACAGCGGTATCTTTACTGTCAAGGTATACCAGAAAAGATATCTCCTGTCAAGTTGATACAAATATTAGACACCGTAAAACAACGTACTTAAATCAATATCTGTCATAAAGGTTGCAGTGTAAGACATTGTTAAGTGAAAAAGCGAAGTGTTCCATTTTGTATCCTTTCATTATAATTATAATTGAAATGATATGAAGGCGCAGGTCCTTGCGCTACAAACTGTCCGTTTATATATAGCTTATAGTAGAGTTCTTTTGGCTTGTAGCACCGAAAAAGATATCCATACTACTTGTTGGCTTATACTGTCAACACCGATATCATTATAAATTCACTAGACAAAGCCCGCAAACGCCTACTTTTTGATGCTGAGTTTTTTCTTAAACGCAAATACTGCGTATTTATAGCTGATATTCTCGGTCAAATTCCATGATAAATCCTCCGTCTATATGATCTGCAAAAAGATGAGGATTTTCACAATTTGATGCAAACATATCGTAGTGATTCGGAATGCTGAGCGGTGCGCCTATCTTTTTCGCTACAGTCAGCGCTTCTTCTACATTCATATTGCCGAGTTTCCCGTTTATGCAAATAAGGGTCACATCGGGATGGTAATTTGCAATTTGGAAAAGTTTTTCGTTATAAAGGGTGTCTCCACTGAAATATAAAGTTCTATTTTCAGCTTTAATAATTAAACCAAAAGCCTCTACCGTATGGTCGGCAAAAACAGCGGTTATTTCGAAGTCGCCTACAACTGTACTTTCGCCTACATTTAATGAAACAACATTATCCTTACCAAGCCGATTCAGTTCTATTTCGCCCTCATTTGTAGTGATAAATAACTGCTTATTCTTTATTTGTGAAACGGTATCAGGATCCAAATGATCTAAATGGTTATGCGTGCAAATAACCGCATCGCAATGAATTTTCTTTGGCTCTATCGGTATTGGCAATGTGCGCGGTCTCCCTGCCACACGATTAACGCTATCCGAAAGATAGGGGTCGATGATAATTTCGCTGTTTTTTGTTTTTAAAACATATCCGCTCTGTCCCAAAAACCGAATCGTCATTGTATGCTTTTCCCCCCATCCACATAGATACTCTGTCCGGTAATATATCTTCCCTCTTCGGAACAAAGCAAGGAAACGATTCCTGCACAGTCTTCCGGCTCGCCGTAAAAACCCACAGGGATGCTATCAGTCACCTTTTTTGCATATTCGGGGTCAGAAAGCGCTTCTACATTGCGGTCGGTGTAAACTACGCCCGGGGCTACGTTATTAACGGTAATCCCTTCCTTTGCCAGTTGAAGAGAAAGCGATTTCATCATATTGGTTTGTGCCGCTTTGGAAGCGGAGGCCAAGCGCCGGAACGACGCACGGCGGCAGCAGACCCGCCCTCGCAGTCACGATTATGACAGAGGACGCTAAGACAGAAAAATGCACCGCAGGAGCCCCTGCGGTGCATACATAGAAACGCCCTGCAAGTTTGAGGCTTGCAGGGCGTCAGACGGTTAATGAGAGTTTTATATGGTAACCCGGGCCTATTCCTAGTAATCAAGGTTATCACAACTCTTTGAATTGTCGGCTGAACAACAGAGATATGGCAGTGACCGTGAAGCCCAAGGAGCAGAAAGCCAGCAGGACTGTGCTGCCGAAGGCCTCCAGGAGCACGCCGGCCAGCACTGATGCGATTGGTATCATACCCTGTGAACCGATGTTGATGAGGCTGTTTACTTTGCTCAGCTTGTCTTTGTCCACTATCCTCATTATCGCTGTAATAACGGGGATGTTGATACATGAGATCAAAAAACCGACCATTACACATCCCAGGCTGAACGCGATCAGAAATGCGTTGATCCTCGCCCCGCGTTCGACAAAGACCGCGTAGCAGACCGTTAGTCCGATGATGACAGCAGCTCCATAACAGAACAGACGGGATACCTTCCGACCGCATTTGTCCGCCTGCGGACTGCCGCTCAGGATCGCCGCGCCAAGCAGCGAGCTGAGGCCGATGCATACGCTGAACACGGAGGACCAGAGCTCGGGCGCCAGGATACTGTCAAAAAGATAGGACGGCGCGTTCGCCAGGTCAGTTTTGATAAAGTACGGGAGGAAATTCCCGGTCACCGGCGCAAAGAAGAAATTGATGAACAGGACGGAGGCCAACAGCACGAGGATCGCCTTTTTGGTCTTCAGATAAGCGATGCCGTCGCCCATGTCGCGGAACGCTAACCGGAGCGTCAACGGCACTCCGGAAGGTGTAAAATCATAGTCGATCATCATTTCCGAAATGCCGGAGGCAACAAAACAAGCACCGACACAGAAAAACAGGACATGGATCGGAAGTGCGGCGTAGAGGATGCCGGCCAGGATGACCCCGAGGATGCTCTCCATGGAACTTTTCATCGTGAAATATGAGTTGGCCTGCTGCAGCTGGCTTTCCTCGACAATGTGCGGAAAGAGCGCGCCTGCCGCAGGATTGAAGATGCCGCTGACTGCGTTGCCGAAGATCCCGAGAACAAAGAGAATAACGATGTGCGCACGGGGTTCGGAAAAAAGCAGCATGAGAACGGTAGCGAGGATGATCACGCCGCCCTTCATAAAGTCGCAGACATACATGATCTTCGCCTTGCTTTTCCGGTCTCCAAACACCCCTCCGACCGGGGTGAAAATCAGCATCGCGACACCGCAAAGTGCCAGGTACAGTCCCTGCAGAAAAGCGTTGTTGCCGCTGATCTCAAGGATGTAGAAGCTCACAGCAAAACTGTACAGTAACGCCCCAAGCTCGGATACCAGCGCGCCAAGGAAGACCAGCCGAAAATTCCGGTTTCGAAATACGTTGTCTTTCTTTTTATCATCACTTTTCATTCCTTGCTGCCTCCTCCCATTGACCGGCGAATCTCTGATCCTTCAGAAGGCTAACCAAGTTGGTTATACTTTCCGAAGCGGTCGCACCGAGTATATCAAAAACTGCCGATTGATCCATGTTCTCTGCAAAACGCATTGCTTTCAGGCTGTAATCAGGCATGGCGTCGAAACGAAGCGCCATCGCAAGAGCTTTCTTCATGGAGTCTGATGATTCTTCCTGCATACCGATCTTCGCCTGGACATAAGCCAACAAAACATGCATTTCCGCAAGTTTTTTTTCCAGGAAATCCGGTTTGTTTTCTGCCTTCAGTCCGGTCAGGAGACCTATGCCCCAGGAAAGAATGTCCATTGCTGAACCCCAGTCGTTTCTGGAGCGAAACAGGAACACATATCCAAGAATTGCGGTCAAAAGGGTTGATGCTCCTGATAATAGAGCTTCAGACAAAAACGGGCCGGCTTCTTCCGGTGCATCCCCATAGATTAACAGGAATGCCCCGATATCACTGCTGAAAATTCCCCCGGCATTGTTTTTCTTTAACAGTTCGATACTCTTTTCCTGTTCACCAAGCAGAAACCAGACTATCGACTGATTTCCGCAGATCGTAACGTCGCTGATGCGGGGATCGTCATTCTGCGGAAGCAGTATCCTTGACTGTTCGAACAATTCCAACGCCCGTCTGAGCTGCTGTGGGTCATGATTGCCGGCACCATAAACGAGGAAAACGGTTGCGCATTCATACACAACACGAAAAGAATGAGGGTATTTGCACAGTACCTTTTCCGCTTCGGAAATCGCTGTCGGGTCCAGTGACTGGCAATATGCGTTAATCCGTTCCAGGGCAGCTTCCAGACGGTTGTCCCTGATCCTGTATCCGAGCAGCACATCAACAGAAGTATCAAAGAAATCAGCCATTTCTACGAGCAGGTTCAGCTCGGGCTGTGATTGCCCTGATTCCCATTTATAGACCGCGCCGACCGTCACACCCAGCGCTTCGGCCAACTTTTCCTGCGTCAACTTTCGTTGTTTCCGAAGAGAACGTATATTTTCTGAGAGCGATAGTTTCATCTGTTGAGCCTCCTATGCCTTTTTCTGCTATAATTATACCAGACGGATAAGGCAAATGGAAGACACCACCAATACTAAAATATTTATTTTTTTTATACCATCAGTATGGTTTTGCGCGAGTACGAGGCGCTGAACTGAAGACGGCGAGGATCACTCCCCGCCGCCCGATACCTCATACATAGATCAGCTCATGATTCACAAGCTCTGTTGCCCTGTCCCGGATGTTGTTCATTCGCTGTACCCAAAGCATTTGATCTTGGGCTTTGAGCTCTTCGGTGACGCCCTCACGCTCGGCCATCTGCTTTACCAACAGGAGCATTTGCTCCGTCGCCTTTTCGTTGATGTCGGCAAGGTATGTATTCAGCCTGCCGCTGGTCATCAGTTCCATGTACAGGGGTTTGCGCTCCTTCTTGATGTATTGCAGGTGCCGCCGCCCCCAAATGCCGATAGGTCTTTCCTCTTGAGCCGGTACTGCTAGGCAGGGAATGTAATAGTCGCCCCGCAGTTCGTACCACAATCCGTTGTTTTCGTCATATTTAGTCTTTTCCATTGTGAAATCCTCCTGTATAATAGTTCCGTTGATGTATTCGCACATATGTCACAGGCTCCCGATTGCCACACCTTGTTATATCCTGTTATGAGTTTTCCTTGCCCTTGCTTTTGCCCTTATGAGCGGCGCGGGCGTTGTAGAAACGGTGTAACAATTAATAAAGGGATTCGGTGAGCAGATCGCGGAAAATCCTTTGTTTTCAACGGTTTCAGAGGAGTTCATTAACGCCCTATAATCACTGGCGGATGCCTATGTTTTTAGGGATTTCAAATCGGAATTTGCTGCTATAAATCAATATTGATTTCGTACTTATCTTCAATGAGTATATAGTTTACATTATACTTCTGTGCGAGGTCTAACATTTCTGCATTATCTACCAACACACTATCCATTGTACACCGTTCATCATCCATACGTTTTTCTATGACGTTTGCATATTTCTTTATGTCAGCAAAGTGATTTTTGATATATTCCTCACTCATTATAAGACAGTAATATTTGATGCTTTCAAGATATTCAGAGTCAAAGTCTTTCTGCCAATCGAATGGAATATAGCAACCTTCGACAATTAAGTTCTGATTATTCTCAATAGCAGTTTTTATTATTTCACGAACAATCGGCCACAAGTATTCGGTTAATTCATTATCATCCATAGGGGTAAGTTCTGTGTTGCCGCTACGAATTAAACCCATTTTTAGATGGTCTATTGAAAGATAGGGGTATTTATATTTTTCAAGCAGTTTTTGAGCAAGTGCAGTTTTGCCTGTATGCGATGCTCCTGTAATTAAAATAATCATCTCAAACACCCCTACAAATACTTATTCATTGAACTGATTATATCATAAAGTTTCAAACTTTTCCACTGGTATTGCTTTAAGATTTAGTTCAAGTCCTCCCCAAAGGTCGTTTTGGGGAAATGATATCTTTTGAGTTTCACCTTGAAAAATGGCATAACAAAACCCAGAAACCGTTGTGGTTTCTGGGTTTTCCGAACCGATATCTTTTTCGGTTCGCATTGTTGGCACGTCGCACCGAAAAAGATATTATACATTATTGTCGATTTGATGAAAATTTATAATTGTACTGCATAGATAAATTAATAAATCCTTTGCACACATTTCGATTAACAACTTCAAACCCTAAATTATTCCAAAACCTACAACCGGAAATATTGTTGTCTTGTACCGACAAACAAAACTTTTC
>SVMZ01000021.1 GCA_015067185.1 Oscillospiraceae bacterium | reverse complement strand
TCGGCAGACCGGCCTGCTCGATCTGCTCGGGGGTAACGAACTCTCTTTCGCTTACATTTTCATCTTTTTCCCATGCAAGTTTCCATATTCCATCAAGTGACATCTTTTTCATTCTGCTATCCCACCTTTGCCTTTTTTGCTGCAATCTCATCTTCCAAACCGGCTCTCCGGTTGAATAGCTTTATTATATAGCATCAAATAAAAAAACGCAAGCAGTTTGTAAGACGATTTTACAATTTTGAGAAATTTATTTTACACACCCAAAAACAGCCTGACCGCAAGTGCACTGACGACAAAACTGACGATATCCGCAAAAAGCGATACGCCCAGTGCATATCGGGTATTTTCTACAGATGTAGCGCCAAAATAGAGGGCAAGGGTGTAAAATGTTGTCTCTGTCGACCCTGTCATCACGCTTGCCACCCGACCCGCAAAGCTGTCCGGTCCATATGTTGCAACAATATCGCTTAAAACAGCGGTGGCACCACTGCCGGATACCGGACGCAGAAGCACCAGCGGCGCAACCTCCTTCGGCAACCCAATCCGCTGCATAACGGGAGCGAGCAGGCCGGTGAAAAACTCAAGAGCACCGGATGCCCGAAACATTCCGATCGCCGTCAACAAAATGATCAGCGGCGGGATCATGCTCTTCACCACTGCCAGCCCTTCTTTTGCTCCCTCCATGAATACCGGAAACACATCGATCTTTTTCCATAATGCCCACAGCAATACGATCAGCAGAATCACAGGTATAATATAACTGCTCATCCGGCCTTCCTCCTTATCCTGCCGATTCCTCTGTACTTTTGCTCTGTGTTATTCTTTTTCCGCAGCAATGCACCCACGGTAACTGCCATGACAATCCCCGCTGTCAATGACACCGCCGATGTGAGCCACACCGCCGGCATAATATCAAGCGGCGCCGCCGAGCCTGCCGCAAGCCGGATGGCCGCAATAGAGGCTGAGGGGATCAACTGAAATGCAGCCGAATTCATCACGGCGAAAAGGATCATTTCATCTCCGGCTGCTTTTCCTCTGCCATTTAACCGGTCCAGCTCCTGCATGGCTTTGATACCGAAAGGGGTAGCGGCATTACCAAGTCCCAGCATATTGGAGGTGATATTCAAAGAGATTGCCTTCATTGCTGTCGATTCCCTGCCAATCGTTTTGAACAGCGGACCCGTCATTTTACTGATGACCCGGTTCAGAATTTCGGTTATTCCTGCGCGATCTGCTATTTTCATAATACCGCTCCACAGACATACCGCTCCTGTCAGCCCAATACACAGCTCTACTGCTTTTACACAGTCACCAATTGCCGCTGCAGCCACTTCGTCCATTCTTCCTCCGATGCTTCCGAACACAATTGCCGCTGCGATCATTCCCGCTAACACCCATGACATCATTCTCCATCCCTCCCCCACAAGTATATGCCGCTGCTTTCCCAAATATAAAAACTGCCGAAGAGATAACTCTCCGGCAGTTTGTTGTCTGCATTTATTCTTCAAACAGCATTTTTATATTATCCAGACTGCCCATCTTGGCAAAGGTATCCACCGAATAGGCAAACAGCACCTGTCGGTACCGCTCCGTATCGATGTTTTTTGCCAGCGATGGGGTAAGCTTATCCAAAGACACAATGGTTATCCTTGCATAGTGATTGACCAGAAATGGAACATAGCATTTTGCTGTTTCGTCTCCGAATATCAGCAATTCATCCGTATAGGGTCCCATGGTATCCACCGTGACAATGGGGGAAAGGCCGCCGAAAATGATATCCGTTTTATCTTCAGCAGATTCATACTCCGCAATATAGAGCCTGTCATAGGTGTAGGTCTGTCCCTCTTTAAAGTGAGTTACCGTATAGCTTCGGTTATAGCTGTTGTAATAATAAAGGGAAACAGCATCGCTTTTTACCCCTTCCAACGGCATTTTATCATAATCCGAGCCGTAAAATCCATAACCGGCATAGCTGATATCAAACTCATCGATATCATGGGGGCTTCTTCCCAATCTTTCGATCAGCTCGCTGTAAAGATAATATCCTCCCAGCGATGTGGGAAGTGCATGGGTATTATAATAGACATCCTTTTCCCTGTTCCGGAACAAAGCACCATAGGCATCCACCGTGATGGCATTGCCGGAAAATGCGCTGTACATGGTATCGATCATGGTTTTCTGATTAAAAATATCTGCCAGCTCCGGTACCTCTTCCTGACAAACAACACATTCTGTCGGGATCATCATCAAATAGGATGGCATCTGCTTCTGCTCAATAAAATCTATCACATTCTGCAAATTTCCTGTAATACCGTTTTCTGCATCCGGGCGATAATTATTGATCAAATTCCCCTCATGAAGAAAGACACCGCCAAATTCTTCCGCGCCGCCCAACACCAACAGGCGGTGCTTTATTCTTTCCAGAAAAATTTTCCCCGGAATGCTTTTGTTCAGCAGCTGTTCTGTCTGCGCCGGCACCGTATCCATTCCTCCGGAAACATCCAGCACAAAGCTGCTTTCTTTCCCCTCAATTGCCAATGACAAAAGCGGGACCGCCGCCAGGATGATCACAAGAATCACTGCTGTTATTTTGTTCATTCTGTCTGCCATCCTCCTTTCCCATCCGTTTATTGTTCATCACAGCAAAAAGGAAACTGTGATAGTCAAAAGCACCAGGCTCCACACAAGCTGAACCAGCTTCACGACTGTTCCTGTTTTTTTCCCCACCACACGAGCCATAACCGAAAACAGGCTGGTTGCAAACAAAACGGCAGCTCCCAGCAACAGTTTGTTGCTGTTTAAAAGATAGAGCAGCTGTGTGGATACCCCCTTCTCCGAGAAAGCAAGCAGTGCGCCCGCATTTTCCAAGATCCCGTAACCGTCGGGAGTTGAAAAAATAACAAACGAGCACATCACCGCAGCAAATGAATACAGTCTCGCAAACAGCTTGGGAATGTTATCCAAAAATCTCCCAATCAAATATTTTTCGATCACAATAAACACCGCCAGATAAACACCCCAGAGCAGGTATTTCAGATCGATACCAAACCACATACCAAACAGCAGACACACCAGCAGTGCGTTCAGAATATCGGAGAGAATCGTTTTTTTTCTGCCGTCAGTCTCTGTTTGCGGGACATTCGTCTCTGTATCATGTTTTTTTCTGCTGAGCGTGTTGTAAACATAATGCTCAAAAAACTGTGCCACCGTTGTGTTGAAGCGATAGAGAAAATCGCTCACACTAAGGCTTTGGTAAGGATAATAAAAATTCATGGGAAGCTTCAATCCGAAAACCATTCCCAATCCTCTTGCCATATCGCTGAAACCGGACAGCTCAAAGAATATCCGCAGGGCGAAGATAATAACGGCGATCCATCTGCCCAAAACCGACGGGGCAGACATATTGACCTGTTCCAATGCAGCAGCAAACTCTGCCAAACGGTCTGCGAGCAGCACTTTTTTCGCTGCACCGTACAAAAACAAAACCAATCCCTCTCCGGCGGATTCCAGAGAAAAGCCTCTCTTTCCTCTTCCGTCTGTACCCGCAAGCTGTGTTTTCATATCTTTCCAGCGTACCAGTGGACCGATATGCATTTTGCAAAACAGTGTGGAAAACAAAAAATAGCGGATTGGATTCCGTTCCGCCGCTTCTTCCCCGGCAAAAACATCCACAAGATATCCTGTTGCCGTAAGAGCATACACCATAAACATGCAGACTCCCACAGCGGAACAAAACTCTCCCAACACAGCAAAAACAACCGCTCCGCCGATATTTTTAATTGTCATCAGAATCAGCAGCGGCATTCTGAGTTTTGCAAGCTTTTTTCCCCGTTCCACATCCAGAAAAAGAGCTGCGGCATAATCCATAACTGCGGCTGCAGCTGTGATTAATGTTATCTGCCACCCCATGAGAAGATAATATACGGCATTGATGACAAACAGCGATATGTTTTTATATTTCCCCGGTGTAAAAGCATAGATAATGATCGCCAACGGCAAAAATACAAACAAAAATCCCAAGCTTGCAAATTCCACAGTCTGTCACCACACTTTCTGATCAATCTATTTCAACAATTGCTCCACCTCTTCACGAGTGGTTATGGAGTTCAGCACCATCAACAGTGCATTGGCGGAAAGCCGCTGAGGAAGCGACAGTTTGCGGCAAAGTTCCCGACGTTTTTCGGTGCTGCCGGCACCGCCGGAAAGCCCCATTTCACACAGATCTGCCTTGGTCATCTCTTTTCGTGGCTGCTCCCCGCTCGTTTTTTCCAATACGCCGGCTCTTCTCAGCGCTTCTATAATACATTCGGCGGGAACTCCTTCCACACCCAGCTTTCCCTCTTTTCCAGGAACTGCTTTCCGCTTTTCCTTTCCCTGTATATCCGGAATATAGGCATGGATCACCCTGTTTTTGGGAATTGCCGAATTGATATATCCTCTTATTTTGAAGCCTGCGGCATCGGAATCGGTTAAAACCACCAGCCCCTTCTTTTCTGCCAGCAGGCGCAGCATGGACAGCATCTCTTTATCTCTGAATATACCAAACCCATCTGTGGGAATAATTGTTGCCTCCACAAGAGAATCCAGTTTTATCTTATCATATTTTCCTTCTACAACAATTGCCTGTGCTACTTTATACATTGCCGTTTTGTTCTCTCCATCAAACAAACTTATTTATCCTCTTCTTCGGCAGGCAAACAGCCTGGTCAGTGTCTGCTGGAGTATAATGCTGTCCTCCACCCGGCTGCCTTTCAGCATTTCATCGCCTCTTCTCAGCACTTCCAGACTATCAACCAGACTTTGCTCCGAATAGGAGGCGCTTTCACGAAATGCCTTATCCACCACAAAGGCTCTGCTGCCGTAGGAAAACGTCTTCACAATATCTGCCGTATTTTTCCCCGACAGATTCGCCACCTTGGCACGGTAAAGATCAATATAAAACCCGGAAAGTGTGGCCATAATTACAACCGGCTCAATTCTTCTGTAAAGCAGTTCATCCAGACATTTTATCGCATCGTTGTAGTTTCCACGGGATATGGCCTTTGTGATATCATAGATACTGCTGTCCGGTGTCGGGGCACAGCATTCAGTGATATCTTCCCGCCGGATCTCGTCCCGTCCGTTCTGCAGACAAAACTCTGCCAGCTTTCTTATTTCACCTTTGAGGACATCCATATTGTCGGTGCAGCGCTCCATCAGATATCTGCAATTATCTGCTGATATGCTGCATTTATACTTCGCTGCTTCCTGGCGCATAAACTGAGAAAGTTTAGCGGCATCCCGTTTGACAAGTTCAATTATACCGCCGGTACGTCCCGTTTTATCAACCAGCTTTTTATATTTGGCAGATTTTTTCAGGTTGACTTCGACCAGATCGGTGACAAAAATCAATACACAGGTTTCCGGTACGGAGGATATCAGTCCCAGCAGTTTCTCACTTTCCGAAGCTCCCAGCTTCTCCACATCCAGATCGGTGACAACCACACACCTTGTTTCGGCCATGACCGGGAAAGAGTATACCACATCGCTGAGTACATCCATCGAAACTTTGCCATCAAACCGATGCAGATTGAACATGGCCAGGTCTTTATCCACGGCCATTGACACCAGTTTGTTGAGATATTGCTGCTTGAGATATCTCTCTTCACCATACAAAAAATAGAATCGGAGCAGCTGCTTCTCTTTCAGATGCTCTGCAAACTGCTGTTCATCCCTGAATATCATCCGTTCTCACCTCCGCTTTAAGGAAAAAATATTTCCGTTTTCGGCCATCCATTCCAGCCGTTCTTCATTTTCCAATATCTCTGTCTCGGCATAGCCGTCATAATTCGCATAATATCCGATGCTTACCGTAAGCTTGTTGCGCAGCAGCGCCGCATTCGCCAGTTCGGCTTTGCCCAGAATGATCACGTCAACATCGGTATCGGCCGCTTTCATATCGAGTACATCCCAATCTTCTGTCACATAAAGCAGCGTAGTCTCTGCCAAAGAAATCAGCCACACACCGTCCGCCGGCATTCTGACTGTTATCTCGCCGCCGTTTATAGTGACAGACATCTCTTTCTCCGCCGCATATGCTTCTGTTTCCCTCTCTGTCAATGTTTTTGTGATCTGTTCCTCTTTCATCAGATTGCTGTCTGCAACCACAGCCGCCGGATCCACCGCAGACAGGGCTTTTCCTGTCAGCTGCACCACGTTGGCTGCATCTCCCGTTTCCACAATAAACAGGTCGACACTGCTGCTGTTCTGGGCTTTGATATGAGAACGCAGCAGGGCAACATCTCCACTTTTGCTGACATCTGCCAACACAACCCTTGCACCCTTATATGCAACGGTAACGGCACTGCCCTCATACAGAGAGGAGACCGAAATTTCGGCTGTATTCTGCATGGTCAGAGCATAGGTTCCCACACTGAACACAAGCGCAAACACACTGACGACACAGCAGCGCAGAAGATGCCTTCCCTTTTTTCCCGGAACCAACAGCAAAACCAATAGTACAAGGAGAACGGTTCCCACCATCCAGATCTTCAAAAAATCATATCCTGCTTCCACGTTGGCAAAAGGAATTTGAGAAACTCCCTCTGCTATCCATTTTATCACAGCTATAATGGCTCCTGCAATCTTTCCGCACAATCTTGTGATAAAAAATCCTGGAGAAATAAGCGAAAGCAACCCGGCTGCCATTCCCAGCACCATCATTACCGGCAGAAGCGGGGCAATCAGCATATTGACAACCACTGCATAGAGTGAAAAACCGTTAAACATCAGCAGCATAACGGGTAAGGTAGCCGCCCATGCCGCAAAACTGACACAAAAACTTTCCACCACTGTACTGATAACACGCTGGGCCGGCAGAAAGGCAAGCTTTTTCACAATCACCTTTGTCATCCTGCCGGAAAAGAGGATGATTCCCAGCGAAGCCGAAAAGGAAAGCCACATGGAAGCAGACAGCAGCGAGAGCGGCTTGACCGCAACAATGAAAGCGGCCGCCGCTGATATAGCAGTCAAACCGTCGGATCTTCTTCCCAACAGCTTTGCCGCAAATACAAAAAGCATCATGACCCCGGCTCTTACAACGCCCACACCGGCTCCCGCCAGAAAAACATAAAACAAAATAAAAACCGACGATATGGCTGCCGCCAACCTTTCATTCAGCCCAAATAACTTCAAAAACAACAGGATCACATTGGCCACAATCATCAGATGTGCACCGGAAACCACCAGAATATGTGATATTCCCGCTGTTTTGAATAATTCTTCCGCCTCCTGTGTCTCTTTATCAGCAATTCCCGAAAGACCGACAGTCATTTCCGAAAGCAGGTTTCCCCGATAATCCGGCAAAAGTCTGATCAATCCATCACAGATATTTTGTCTCAGGCGGGTCATCTTCATCATCAGGGTGTTCTGCTGCGGCTGTTCTGCCGAAATAATCTTCCGGATATATCCGTTCATCACCGGTTCTCCGGAATTGATCAACCGGCTGTCATATGCTGTATCCGTTTCCTTTTCGTAAAGTTCCGCTGTCACCGTCACGCAATCAAAGAGATAAATATCGTTGGAAGAATTGCAGGTCAGGCTGACAACACCATCTCTGCTCTCTCCGTCTGCTGTCAGTGTTCCCCTGATCCGATACTTCCTCTGAACCCCGGTATATTCTACCTGTTCCACCTGACCGCAGACCAATACCTCTTTCCCCTGTAAATCCAACAGATTACGATATTCTCTGTCGGCACCGGCAAACAGCAGCAGCGACACTGCCGTCGTAAGCAGAACGGCAACAGCAAATCCCCTTGTTTTGATATTCTGCTTTTTTAACAAGGCAAAAATCACCGCCGCGATAACTGCGGCAGCTGCCATACACATTGCAAAAAGAGCGCCGATCAACAGCGCTCCCGCACATCCTAAAAGGACTGACAGACCCAACAGCATGACGGGCCTTTTTACATTCAAAACATTTTCAGAACGGTGTATCATCTTTTTTCCCGTTTCTAACATCAGCAATCATTTTTTGCCTTATACCATCCAACGGTCTCCGATTCTATCGGAAACTCAATAAATACAGCGATATTTTTCAACCGCTTTTCCGAAAGCGATCATATTCTCAGCCTTACAGCTGTCCGGTATACTGTTGGAATCGGAAATGATGTATCCTCCGCCCGGACCGAGCAGTGCAATACGCTCTTTCACTTCCTGTTCCACTTCTTCCAGTGTACCGTTCGCCAGCGTATAGTCAATATCAATATTGCCCACCAGACAAAGCTTCTTTCCGTAGGTTTCCTTCAGCCATTTGGTATCCATGGAAGCTTTTTCGATGGGGTGGATGCCGTATGCGCCAATATCAATGATATCATCCAGCACCACAGAATAATTTCCGTCGCTGTGGTAGATCCACGGCTGGTTAATGGCATCGGCCGCCTTCTTCATATTGTCTTTAAAGCATTCGCGGAACATAGACGGAGACAGCAGCAGATTGGAGGAAAAGGCAATATCGTCAAATGCCCAGAAATAATCGAAATCCAGCTCACACAGGTTCTTCGTTACTTTTCTGCTCCACTCGGTATACATCTCAACTGTCCTGGGCAGGGTATCATCTTCGTCCGCATAAAACATGGCCATGTTTTCAATTCCCATACTGAGTATGGCAGGAGAGGCACCCAAACGAATACGGGCACCCATGGCAAAATCCCCTTTATAGCGCTTGATCATCTCTTCGATGCCTTTATACAGCTTTTCGTCATCCGGATCCGGCATCTTTATCTTCTTCAGAACATCTTCATCTTCAATCAGACCATGACTGATGCAAGCCACACCGTCTCTGACCACCCAATCCACAAACATCGGGGGCAGAACCTGTATCTGGATTCCGTCCAGACCCAGCTTTTCAGCCACTTCGGGAACCACTGTCAGCGCAGGAACCACTTCCGGTACATTCTCCGGGCTGCCAAGCCAACCGGCATTGTTCATCCCCGTGTAGGTAGGTTCTGTGATCTCATGACCAACAATTCGTTCCTGAATCCCTTGCATAACCGTATTCAGAAGAAACGGAACTTTATCGGGGATTCCGCCTTTTAATGCCGTTTGAATTCTTTCCGCTTTTGTCATATTCCCGCTTCCTTATCCTGTCACTGTTTCCGTTTTATTAAAGAATGAAGTGCAGGCTGTTTTATTCATTTCAGGGAGGCAAAAACATCTGCCTCCCTACTCATTGCCGTTTTTACCGATCACACATCAGCCCGGAGGCCATGCCAGAGATCTTCTGCCAAGAACATGGAAGTGCAGATGTCCTACCGTCTGTCCTCCGTCCTCGCCGCAGTTGGTCACAACACGGAATCCTCCGGTAAGACCAAGCTCGGCAGTAACCTTTGCGATCACTTCAAAGATATGTGCGACCACACCGCTGTTTTCAGCCGTGATCTGATCCGCACCGGAGATATGCTCCTTCGGGATTACCAGAAAGTGAACCGGAGCCTGCGGATCCAGATCATAAAATGCAAGCACCTGATCATCCTCAAACACTTTGTTGGAAGGGATCTCGCCTGCTGCTATCTTACAAAAAATGCAATCCATTGTGTAACTCCTTTCCCTATATTTCATCATCCGCACAGAGAAAATCTCTGTGCGGATGAACTGTGTTGATATCTTATTTCAGCATACCGGAAACGATCTCAGCAGCTTTGGAGAGAGCCTCTTCTGCCTTGGAGAGATCAGCAGCTCCGCCCATAGCACTGTCGGGACGGCCGCCGCCCTTACCGCCGGTAAGAGCACAAACCTCGCGTACAACCTTACCTGCGTTTGCGCCGGCAGCAACAGCTTCCTTGCCGCAGGAAACCACGATGGATCCCTTGCCTTCGTTCACTGCGCAGATGACACAGACGGCATTCGGGCAGCTATCCTTGACCTTATCGCATACGGCGCGGGCAACGTCGGGCTTGGTGTTGTCCATATAGGAGGCGGCAACCTTTACCGCACCCACCTGGACAGCCTTCTCAAGCAGCTCGCCGATACGCATCTCTGCGACCTTGCCGTTGAGGGTCTCGATCTCGCGGTCCTTCTCCTTAAGCTCGGTGAATACGCTTTCGATCTTGGCGGGAAGCTCGGAAACACTTGTCAGCTTGAGCAGCTGAGCAGCACGGTCAAGAATGGCCTGCATCTCGCTGATCATGGTGAGGATATTGTCACCGCAGGCAGCCTCGATACGACGGACACCGGCAGCAACAGAGGCTTCGGAGATGATCTTAAACAAACCGATCTCTGCGGTATTTCCTACATGAGTACCGCCGCAGAACTCGATGGAACGACCGGAGATATTGACAACCCGTACCATATCACCGTACTTTTCACCAAACAGAGCCATAGCTCCCAGCTTTTTGGCCTCTTCAATGGGCATCTCTCTGACATCCACATCCAAAGCCTCGAGAATGAGCTCGTTTACCTTATTTTCAACGGCGGCAATCTCTTCCTTGGTCATAGCGGAGAAGTGGGAGAAATCGAAACGGCAGCGATGCTCGTCAACATAAGAACCTGCCTGATGAACGTGATCACCCAGAACCTCGCGGAGTGCTTTCTGGAGCAGATGTGCGCTGGTGTGGCTGCGCATGATGGCATGACGGCGGATGGAATCAACCGATGCTGTGATGGTATCGCCCACGGAGACCATGCCCAGTGTAACGGTACCAATGTGGAGAGACTGACCGGATGCAACCTTCTTACAGTCCTCAACGGTGAACTTGAAGCTTCCGCCGGAGAGAACGCCGCTGTCGCCAACCTGTCCGCCGCTTTCGGCATAGAAGGGAGTGGCATCGGTGACGATGACGCCGGAATCACCCTCGGCAATGCTGTCGGCAAGCTCGCCATCCTTGACAATGGCAAGCACCTTGCATTCAGCCTCGGTGCAGCCGTAACCGATAAATTCGGTGGCGGGCATGCCCTTGAATGCGTTATCGCTGGACCATGCGAGGATATCCTTCTCGCTTCTGGCGGTTCTGGCACGGTTGCGCTGCTCGTCCATCAGAGCCTTGAAGCCCTCTTCGTCGATGGTCATTCCCTTTTCGGCAAGGATCTCTTCGGTGAGGTCCATGGGGAAACCAAAGGTATCGTAGAGACGGAAAGCATCTGCTCCGGAGAGAACGGTGCCGTCCATCTTCTCGATGATCTGATTCAGCAGCTCAAATCCCTGACCGATGGTCTTGTTGAAGCTGTCTTCTTCGTTGCGGATAACCTTCTTGATGTATTCGGCGTTGGTTACGAGATCGGGATATGCAAAAGCATTTTCCTTGATAACGGTATCGCAGACCTCATGGAGGAACGGCTTTTCGATACCGATGAGTCTGCCGTGACGGGCAGCTCTTCTGAGCAGACGGCGGAGAACGTAGCCGCGTCCGTCATTTTTGGGAGCAACGCCGTCGTTGATCATGAATACCGAACCGCGGATGTGGTCGGAGATAATGCGGAGGGAAACGTCGCTCTTCTCGTTCTCGTGATAGTTGATGCCGGCAATGCGGGATACGTGCTTGATGATATTCTGAACGGTGTCAACCTCAAACATGTTGTCAACACCCTGCATAACGCAGGCGAGACGCTCAAGGCCCATACCGGTATCGATATTGGCTTTTTTCAGGCGAGCATAGTTGCCGTTGCCGTCGGAATCGAACTGGGTGAAAACCAGGTTCCAGATCTCAACATAGCGGTCGCAGTCGCAGCCGACGCCGCAGGTGGGGGATCCGCAGCCATATTTCTCGCCGCGATCAAAATAGATCTCAGAGCAGGGGCCGCAGGGACCGGCGCCGTGCTCCCAGAAGTTATCCTCTTTGCCAAGGCGGACGATTCTCTCAGCGGGAACCCCCACTTCCTTGGTCCAGATATCAAATGCCTCATCGTCTTCCAGATAGATGGAGACCCAGAGCTTCTCCGGCTCGATCTCCAGTGTTTTGGTGAGGAACTCCCATGCCCATGCGGTGGCTTCGTGCTTGAAGTAATCACCGAAGGAGAAGTTGCCCAGCATCTCAAAGAAGGAACCGTGACGGCTGGTTTTACCAACGCGCTCAATATCCAGCATTCTTACGCATTTCTGGCAGGAGGTTACGCGGCGGCGGGGAGGCTCCACAACACCGAGAAAATACTTCTTGAGCGGAGTCATACCGGCGTTGATCAGCAGAATACTGCTGTCATCCTGCGGAACCAGCGGTGCACTGGCAAGACGCAGATGCCCTTTGCTTTCAAAAAATGAGAGATACTTTTCTCTCAGGTCATTAAGTCCTGTCCATTCCATATTGTTACACATCCTTATTCCAAAGGTTTAATTATTTTTTCTGAACGCCCAAAGATTGCTGAGCGTAAAATTAACTACCGTTGTGATGGCTACCACCAACAGCTTGGCAAGAACCCAGTGCAGCGCAAGGCAATCGTTAAACAGCCATGTGGCACCCAGAGAAAGACCGAAGGTGATGCCGTTCACAACCAGGAACTTCACCAGCTGACTGCTAAAAAAGCCTGCTTTTTCCTTGCGGAAGGTCCAGCTGCGGTTGATGATATAGCTGTTGATCACACCGCAGAAATATCCTGCCGTCTGGGCGATATACTCGTTTTGTGTGATCCACCTGACCAGCGAATATATCACAAAATCCACCAGAGTATTAATCACGCCGGTTATTGCAAACCGGATGAATTTTCTGCAGGTATCACTTTTTAAAAATGCCTTTGCCTTATCCATCAGACTCATAATACACTTCTTCCTTCGAGTGCGCGGTAGAGTGTTACGTCATCGGTATACTCCAGATGGCCGCCGACAGGAATTCCATAGGCAAGCCTTGTCACCGTGACTCCCAGAGGTTTGAGCAGGCGGGAGATATACATCGCCGTCGCTTCGCCCTCCACCGTGGGATTGGTGGCCATGATGACCTCTTTCACCTGACCGTCCGCCATACGCGCAATCAGTTCTTTTATGTAAAGCGATTCGGGCCCGACCCCATCCATGGGAGATATCAATCCGTGAAGAACATGATAAAGACCGTTATACTCTCTTGTGCGCTCAAAAGCAGTGACATCGCGGGGACTCTCCACCACCAGAATGGTGGAGTGATCTCTTCCCTCGTCACCGCAGACGGTGCATACCGGTTTATCGGTTATGTTTTTGCACACATCGCAGTATACAATCTTCTGTTTTGCCTCGATGAGGCATTTTGCAAATTCCTCAACCTTTTCACGAGGCTGGTTGAGAATATGATACGCCATTCTCTGCGCCGACTTTTTACCGATACCGGGCAGCTTTTCAAACTGCTCCGCCAGGCGCACAAAAGGCAGCACTTCATTGTTTTTCATATCTGATCACATCCGCCTGCTTAAAACAGTCCGGGCATACCGGGAATGGAGAGAGAACCGGTTACCTTCTCCATCTCTGCGGAGTTGGTATCCTCAACGGTTCTGATACCCTCGTTGACGGCAGCAAGGATCAGATCCTCCAGCATCTCCACATCTTCGGGATCGATTACTTCGGGGGAAATTTTAATGCTCTTTACCTCTTTTTTGCCGTTGATCACAAGTTCAACAGCGGATCCGCCGGATTTGACGGTGTATTCGCGCTCATCCAGTTCAGCCTGCAGTTTTGCCATGTTCTCCTGCATTTTCTGTGCCTGCTTAACCATGCCCTGCATATTGCTGGGTCCGCCGCTGCTGTAACCAGCCGGAAGTCTTGATCTCATAACTATACTCTCCTATCAATCATCTGTATTTTTATTAATTTTATTTCATTTCAATGGTAATTCCCGCATTCCTCGCCGCTTCGGCGATGGCATCCAGCGGGCTTTCCACCTTTTCGGGGGCTTTTTCTCTTTTATACGGTCCCAGACGGTATCTCTTGCCCGTCTCGGCCTGGATGGCATCTCTCAAAGATTCCTTGGCATATTCGCTGGTTCTGACCAGCTGCAGGAAGAGATCATCCTTGGAATCCACCAGCAGCAGGTCTCCCCTGATATATGCTTTGGAACCGATCAGCGCCGCATTGAGGGCGGGATTGCTCTTGCCAAGGGTATCCAGAATCTGTCCCCAGAGGGCGGCATCCATCTCTTTCTGTTCTGCTTCGGGAACGGCGGAAACTTCTGTCTCGTTTTTGTTCTGTGTCTGGGATCTTCTTTCGTGCGACTGCTTTGCCTCCACCGCCGCCGGGATCTCTGCTTCGGCAGGGCGGCTTTCCTTTGCCGGAACAATACCCTGTTCCAGCATCCGCTTCAGCCGGCGTACCTCCTGCTCCAGGTTGGATATTCTGGCCAGAAGCGCCTCCGTACCGCCGGAAGCTTCCGGGCTGCACAGCTTGACAAAGGCCATCTCCAGCTCCGTTCTTCTGGAGGAAGAACGGGCAAGACGCTCCAGTGTCTCCTGCAGGGTTGTCAGCCCATAGAATATATATCCGCTTTCCATGCTTGCGGCAAGCTGTTTCAGCTGTTCCAGCTCGTCCGGCAGGCAGACAATCATATCCGCCGCTTTGGATGAGTTTTTCAGCAGCATCAGGTTGCGGAAATGTCCAATCAACTGCTCACAGACACGTGCAGGATCTGCCGATGAGGCATAAAGCCGGTTCAATATTTCAATGGCCTCTGCCGGTGCGCGTCTGACAAAGGCTCCGGTCAGTTCAAACAGGTGGCCGCTGCCCGCAAGACCTGCGGAATCTGCCACGTTTTCCACGGTGACACAGCCGTCGGTGGCACTTCTGCACAAATCCAGCAGCGAGAGCGCATCGCGCATACCGCCGTCGGAGAGCTTGGCGATCAGTGCGGCGGCATCTTCCTCCAGACCGATATGTTCTTTATCGGAGATGCTCATCAGCCGTTCGGTAATCAGCGCAGGATCGATGCGTTTGAAATCGAACCGCTGACAGCGGGAGAGGATGGTCGCGGGAATTTTATGCACCTCAGTGGTAGCGAGGATGAAGATAACGTATTCAGGAGGCTCCTCCATAATTTTTAGCAGGGCATTTGCTGCGCCGATGCTGAGCATGTGAGCCTCATCGATGATATATACACGATATTTGGCCGCTGCGGGGGTATAGTTGGTCTCGGCGCGGAGATCACGGATATTGTCCACGCTGTTGTTGCTGGCGGCGTCGATCTCCAGCACATCGGTGATGGTGCCATCGTCGATGCCGCGGCACATTTCACACTCGCCGCAGGGGCTTCCGTTGCGGATATCCAGACAGTTGGCTGCCTTGGAGAGAATTTTTGCGCAGGTGGTTTTGCCGGTGCCGCGGGAACCGGTGAAAAGATAGGCATGGGCAATTCTGCCGCCGCTCACCTCGCCGCGGAGGACATCGGTGATATGCCGCTGACCGATCACATCATCGAATGTGACGGGGCGGTATTTCCGGTACAACGCCTGATATGCTTCCGACAATGGGATCACCACCTTTTTAGACAAACAAAAATATGACGGATACATTCGGTCATACGGTTGTACAGATTGACTGCGGCACACAACAGCAACCGCTTAATGCTGCTCGGGTCACCGCCTGACATGATTCACAGTGCTGTGTCGCACAGGACCCGTACAACCGCATGACGGAACACATCCGTCAACTATATTATTATATCCAAAACCACCCGGAAAGTCAACACCTTTTCAGGAGATTGAAAGAGCTTCCGGCATCTTTTTCCTGCTGCTCCCTTAGACTGCGACTTATCGCAAAAAATTACCGCCCGCAAACGCTTCCCGTTACCGCGATGCGGCAGCCTGTCACACCGCAGCAGCGCCGCCCGAAAACAGAACAACATCCATTTCAGGTTCATTATAGCATAACACTCCCCCCGCTGTCAAATCGCCCCCTGTCCGCTGCCCGGCTGCAGCAGCAAAGGCTCCGCTGAAATATTTCCGGCTTCCTCTTGCAATCTTCTTCTGGATCTGGTATTATTTTTTTAAACTTCCACCGAAAAATACGAACCACTCGGGGAGCCGGGTTCCCGAATTCATAACGCGTATCCGGAAGTCAGGAATCATCGGTACTCTGTACAGGAGGCAACAGGATCATGTTTAAAAACAGGATGACCATGCAAAGTGAATTTTGTTCAAAGGACGAATTTGATCTGGCTCAGATGGTAACAGCAGGCTGTTACCAGACAGGCGATCCCATCTTTAAAACCGGTTACTTCGGACCGGCTGCCGTCGAAGCTGTCTACGGACATGGCTGGTTCAGCCTTGACTATGCCTGCATGATCGACGGTGCCAAATGGATGAACTTTCAGCTTGCCAAGGATTTCAACCGGAATATGATCGACAGCCAGTTTGAGGACGGACGCATCCGGCTGGATACCCGCGATACCCACAAAGCCGAAAATAATTATCTGGCGGTGGGCTGCAATGCCACCTCCTCCCTGCCCCAGATTTTTGAAACAGCATACCGCACAGCCATCATGTCCGGTGATGAACAGCTGATCCGCGACACCTATCAGATGTTGTTCCGTGCCTTGGAGTGGTGGTTCAGAAACCGCCAGGAGCCCGAGACCGGGCTGATAACCGCCGTAACGGAGGAAACCTTCAACGCCAACCATGTTGCCCCTCCCATGGTGTACGCTCCCATGGATACCAACGAGAGAGTCATACGCGGCTGCGAGAACACCGCAAAGCTGGCAGAACGTCTGGGCGATGACAAAAACGCAGCCTATCTTCGCGCCAAAAGACAGGAGATCATCGATGCCGTTGAGACCTATCTCTGGAACGAGGACAAGGGAGCCTATTACCCCTACGTCGTAACCAGAAAAGAGCAGTACCCCGGTCTGCTGTGGCACACCTTCCTGGGATTCTCTTTCACCAGTGAAGCCAGAAAACGGAAGCTGACTAAACTTTTGCTGGATCACGAACACTTCAACTGGGATACCTACCCAATCACATCGGTATCGAAAAAGGATAAACTCTTCACCGTCACACAATCCGGCTTCGGCCCCGGCTACTGCATCTGTGATGCGGCATGGCGCGGCTCCATCTATATGCCGGCCAATATTTACATCATAGAAGCGCTGGAACGGGGCGGACGGAAGGATCTGGCCGCAGACCTTGCCCTGAAAACCGTAAAGATCTTCTCCAACTACCGTCACGGAGAATTTGCCAACCCGATCACCGGCATTCCCGAGGGCCTGACCATGTCCTACGGCTGGACTTCGGCCGGATACATTCAGGTTATCCTTGAAAAACTGCTGGGCATCGATTACACCCCCGAGACCGGGCTGACCGTCAACCCGAACCTGCCGACAGATTGTCCGGAAAACTACCGCTACATCACGCTAAAGAATCTTATTCTCCCGGATGGAAAGTGCGTGGATATCACCATTGAAAGCAACGTTGTGCGCGTTGTGGAGAAAACAACGGACATGGCTTGAAAATGATCTTTGGAATACCCATTACGTCATTTCCACCCGCCCACAGAAAAGGAAACCGGCAAAAATTCGTCATCTAAAAAACAATCACTCTTGACACCCCGCTTTCGGTGTGATATGATAAATGAAAGAAAAAAGAGAAAACGTTTTCCCAAAAAGTAAGGAGCTTTCTTGCTCCTACTTTTTTAAGGGTTTGAGAAAACGTTTTCCCAACAGAGCAGCACAAGACGAAAGGATGTTGTTTTATGGAAAAAAGAAAAGTTTCCTTGATTCTGAAAAATTGTTACCTGATCACCATGGATGAAAAACGTCGGATCTACGAAAACGGCGCCGTAGCAATTGACGATGATAAAATTGCCGGTGTCGGCAAAATGAACGATATCCTGGCGCAGTTTACCGCAGATGAAATATATGACTGCGAAGGCGGCGTGGTTCATCCCGGTCTGATTGATGCCCATGAGCATGTTGCATGGCACCTGATGCGCTGCATTGTACCGGACACCTTTACCGTGGACGAGGTATGGGAAAAATATGAAAACCCCATCACCAACCACTTTACCGGAACCGATGAATACTGGAGTCTACTCCTTGCCAACCTGGAAATGGCCATGGTTGGAACCACCATGTTCGGTGATACCGGCGGTTCCCGTTTCCATGACGAAATGTTTAAAGGCGCCAATATTGTGGGTGTCAAGGGCTGTACCAGCCATGGCATCAGCGATAACTATACCCCAGAACTCAAGGTTATGGAATACCCCTACGAAAAGTGCATCGAGCTGTTTGAGGATGAGCTGAGCAAATATAAAAGAACAAGAAAGACCCCTGTGGGCGCTCATGTAGGTCTGCCCGGTATGGAGCATACCTCTGCCAAGCTGGCCATTGCCGCAAAAGAATTGGCGCAAAAATACAATGTACAGCTGCACATTCACACCAGTGTGTATGAATCCGAAATCGAATGGTTCCGAAAGACCCACAACTGCACCCCCATCGAGTTCTATGACAGTCTGGGAATTCTGGACGAGAAAACCACGCTGATCCACGTTATCCATACCTCCGACCACGATCTGGATATTCTGGAACAGCGCAAACCCTATGTGGTTCACTGCCCCGGCGCTTCGTTCCGCTATGCTCTGGGAGCCATGCGTGTGGGCCGTTTTAAAGAGATGCATGAACGCGGCATTAAGATTGCACTGGGCACCGACTCCGGCGTCTGGTGTGATGGTCTGGATCTCTTCCAGCAGATGTATCTCTGCTGTGTCGGCCACAGAGAAGCCACTGGCATCTATCCCTACTTCTCCTGTGCAGATTCCTTCGAAATGGCCACCGTCAACGGCGCCGGTGCCATGGGCGCTTCCGATGAATGCGGCAGCCTCCAGGTCGGCAAGGCTGCGGATATCGTCATCCATACCCTGAAACGTCCCGAGATGATCACCCCCGCCGACAGACTGCAGCAGCTGATCTATGCCAGTCAGTCCAGAAGTGTTGACAGCGTTTTGATCGACGGCAAATTTGTCGTTCTCCACCAGAAACCGACAACGGTTGATCTGGATGCACTGGCTCCCCAGTTTGCGGAACGTCAGCGCGACACTGTTTCCCGTATGGGATATCAATACACCTCCAAGTGGCCTGTCATTAAATAATCCTCATTGCAAATCTTATTATAGGGTGAATGCTTCATGGCAAAACTGATTGATATTGCCAAAGAATTGAATATTTCTGTTTCCACCGTCTCCAAAGCTCTCAACAACTCCGGCAGAGTGAGCCAGGAGCTTCGCAAAAAAGTCAAACAGACTGCAGAACGAATGAATTATCATCCCAACGAATCCGCGCGGAGTCTGAAGACCAATTCCTCCACCATGATCGGTGTGATCATGCCGGATATCACCAACATTTTCTACGGAAAGCTTTTGAAAGAAATTGACAAAGCTGCCCGCCGGAACGGCTACACCGTCATCTATTGTGATTCCGATGAAAACCCGGAAAGTGAGAAAGACTACTTCGACATTCTTTCCAGCAAAAATGTCTGCGGCATGATCATCGCCACTTCCTGTATCAATTCTCTGTACGATGACCTGGATGGAAGCGAAAACATTGTTTTTATCGACAGCATCCCCTCTGAGAATATCAGGCAGCCCTTTATCTCCATCGATAACTACAAGGCAGCCTACCGGCTGACGGAATACGTTTTTGCCAAAAACTACAGGAACCTCCGCATGATCAGCGGTCCTCAGGTTGATACCACCACCGCTGCCCGGGTACGCGGATTTGTGGATTGTATGTCCGACCATGGTTTTGACGGAAAAAGCTGTGTCATAGAAGGAGAACACAGCTATGCCGGCGGCAGGGAGACCATGGACCGTATTCTGGCAGCCGAAAAGCCCGATGCCATCATTGCCGATAACAACTTTCTGGCATACGGTGCGCTCTCCGGTATCAGAAATCACGGTCTGCGGGTGCCGGAGGATATTGCCCTTGCCTGTTTTGACAGCATTGACGATTTTGACACCATGTTTATCAGGCTGACCTCTGTGATCCAGCCCATTGAACGGATCGCCCACCATGCGGTGGAGCTTATTGTCAGTCACAATGAGAAAACCGATGCCGCCGGAGCATCCAACCGCCTCTTTCTGGAGTATACACTCAACGAGGGAGACTCTGTCTGAGAGGCTCTCCGCGGCAAAAATCTTTTCTCATCTTCAAAGACACGCGGAAATGGGATCCACTGAAAAAAACTTGTCCGCCCATACAAGCGGACAAGTTTTTCTATTATCTGTATGTATGCACACTTTTACTCTCTACCTGCTTCGGATACAATGATCCCCAACTCCGAATCCGTTGTCAGCACCACTTCACCAGCTCCTGCGGGGACAAAAAAGCTGTCGCCGAAGCCTACTTCATCCGCTTCTTCTCCTGCAGCAATCCTGCCGTTTCCCGATACGGCGATCAGAGAGAGAAAACTCTCCTCATCCGCGCAAAGCCGCAGCGTCTCTCCTGCCTGCAGGGTGTATTTCACCGAGCGGAAATAACCGCATTCCGCCAGCAGCTCTGCTTTGCCGCTTTCGCAGGGCAGCTCTTCGATGGTGGAACGGCCCGCCGATGCCGTCAACCAGGTGCAGGCCGCTGCTTTATCAATGTGCAGCGCACGGGGCTTGCCGTCTGTACCGAGTCTGCCGAAGTCATACATGCGGTAGGTCACATTGGAACTCTGCTGAATCTCGCAGATCAGAATCCCCGCACCGATGGCATGGACCGTTCCCGCTTCAATGAAAAATGCCTCGCCGGGCTTTACATATACTTTGTTGAGCATTTCGGTGATCCTACCGCTGCTCATTCCTTCACGAAGCTGATCGGCAGTTACATCCTCTTTCAAACCATAATAAATGTATGCGCCGGGCGCCGCATCCAGAATATACCACATTTCCGTTTTGCCGGGAGAATTCTCATGCTGCCTTGCAAACGCATCATCGGGATGCACCTGTATGGAGAGCGAACGCTCCGCATCAATAAACTTACAGAGAATGGGTGCACCGAAGCCCGGCTCAATTTTTGCTTTTTTCCCAAAAACATCTTTCTGCGTTTTCAGCCACTCACCGAAAGGCATACCGGCGTCATCGCCCTCCGCAAGGATGCTCTGCCCATCCGCATGGGCGGAAAATACCCACGCTTCCGCTGCGATCTGCGAAGGCTCCAATCCGTATGTATCGCAAAGTCTGTGACCGCCCCACATATAATCCGCAATAAACGGTTTCAGTTTTATTATCTTCATGTTTTTTCTCCGTTATCGTTTTCTGTTTCGGAATAGCCGGTTTACCTTATTGTATTCCGTTATTTTTTATTATACCCTTTATTCTCTTCCGAATCAAGCACCAATCCGCTATCTTATTTTTTTCAATTCCTCTTATTGACAGATTACCGGCCACACTTTCGGGCAAAATAGATATATCGAAACACGGCGTTGCTTTGTGGCGATCAAATTATTCGGAAAAGAGGTAGAAGCACACATGTCTGTAATGAGAAAGGGCGTCAGCATGATGCTGACCGGAGCAGCAATCGGACTTGCTGTCGGCGCAGCAGCCACTATGGTTTCATCTTCCCGCAAAATGAATATGCGCATGATGAAGCGGGATGTGGGCAAGGTTGTCCGTGCTGTCGGCGGAATGATGGATGATATTGCAGGGTCGGTGAAATTCTGACCTCTGCACCGTTCTCAGCGAAAATTTTCCCGGCAAAAGGACGCTTTTCTCTTTGGGAAAGGTGTCCTTTTGCTGTCCCAATAAAAATTCACCAACCCTTCATCCTTTTTCCTTTTTTTGATCCTCCGTTACACTTATAATGGTATTATCATATTCTTCTATCCGCACCGAAAGGATGTCATGCCATGAACACAGTATGTGATGATATCTACCGTAAAACGGGAGGCTTCCTGAAAGGGATCTGCCACCCCGATGAAAATTACACCATGATCACAGATGCCGGCATCTCCTGGATCCGCCGCGACGTTCCCTTTCCTTTCAAAGCCACCGGTACCATAAACAAAGAATATCTTCGTTTTCTGCGGGAAACAAAAAAATATACTGATCAGGGGCTTCGCTCCGTTTTGATTTCCCCCTACCCCTCTGCCTTTCTCGAGCACGGTATCGATCCCCGAACACCGGAAGGCCTCAAAACCGTGGAAGCTGTCTGTGAGTTTATGGCTCGCGGATACAGTCAGCACGGCGTTTGCTGGCAGGCCACCAATGAGCTGTTTGTAGTTCACTTCCGCATGCCGCTGAATGAGGAGGAAAGCAAAAACTTTCTGATCGCCAGCCTGAAAGGTCTCCGCAGAGGAGATCCCGATGCTGTCATCGGCCACAACAGCGTGGACCCCAACGGCTCCTGGGATGCCCATTGTGTTGAAATCGATGCTGTCTGCGACTGCGATTACATCGGCTTTGATTGTTACAACGGCACCTGGTTTTCCGGCGGAACCGATACCTATATTGACCGCATCAACGAACTGTATGCCCTCGTTAAAAAGCCCGTAATCCTGCAGGAATTCGGGTTTGCCTCCCTGGGCACCAATGCCCATGCGGATTTCAGGGAAGCCTATGAATATTTCGCCAATCTCGGTTTTAAAAGCCAACAGGACGTTGCCGACAGGATGGATGAATTTATCGAGCTCCTTCCCCCCGCCCTGAAGTATACCGCATTGAACTGCTGCGAAGAAGACCGCTATCCGGCCATCATTTCCATGATGCCCCATCTGCTTAAAATGTGGTTTGCCGAAGAAGTTTTCCCTCACACCGAAGAGGGACAGGCCGCTTTTTACAACGAGCTGCTTCCCAAGCTTCTCGCCAATCCCTATCTGGCCGGCGCCTTTCTCTATTGCTGGACCGATTCGCCCTCCTGTTTCACCTGCGGCGCCTCCGATTGCCCCTGCGAAACAGCCTGGGGCATTACAAGGCTTGATGGAACCCCCAAAAAAGCTTACGATGTTATAAAGAATATCTTTAACCAAAAGTAAACTTTAACACAAAACTGTGCAAACTTGGAAAACGCACAAATTTCTCAAAAAAAATTGGCAGAAACACTTGACGAAATGGCCCTTTTTGTGGTATAGTATATGTACCTCTAAAAGGGTTATTTTTTTGTGTTCAAATTTAGCGTTCTTTTTCGAGGGAGGCAAAAATTTCTGGCGATCAGGAGGTGCCGAAATGAGAGTTAAAATCACCCTTGCATGCACAGAGTGCAAGCAGCGCAACTACAACAAAATGAAAAACAAGAAAAACGATCCTGACAGACTTGAGATGAACAAGTACTGCAGGTTCTGCAGAAAACACACACTGCACAGAGAAACCAAGTAATTACATTGGGCTAAAAGCTTAGAACCATTTTAAGCTTTATGCTAAGGAGGTTTGTTCATGGCTAAAACCGCAACAAACAGCCCCCAGAAGGGCAAGTCCGGCATAAAAGAGCTTCCGGCGAAGATCCTGCGCACCTTCAAGGACATGAAGGGCGAAGTAAAAAAGGTAGTATGGCCCAGTAAGAAGCAGGTTCTCAACAATTCGATCATCGTATTCGTAGTGTTGATAATCTCCGCGATTTTTATCGGCGGAATAGATGAATTACTGGTGCTGTTGCTTCAGCTCATCTTTAAATGATAAACTTCGCACGCTATACCCCGGAGGTAAACAATGTCAGAAAACGCTAAATGGTATGTAGTGCATACCTATTCCGGCTACGAGAACAAGGTGGCTACCAACATTGAGAAGGTTGTCGAAAACAGACGCCTGCAGGATCTCATCCTGGATGTTCGTATCCCCACTGAAACCGTCACCGAAATAAAAGACGATAAAACACGCGAAGTAGAACGCAAAATATTCCCGGGTTATGTACTCGTCAAGATGGTTATGACCGATGAGTCCTGGTATGTTGTACGTAACACACGCGGAGTAACCGGTTTTGTCGGACCTGCTTCCAAGCCTGTTCCCCTCACCGACGAAGAGATCGCATCTCTGGGTGTGGAGGCACATGTTACGGAAGTGGCTTATGCCGAAGGCGATTCCGTCCAGATTACCGGCGGTCCTCTTGAAGGATTTATCGGTATCGTAGACAGCGTGGATATCCCCGGCAATTGCGTCTGTGTAACAGTTTCGATGTTCGGCAGAGAGACCCCGGTTGAGCTCGAGCTCAATCAGGCCAAGCCGGTCGACTAACAGCCGCAGGTGTACGAACAGGATTCGCGAGCCGCTGACGATTTTGCATGGAACCATGCAAATGACTTGAGATGAGCGGACTGAAAGAAATAATGATTCTTTTAGGGTAAATTTTGGAGTAATTTTCTCACGCAAAACGTCTGAACACACGTTTTGTGAACGAAAGGAAGAACTGCAATGGCACAAAAGGTGGTTGGCTTAGTAAAGCTTCAGATCCCCGCCGGCAAAGCCACGCCGGCTCCCCCCGTCGGTTCCGCACTCGGACCCCACGGAATCAACATCATGGGATTCACTAAAGAATTCAATGAGCGCACAAAAAATGATGTCGGCATGATCATCCCCGTGGTCATTACAATTTATGCCGACCGTTCCTTCTCCTTTATCACCAAGACACCCCCCGCAGCAATCCTCATTAAGAAGGCTTGCGGAATTGACAGCGGTTCCGGTGTTCCCAACAAGACAAAAGTTGCAACCATCACCAAGGATCAGATCCGTGAGATTGCTGAGAAGAAGATGCCCGACCTCAACGCTGCCAACATTGACACAGCTATGAGCATGATCGCAGGCACCGCACGCAGCATGGGCGTTGTTGTAGCTGACTAATTTGTCTGCCGAAAGCGCATTAGGCGCCAGTTAGGGTGGGAGGAAAAATCCGATACGCATCTGCAAAAATTTTAAGCGGTGCGGTTACCACTCAATTAGGAGGAAACAGTGTAATGAAACATGGTAAAAAATATGTCGACAGCGCAAAGCTTATCGACCGCACCAAGCTCTACGAGCCCAATGAAGCTCTTGGTTTGTGCGTAGATTCCGCAAAGGCTAAGTTCGATGAGACAGTAGAAGTTCATGTACGTCTGGGCGTTGACTCCCGTCATGCTGATCAGCAGGTCCGTGGCGCAGTTGTTCTCCCCAACGGAACCGGTAAAAAGGTTCGCGTACTTGCTTTTGCCAAGGGCGACAACGTTCGTCTTGCTGAAGAAGCCGGCGCAGAATATGTAGGCGGCGAGGAATATATGCAGAAGATCCAGCAGGAAGGCTGGCTGGATTTTGACGTTGTTATCGCTACTCCCGATATGATGGGTATCGTTGGACGTCTCGGTAAGATCCTTGGTCCCCGCGGACTTATGCCTAACCCCAAGGCAGGAACCGTTACTCCCGACGTTGCTCGTGCTGTTACCGAAGCTAAGGCCGGTAAGATCGAATACCGTCTTGACAAAACAAACATCATCCACTGCCCCATCGGCAAGGCTTCCTTCGGAGCTGAGAAGCTTCAGGAGAACTTTGACACTCTCATGGGTGCCATCGTTAAAGCTAAGCCCGCAGCTGCAAAGGGTCAGTATGTAAAATCCTGTGTCGTCGCTTCCACTATGGGCCCCGGCGTTCGCATCAACCCCTCCAAGTTTATCTAATTGCGGATAACAAACTTTTCAAGGCAGAAATCTCACGATTTCTGCCTTGTTTCATGAAGAATATATACAGCAAAATCACGCTCCATTCACAACTTTCGAGTATAATAATAACAATTCATCATACAAATAAATTTCCTATCCGATACGAAAGGAGTTTCTCATGAACACGCTTGAATTTGTAAAGGTAATCAGCGACAGCGATATTGAAATTGTTGCTGCCCTGGCAAAAGAGATCTGGCAGGAATACTATACCGATATCCTTGGCTCCGCACAGGTGGAATATATGGTCAGCAACTTTCAGTCCCCCGCCGCCATCAGAAAAAACGCAGGCGAAGGCTATCACTATCGCTACTATATTCTCAAACTGAACGGCGAAGCTGTCGGCTATATGGCTTTCACCATTGAAAACGGCGCCCTCTTCATCAGCAAACTCTATATCAAAAAGGCATACCGCGGACGTCAAGTCGCTTCCTATGTTATCGATTATTTCAAGCAGCTTGGCGCTGACTATGATCTCTATAAACTCTGGCTTACTGTCAACAAAAACAATGCCCTTGCCATTGCCGTCTATGAGCACCTGGGCTTTGTTAAAGACCGCGAACAGGTCACCGATATCGGCAACGGTTTTGTTATGGACGATTATATTATGGTTAAAAACATTTGAATATAAGTTTCTCAGACACAAATATTATTTTTCAACTCACTGCAGGCAATAACCAACAGTAAAGCCATCCGATACTCGGATGGCTTTTTTGCTTGCGGTAATATCGATCTCGTTCTGTCCCTGAAACCGTTACTCTTCCTGTTCAAAAAAGAGCTTCAGCTGCTCTGCTGCCGGACGGGACATCCCTTTGACTTCCGCCAGCTCCTCCACCGTGGCAGCTTTGATGGCGGTGAGCGTTTTAAAGTGAAGCAGCAATGCCTTGGCGCGGGCGGGACCGATGCCGGGTGCCTTGGTCAGTGAAAGCTCCAATGTCTTTTTGGTGTGGGAACGCCGTGCATAGCTGACTGCATAGCGGTGGGTCTCGTTCTGGATGGTGCTGACCAGTGTAAACGCCATGCGGTGGGCACTGATGGTGATCTCTCCCCCATCGGCGGCGATGGCGCGGGTGCGGTGCTTTTTATCCTTGACCATGCCGAAAACCGGCGGATGGAAATCCTCCCCTGTAAGCAGTGGTTTCACGGTGGAGAGCTGACCCGGACCACCGTCCAGCAAAATCAGATCGGGCAGGCGACCGAAGCCGGTCTTTTCACCCCGCGCTCTGGCGGCATGGAACTCGTTGATGCGGCGGGTGATCACCTCACGCAGGGAGGCATAGTCATCCGGGGCGCCGAAGGTATCCCGGATGGAAAAACGGCGGTAGGCAGAACGCAGCGGTTTTCCGCTCTCAAACACCACCATGCCGCCTACAATGGTTTGTCCGCCGATGTTGGAGATATCGTAGGCCTCAATATACTCCGGCGGCGACGAGAGGGAGAGCAGCTCCGCCAGCTCATTGAGGGCAGCGATATCCCGGCTGCTCCAACGGGAATGTCCCTCCTGACGGGTACGGGTAGAAAGGCTTTGGGCGGCATTCTCAGAGGCCATTTCAGCAAATTTCAACGGTTCGCCCCGTTGGGCACGGGTAATCTCTACACGGCGGCCCACGCGGCCGGTCAGCAGCTTGGCAAGCAGCGTCATATCGTCACACTCACCGCGCAGCAACACCTTTTTGGGAATCCGCTCCGGCTCAGTGTAATATTGGGCAATAAATTCGGAGAGAAGGGTCGGAACGGAATCCGGCTCTTCAAAAAAGAAATCCCGTTTGTCAGTGAGACGGCTTTGGCGGAAAATCAGCATGGAAATGCAGCACAGCCCGCCGCCGGTAGCTGCGGCAATCACATCGGTATCCACACCTCCATCCAGTACGGCGCGCTGTTGTTCACCCACCCGCTCCAATGCACGAATGCGGTCCCGCAGAGCGGCTGCCTTTTCAAAATCCAGGTTTTCGGCGGCGGCATTCATCTGCTCGGTCAGCCCGTCGATCACGGCACCGCGTCCGCCTTTGATCAGCTGTACCGCCTGAGAAATGGTCTCGCGGTATTCCCGGAAGGGGATTCGGCCGGTGCAGACACCGCAGCAGCGTTTGATGTGATAGTTGAGACAGGGCCGCTCGTTGCCGATGCTCTCGGGAAACTGCCGGCTGCAGGTGGGCAGCATAAAAGCCCGGTTGACCTCCTCCACCGTCTCTTTGACAATGAATGAACTGGTGAAGGGACCGACATACTCGGCGCCGTCCTCCTTGCGGCTCTTTTCGCAGGTGATGCGGCTCCATCCCTCAGGATCGCTGATGCGGATATAGTTATAGCCCTTGGCATCCTTGAGCAAAATGTTGTATTTGGGATTGTACTGCTTGATCAGCGAGCACTCCAGCACCAATGCCTCCAACTCGCTGGTGGTGACAATAAAGTTGAAATCCTCCACGTTCTCCACCATCTTTGCCACCTTGGGCAGATGCTTATCCAGTGAACGAAAGTAGGAGGAGACCCGGTTGCGCAGCAGCTTGGCCTTGCCCACATAAATAACGGTCCCTGCCTTGTTTTTCATCAGGTAGACGCCCGGCTGGAGCGGAAGGGTTCCGGTTTTTTCCCGCAGCCGTTCAATGCGTGCGTCATATTGCTCCATCTGCGTTACCTCCTGTCGTTTTCTTCTCTCAAATCGATTTATCTTTCAGCGGCGGCCGATACCGGCTCCTTCGTCTTGTCCGTTTTATCCTTCATCTGTACAAAGATGCCCAGCACAATAACCACAAGCCCCACCACAAACCAGATATTCAGCTTCTCCTTCAAAATCAGTGATGTCCACAGCAGCGAGACAAAGGGTGTAATATAAGCGAGATTGGATATCTTTGCAGTTTTGCCGGATTCCAGTGCAATGGCCCAAACCGTGGTGGCCAGACCTATGGCCAGCATACCGTTCCACAAAAAGCCCAGCGTCTCTACCGGAGAGGGGATAAACAGATCCCCTTTGGCGGCATTGATAATTCCCGTCAGAATGAAGGTGACGAAGCAGTTCAGCATCATGGAAATGCGTTTTTCGTAGTAAAATTTCTGGTTCAACGCGGTGAAAATACCGTAAGACACCGCGCCCATAATACAAAGCAGTGCCCCAATCAGTGTGTTGCTGTTAAACTGCGTGATCTCTCCCCCCGTAACAATAACCACACCTACAAAGGAGAGCAGAATGGCAACCATCTTGCGTATTGTCATTTTTTCTTTCAGAATAATGCAGGCAAACAGCACGCTCATAATCGGCCAAAGATAATTGATAATAAAGGCCTGCGAAGCAAGCATCCGGTCTGCACCGCCATAATAAAACAAATAGTATAAAAATGTACCAGGTAAGCCAATTAGTATAGTGATAAGGTAGTCCTTGGGTTTATATTCTTTCAGTCTTTTGATATTTTTCGTTACCAGGTTGACCACAAGCAAAAAAATTGCTGCAAACAGCGAGCTGATCCACAGCAGCTGAATGTTGTTATAGGACTTGAGCAGCAGCTTGGAAAGCGTGGCCACCGTAGACCAAAAGAAGATGGATGTGCCGGCAAAAAGATATGTTTTTTTCATTCCGATTCTCTTTTCTGAATTAATACCCTCAGACGGATGTTTCGGGGATATTATACCACGTTTTTCTCTGTCGAACAAGCGGATTTTCTTTTTCTATCCGCTTCTTCTCTCCTGTCATCATATCATATTTGCCGGTGACATACAATGCCTTTTTCTTGACATTTCCCGACATTTTGCGACAACTTTTTCTCCTCTCAAAATTCCTTGCTCCGTCCGCCTTGCTCGGATTTTCCAATAGCCCCCTATTTTTCTGATCTCCCCTCTCGGGAGAGAGGCACTTCTTCAGGACTCTCTCTTTTTCTTTTTCTTTGTCTTATTCTTTGTCTTTGTCTTTGTCTTACCCTGTTTTGCTTAATTTTGCTTGAAATAATTTTTTTTGCTTGCGTTTGCTTGAATTTGCTTGAAATGAATTTTTTTGCTTGCGTTTGCTTGAATTTGCTTGAAATGAATTTTTTTGCTTGCGTTTGCTTGAATTTGCTTGAAATGAATTTTTTTGCTTAGATTTGCTTTTTTCGAAAACCATTTGCTTTTTTCGAATTATGATCTCACATTTTTTATGTGCGCCTTTTTATAAATAAAAAGGCGGGAGATACCTGACAGTATCTCCCGATTGTTTGGTGATATTCTTTTGAGAGAAAAGGAATTTCTCTTACTTGAGGTATGCAAGATAATCCTTGCCTGCTTCGAACATCTCGTCTACCATCTGCTTGGTCTCGGACATGGAGAGAACAGCGGAGGTGAGGGGATCGAAGAGAACGGCGTGGAATACCTTGCGCTTGTCACCGGTGATGGCGCCTTCAACAGCCAGCTCTTCGCAGCGGGCGGAGATGTTGTTGAGGATAGCCAGCTGTGCGGGCAGAGCGCCGACGTGCAGCGGGCGGATACCGGCCTTGGAGGCGATGGTGGGAACCTCTACGCAGCAGCCCTCGGGCAGGTTGTCGATGAGGCCGAAGTTGCGGACGTTGCCGTTGAACTCATACATGGTGTTGTCGCCGAAAACAGCGTTGAAGATGTTGGAAGCATACTCGTGACCACGGGTGAGATCGATCTCATCTTTGGCAAGCCACTCCTCGTATTCCTTCTGCCAGCTTCTGTCTTCTTCGCGCTTGAAATACTCGTTGAGGATGTAGGCATACTCACCGGGGTTCCAGTTGGTGCCGTGGGTGCAGTATTTCTCAATGAGATCGGGGCGCTTACGGAACCATGCGTTATATTCGGAGTTGTGTCCGGAGGACTCGGTTACATAGTAATCCAGGTTGAGGAACATCTCGTTTCTGACCTGCTCAGCATTGAGGATCTCGGGATTCTCCATAGCCTTGCGGATAAGGGGATAAGCGTCCTGACCGTTCCACTTATAATCGAGGTAGAAAGCCTGGTGGTTAATACCGGCACAGGTATAGGTGATCTCATCCATAGGAGCACCAATCCATTTTGCCAGCATTTCGGCAGTACCCTGAACGCTGTGGCAAAGACCGGTGATGTTGACCTTGGTCTCGCTCTGGAGATAGCGGCAGAGCATAGCCATCGGGTTGGTGTAGTTGAGGACGATGGCGTTGGGGCAGTACTTTTCGATATCGCGGCAGATCTCCAGCATAGCCGGAGCGGTACGCAGGAAACGGAAGATACCGGAGGGACCTCTGGTGTCGCCAACGTTGATATCTACGCCGTATTTCTTCGGGATTTCAATATCGTTGCGGAAGATGTCGGGTCCGCCGGAGAGGATGGTGATGCAGACGCCGTCTGCTCCTTCCAGAGCCTTGGCACGGTCGGTGGTGGCGCTGACGGTAGCGGGATAGTTGCCGGCAGCAATGATCTTCTTGACACCGCGCTCGATCATATCAAGACGTTCCTGGTTTATATCCATCAGAGCGATGTGTGCGTCACGGAAAGCATCGAAGGTGAGGATATCCTTAACAAGACCTCTGGTAAAGCCGAGACTTCCGGCGCCGATAAAGGTAATCTTTTTCACTGTCATTCATTCCTTTCGGATTTGTTTGAGTTCATCATATCAGTTTTACTGTTAAAAAAACAGTATATCATGTTTCCGAAAGTAGCATCTATGTTGCATGAGATTACTTTTTCTTCCTCTTCGTCCGTTTTTTTCCCCGCTTTTCTTTCTGTTGCTTTTTCCTCTTTCTTCTGTTATAATGAATACAGGAGGTGTTATGATGAAAATAAAACTGTTGCTTTTGCTCTCTTTTCTGCTGATTTTCACCCTATTCCCCGCCTGCACCCCCCAAACCAACCTCACCGAAGCTCTCGCCCCCGATCTGAGTATGCCTTCTGTTGACATCGACTCCTTCGAAACCCTCTGCTCCTACTCCAACACGATTGTCAAAGCCAGCTACATCGACTGCGAACCTTTTGAAGACTCCACCTCTGTATACCGTTTCCGTCTGGAAAAAGACTACATCGGCAATCTCGATGAAAAAACGCTGCATGTCTATGGAACCGGCGGCTCGGTATTGATCCCCGGCAAGAGCTACTGGCTCTTCCTGACCGGCACCCGCTCCCCCGTCTATCCCCATACCGTTTTCGGACGGATCCAGAACCACTTTTTGATGGGAGAAGCCAACGGCCAGCTCACCTTTTACGGCGGCAACACCCTCGGTTTGCAGGATCTGGAAGACATCGACGGATACATCGAACAAATTGTTGCAGCAGGCGGCTACAGCACCGAAGGAATGGACAGTCAACCTCCGGAAGAAGCTGCCCGGAATGCTGATCGCATTCTGCTGGTCACCGTGACAGAAACCACTCCCAAAAACAAATATCTTGCTGTCTGCAGCTATGAAATCGAAAAAGTGTTGAAGGGACCTGAAACCCTCCCATCTTCCCTCTCCTCCGAGGATTCGCTTTCCAAAGATGTACGGCTTGCTGCCGGCACAGACATCGAGGAATATTTCATTCCCGCCCCCGCAGACACCAAGGTGGGAGATAAACTCCTTCTTCTCTTCCGCCTCAACCCGGACAACGGACACTATGAGATCTACTCCACCGAAAACTATCTCATCTCTGCCGACAGCAAAGAAGGGAAGGCTCTCCTATCCGACTTTACCCCCATAAACAAATAAGCAAAACCAAATATACACTATTTAATCGCAAATTGTTTAAAAAATATAGTTATTATTACTTGATTTTCTATTTCTTATATGTTATAATAAAGTTAATAGATGATTAGGAATGGGGTGATTCCAATGTTTTAATTACTGCAATAACTGTCAGCCGATATTTTTACACAACACATAACGATAGGAGGTCATAAAATGAAAAAAGTTCTAGGTTTAATTTTAATAGCTATGTTAATCTTTATTCCTACAATTTCATATGCCAACACAACTGTTTCATCATCAATGGCTGCTGACCCCCTTGACGTGCAACTTCAAAATATACTTTCTTCTCCCAACATGACTCCTGAGCAAAAGGAAATTGCTATTGAAAAATACAATCTTTTGACAAATTCTGCTTCTTATAAAATTAAAAACTTGAGAACAGATTATTATTGCAGTATTCCTGTGACTCGTTACGCTCAAGCTGCAAGCAATTGGTGTGGTCCAGCTACAATTTATCAGACACTAAAATACATTAATGGGACTTGCGTTTCCCAAAGTAATATTGCATCTTCTGTAATGAATTCTAATGGCGTGACAACAATTCCTGCTCTAACCAATTATATTAATAACAACCAAACAGCAAACAGTTATTTAAGTGCAACATTCACCGCATCACAAACCGATTATTTTAGCTATCTAATCCGCACAACCATTTCAGTTTATGATGCTCCGGTTGTAGCCTTGCTGAAACCGTATAAGCTTTTCTCCAGTGGTTATGGCCTTTCTCCAACCCCTACATCCAGCACCGGAATGCACTTCGTTAATATTCGCGGACAGTCCAGCGACGGAGGGTATGTGTATTTGGTTGATCCCGGATACACCGTAGGTGGAAGTGGCAGTTATTCTGTTACTCGTACTGCTTTGATGAATGCGATATTGGAATGCGATGCGGGGTGCAGGGTGATTATATATTGATTGGAGGAGCAGAAATGACTAAATACTCCAAGTTTGTCGCTCGTTTGTTTTTGATAACCGTTATTGCCGCAACCTTAGTTGGTTGCGGCAATAAACCCCAAATTCAATCAATCGATGTTTCCCCGAAAAAGCTTTTGTATCAGCAGCAGAGCCTCCCCTGCCGTGCCGTGTGTTTTTCAGAGGATAAAGCGCTATTGCAAGGTGGAGAGGGTTGGGACAAAAACCACATTTCAAAAATCTTATCACTGAATTTTACCACCGGGGAAACGGAAACGCTTTTTGAAGAAAACGGATATTTGGATTTGGTTGCCTTCCTCGATTCCAAATACGTTTATTCTGTTTTCAGCAAGCCTGATAAGGAGGAAACTTACCCGAACTATACCGAATATTTCGCTGTAATGAATCTGGAAGACGGAACAACGATGTACGAATATATCGGAAACGATCCGGAGGAAAATCAAGCTTTTTTAATCGGATCAAAGGATAACGATTTGCTGCCGTGTGAACTTGGCTATGCAATCCGAGGGGTGGAACAATACGGATCGGATCATTACACAAACGTCAGCTTTATGGAACAATCCGGCTCAAGTCTATCGCATAAAAAGATCATAAACGAAAAATATAACGGGATCGAAAGGAAAGGCAAACGCTTTTTGGCAGATATATCCGATGGTTGTATTTGGCTGCTCAGTGAACACATCCAAGACGGACATGATTCACCGGTACCGATTATAGAAAAATATGACCCAAGCGGCAAGCTGATTGAGACACGCAAGATTGCAGATTGGGAAAAAACAGCAGATAAAATAGCGCAGAGATACGGACTTGACTATGAGGTAGGGGCCATTGAATTTGCCTTGACAGGAAAAGACGGAAAATATCTCTATATCAATTATCAGGTTGATGTTGAAATGTTCGAGCTGAAAAACGGAAAATATTATTCGATGGGTTCCCCGTTTGAGGATACTTCAGCAGGAACTATGATCAAACAGGTTTCACGACTTTGTCCTGCGTGCAGCGGCTGTGAAAATCAAACGGATGAGCACCGTGATATGCTGTATCTGTTGGAACGCAATTCCGAGACGCTTGTACCGAAAAAATTATATCTTTTTGATCCGTCGTCCGCGGTATTTTATTTCATTGATCTGATGCAGCAACGCAATATTGAAAACCTGATAACAATATCCATCAACTGCAACGGCGATATTCTCATGCAGTACGCACAGGGAGATCCACATAGTCAGGAGATAAACCCACCGCTTGAAAATGTTGAATATTACTTTATATCCGGGCGTGATATCGCCGAAAAGCTCGGATAAAACGGCACTTTTAAATCCGTCCGCTTGCATTGCGGGCGGATTTATTATATACTGATAACAGAAAAACAACCGAAGGAACAAAACATGGACAAATATTCGATCCTGAAAAAATATTTCGGGCACACCACCTTCCGGGATGGACAGGAGCGGATGATCGATGCCCTGCTCGCCGGGCGGGATGCGTTGGGCATCATGCCCACCGGTGCGGGAAAATCGGTCTGCTATCAGGTGCCCGCTCTGCTGCTGCCCGGTGTAACGCTGGTCATCTCCCCGCTGATCTCTCTGATGAAGGATCAGGTGTCTGCCCTGCTGCAAAGCGGCATTCCCGCCGCCTATATCAACTCCTCCCTTGCCCCCGCCCAATATTTTGAAGTGCTCCGCGGTGCAAGGATGGGGAAATACAAGCTGATCTATGTTGCCCCTGAACGGCTCACCTCCGAGAGCTTTTTGGAATTTGCCCTGAACGCTGCGATCCCGCTGGTTGCTGTAGATGAGGCCCACTGTGTCTCTCAGTGGGGGCAGGATTTCCGCCCCAGCTATCTCAAAATCAGCGAGTTTGTCTCGCTGATGCCCCGCCGTCCCACACTGGGTGCTTTCACCGCCACCGCCACCAACGATGTCCGCCGGGATATTCGTCAGCTGCTGACGCTGAACGACCCCGTCTCGGTCATCACCGGCTTTGACCGCAGCAACCTCTATTTTGACGTTCTCCACACCCGCGGTACCCGCAACAAACAGGCTCTTCTTTTCAACCTGCTTGCCGAGCGCAGTGACCGAAGCGGCATCCTCTACTGCTCCACCCGCAAAACGGTGGAATCCCTCTGCGATGTCCTCCGTGACCGGGGTCTGACTGCTACCCGCTACCATGCCGGTCTCCCCGACGAGGAACGCAGACAGAATCAGGAGGATTTCATCTACGACCGCGCCCGCATCATGGTGGCCACCAACGCCTTTGGCATGGGCATCGACAAATCCAATGTCAGCTTTGTCATCCACTATAATATTCCCAAAAATCTGGAAAGCTACTATCAGGAGGCCGGCCGCGCCGGACGGGATGGCAGTCCCGCGGACTGCATTCTCCTCTTCTCCGAAAACGATGTCATGACTGCCAAATATCTGATTCAGAACTCCGATGACAACGAAGAGCTCTCTGACGAAGAACGGGAGTTGGTGCGCGCCAAAGATCTGCTGCGTCTGCGCCGTATGACCGAGTACTGCCGCACGCCTGGCTGTTTCCGCCGTTTTATTCTGGGGTATTTCGGTGAATCCGCCCCCGAAAGCTGCGATTACTGCGGCAACTGCGTCGGCGCCGCCGCTGCCAACGGCATCCGCACCGAGCTGCGGGACATCACCATCCCCGCCCAGAAAATTCTCTCCTGCGTAGCGAGGGCTACACGGAAATACCCCTACAGCTTCGGGGTTGCTTTCTATGCCCGGATCCTCACCGGCAGCAGGGACCAGCGCATTGCCGAACTGGAACTGGATACCCTCTCCACCTACGGCATCATGAAAGAAGAGGGCAAATCCCTTGTCCGCGACTACATTGAACATCTGATCTCCCTGGGCTATCTCTCCGCCTCCGATGACCAATACCGTATCATTACCCTGACCGACACCGCCTCCGATATCCTGTTCCACGGCAAAACCGTCACCATGCTGATGAAACTACCCATAACTCCCGATGAGCAACAACCGGAAGAGACGGTCCGCAGGAAAAAGAAACGCACCGATAACAATCTCGTTTCCCCCGAGGATGCCTCCTTGTACGAGGATCTCAAAAAACTCCGCGCCCATCTTGCTGCGATGGCAGGCGTCCCCTCTTATGTGGTTTTCACCAACGCCACCCTTGCCGCCATGGCTGCCGAAAAGCCCACCACCCACGATGAGCTGCTGGAAATCTCCGGTGTAGGAGAAAACAAAGCCAACCGATACGGCAAAAAATTCATTGAAGTCATTCAGTCCTATACCGAATAACCGCTTCTCTCCCCCATTTTTTGCGAAAGGATGTATTGCTATGACTCTCGGCAAACTCAACCTTCTGCTTGATTCTACTCTCCACATCACCTTTGAAAACAGCACCCTGTCCCCTGCCGCGGCAGAAACCGGCAATCCTCTCAAAGGAGAGAAACTGCTTCTTCCCTGGTCTGCTGTCCGCGATATCGGCACCACCCTCCACATCACACTGGCAAAACGTTGCTTTGTGGACAGAGCGGTTCTCCGTTTGGGTGAGAACACCGCCCTCACCGCCCTCTCCCTCGTTGCCGACGGTACTCCGGTCTCCACCTACCATGCCGAGACCGGCAAAACGATCACCTCCCAGGAGATTGAGCTGCAGGCAGGTGTTACGACCGAAACCCTTGCCGTCACCGTTACCGGCTATTTTTCCGATATTGAGCTGCTCTCTCTGGATCTCTACGGCTCTCTGTGTGATGCGCCGGTTCTGTTCCCCACACCCAACTGTGCGGAGTTCGGTACTGCTCTGCTGCCTCACAGCCTCTTTAACTCCTACTCCGCCGATTCTGCCGACGGTCTGCGCGCCGCCGCGGTATTGGCTGAGAAATATGCCGAACTCACCGGCATATGTCCCGCTGCCGCCGAAAAGGCTGCCATCCGCTTTGTCACCGATCCCTCCATCCCCGCGGATGGCTATGAACTGACTGTCAACGAAACCGGTGCCCATATTGCCGCCTCCAACTTCCGCGGCGCGGTGATGGGAGCTGAGTGCTTTATCAAACTCACCGATAATGCCGGTGTCTATGAGTGCACCATCAGCGACAGTCCCTCCATGCCTTTCCGCGGCGTACACCTCTATCTCCCCGCAGAGAAAAGCTACGACTTTGCCAAACGTTTCATTAAATATGTTGTCTCTCCCATGGGCTACAATGTGGTCATTCTGGAGGTTGCAGCAGGCATGCTGTTTGAATCCCACCCCGAGATCAACGTGGCGGTGCAGGATGCTTTGGAAAAACACAGACAGGGACTTTGGCCCAGCTTCCCCCACGGCAGCGTGGCCGAGGGCGAGCCCATCGGCAAAGAGCTTATCCGCGATTATGTCGCTTATATCCGCAGCTTCGGCATTGAGGTTGTTCCTGAAGTGCAAAGTCTGGGCCACGTTCCTTTTATGACCCATACCTATCCCGAAATTGCCGAGATTCCCAGCATCATGGACACCGACAACGTGGACACCCGCAACGAGGACGCCCTCCCCGAGATGTTTTATCCCCACTGCTACTGCCCCTCCAATGAGCGCTCCTATGAGCTGCTCTTCGATCTGCTGGACGAGATCATCGAAGTGTTCCAGCCGAAAGAATACGTCCACATGGGACACGATGAGGTCTATTACATCGGCCGCTGCCCCAAGTGCAGGGAGAAAGATCCCGCTGATCTCTTCGCCTCCGATGTCAACCGCATCTACAACCATCTGGCAGAAAAGGGACTGAAGATGATGATCTGGGCAGATATGCTCCAGCCCTCCTCTCCCTATCTCACACCTCCTGCCATTGATAAGATCCCCAAGGATATTTTGCTGCTGGATTTCATCTGGTATTTCCATCTCGGCAAGGATATTGAAGACGATCTGCTCAAAAAAGGCTTCAAGGTAGCTTTCGGCAATCTCTATTCCAGCCACTTTCCCCGCTATGAAAGCCGTATTGCCAAAAAAGGCATTATCGGCGGCCAGATTTCAGCCTGGACTCCCACCAACGAGTCCTCCCTGCAGCGCGAGGGCAAACTCTACGACTTCCTCTTTACCGCCCAGATGCTCTGGTCCAAGGATTACACCCACTGCTATACCCTTACCTACGACAGCATGATTGCCACCCTCACTCCACACCTGCGGGAGAACCTGCGCGGTCTGCGCTATCCCTCTCTCCATGGCGGTACCGAAACGCTGCTTTATAAAAACGACATCTCCTTCCCGCCGGCTGTCAGACCCGCTCCGGTCTCCTTTACGGTGGATGCTCACTTTGACAGCCTGATTCTCTGCCATACCGCCCTTAACAAGCGCACCCGTATGCCCTGGACCCCCAACACAGTTCTGGGACACTACCTGCTCCGCTTTGATGACGGCAGCACGGAGGAGATCCCCATCACCAACAACGGCAACATCGGGCACTGGAACCGTCGTCCCAGCCAGATTCTGCCCCATCCCCTCTACCGTCACAACGGCTACACCTCTGCTTATCTCACCGATGCAGAGCTCTCCTTCACCTCCGCCGGTGAGCCTGTCACCCTCTACCGTCTGGAGCATCTGCTGCCCACGGGCAAAAAACTGCTCTCCGTCACACTGGAAGAGGATCCCGCCCAGGAGGCCGGCATCCTGCTCTGCCGTGCCGAGGGTGTTACACTGGAGTGATTTTCTACTGCAAACAAACAAAACGACCGGGCTTCCGCATAGGAAGTCCGGTCACTTTTATTCCTTGTTTTCCCTGTTACTTCTGCTCGTTATCCAGCCATTCAAAGGCAATCCGCTCCGAGCCGTTTGCCAGGTAGATCACGCCGCAGTATTGGAACCCGCTCTTGGTGAGCATACGCTGCATAGCTTTGTTGTCCCGGTGGGTATCGATGCGGATACTCTCATATCCCTCGCGGCGCTTACGTTCCTTCACCTTTGCCGTCATCATGGGGGCTATCCCCTGACCGCGCACCCGCCCGGCAACCGCCACACGGTGCATGGCAAGATAACGGGCATCGTCCGCCGTCAGCCACTGACCATTGTAAATTTTATCATAGGTTGGCTCGCCGTCGGTAATCACGGTAACGGTGCCACAGACTCCTTCTTCGTCCTCCATGACCCAACAGGTGTCTGCTGCCATATCCGCCAGCACCACCTCATCGGAGGGATAGCCGTTGACCCACTGCACCACACCGTTTTGCGCCATAAATCCGCGTGCCTCTTCCATAATTGCCGATATGGCGGGAAGATCTGCCGCCGTTGCTTTTCTGAAATTCATTGCCGCTTCTCCTTCGCTTTCTCAATATCTGTCTGCGTGTTCGGTCACGGTGTAGCCCCGCTCTCTGAGCGAGTTGACAATACCGATCTTATCCACCATGTGGGAGGTTCCCACCACCATAAACACCGTCATACCGCGTTTGATATAGCTTTCTACCGCATCGGTCATTCTCACGTTGCGGTTCTCCAGCATGGCACCGACATATTCCTCCAGACAAACCTTGTCCTCTTCCGGCACCTCTGCCCACTCCTCTTCCGATACTTCATTGGAAGCAGCCGTGGGATCACCCGATGCCCATCGGTCATATAACTGCCCAAACAGGGTTATTTGCTCTTCAATCGCACCTTCAGGCAGGTAATCCTCCAGCATCATCTCCTGCAGCTCATCAGAGAAACCGCCCATCACCTCATACTGGTACTCCACCGATTCAATTTCCAGCAGTTCTTTTCCATCGGTTTTGGCTTTGGTCATAAAATACTCATCGATGCTGTAATCATAGCTGAGCCCGGATTGTTCCACGATGTAAGTATCAAACAGCGATGTCCACAGTATCGGCTTATAGATATCATAGGAAGCGCTGTACAAACCCAGATCGGTCAACCGTTTTACCGCACCGCCGTACACCTCTTCGCTGAGATGATCCTTGATCCGGGTACCGTCGCTGTAAATGATATACTGGTTCGCATTGACCTGCTGCACACGGTCATATTCAAAATTCTGGGTATCGCACTCAACCGCCACAGATTCCGCTTCGCTGTAGGCGGTCATAATATGCTCCGGCAGCGGGAAGGTCTCCTTTTTACAGGCATGCATGGAGCCCAGCAGATACACCTTACCGCTGTATTCCTCCGATGTCACCACCCAAAAGAGGGGATCCACAGAAGATTCCCCCGTCTCCACCAAATCCTCCGGCAGCTCGGGAATACCCGCATTGGTCAGCGGAGACAATCCACTCAGCAAACACCCGGAAAATCCCGCCATGATCATCGTCAAAGCCAACAACAGCGCCGCTGCCCTGAACATTCTCTTTTTTATCATCCGATACACCTCCGACCGGCTGTTTTCAAAATCTTTTCACCGCTTTTCCGAAAAGGTTACATTCGTTATCGGCTTTGCAGACAAAGCATCTTCTCAAAATAACGTACCCCGAACACACGACAGGCCGCCGCATCAAAATGAACGCCATCCGGTTTCATGGTCAGTCCCTCTGAGCACGCCACCGCACAGCAGGGCAGCTCTTCAGCGATTTCACAGAATATCTTATTCAGCCTTGCTGCATCTTCATTCAGGTTGTGCTTCGGCGCATAGCTTCGGCTCAGCTCACCAATCACCACGGGAATATCGCTGCCCAGTTCCTGTCTCATGCGGGTGATCATAGTGATAAAACGCTCTTTATAGGAATTCACCCTCTCATCCGAACCGCAGTCCGCCTCGCCCTGGTGCCAGAGAATACCGCTCAGCACAGAGGTGCGCCGGGCAAGCTTTGCCTGCATCACTGCATGGTCAAACAAAATCTCTCCCGGCATCCACTGGGAAAGGCTGGTGCCGCCATCCGCACAGGGAATCAATCCGATTTTTGTGTTTGTATGCTTTGCCATCTCATCTGCAAAGCTGGCCGCTAAACCAACACCGCTGTGGTAAAGAATTCCGCTGATGGCTCTGTCGGGATTGATGGGCTCGCTCATCGGCTGCCATCTTCCCATTCTCAGCATACAGCACAGGTCATTTCTGATCGGCTCTACATCTGCGAATTCGCCGCGTCCGGCCATATTGGACTGCCCGATCATCAAAAACGAGCGGATAACACCTGTTCCCGCTTCACACCCGTCTTTCAGCATACAAATCACCTCAGCTCCATTATACCACAGCATATGTGTCTATTTCAAACTCACATTATTAAAATACTATGGCGCCTTTATCATACTGCCGCCCGCTTTTTTCTCTCTGCTTTTTTCTCTTTAATCTGCTGCTGTAAAATTTATTTTTTCCGTTTCCAGCTTTTTTCCCTTTCAAAAATCTCATTTTTCCGCTGATTTATGCGATAAAACGGCACTAAAAATATTTTTTCATTTTTTCGAAAAATCTCTTGACATTTCCGTTTTCATTTGTTATAATAATTAAGCGATGTGAGGGAAGCCTTCCACACAGAGCAAAAAGAATATGTGCGGCAGTGCTGGAATAGGCAGACAGGCACGTTTGAGGGGCGTGTGTCGTATGGCGTGTGAGTTCAAGTCTCATCTGCCGCACCAAACAAAGAAGACGCGTAAGCGTCTTTTTTGTTTTTATGTTCCGTTGTCTGGAGCCTCTTTCCTTTTTTCAAACGCACTGCGTATACAAAAACACCTCCGATCTCAGAAACTGAACATCGGAGGTATTTTTTATCTCTGCTGCCCGGCAATTTTCGGGAAGCTTCTTTTTATCACCATCAAAACCACAATGCCCACAATGGGGAACAGGGAAGACACCAGCATACCAGCCTTCATACCGATCTGTTCAGCGGAGAGAGATACCGTACCGCCCAGCTGCACCGCCCAATCGCTTGCTGTCACCAGATCCACCACTGCGCCCTGCAGCTGCGGCGCCACAGAGGCTCCAAAGTCACCGCCTGCCGCCATCAGCGCATAGGCAGCCACACCCATATGCGGGAAATATTCCTCCATCATAATCAGTGAACCCGGCCACAGCATGGAGGTGAACAGTCCGGTCAAAATACAGGCGATCATGCAGACAATGGTATTGTTCAGCAGTCCTGCGGTCAGATAGCAGGCTGTCGCACCGATCATACTGATCAGCAGCACACCGATGATATTTCGCCCATATCTGCCGTAAAGGGTTCTGACTACGCCAAGCAGAATACCAAACAGCGCCAGCCCAAGAACATCGCCGACCATTTTGGGCACACCCAGTGCGCTCTCTATGTAGACGGAGACCCAGTTGGTCATGGCATTTTCCGCTGCGCTGCCGAAGAATATGCACAGCACGCAGAGAAGCAATCCCACATTTCTCTGCTTTGCCCCTGCGCCGCCCGGATTGTGGGAGAGATTGGTCTCCGGCATGGGAGAGATGCAGAACATGACAAAAGAGACGACAGGCAGCAATGCCCAGAACATGGTCAGATACATCCAGTTCTCTTTTCCGCACACATGCAGGAATACGGTGCTGATGGTGACCACCATCACAACGCCCCATGCATACAGAGAGTGCAGCATACTCATATCCCGCTCGGGATGCTCTGACGGAAGTGCTGCCACCAACGGACTGAGCAGCACTTCACAAAGTCCTCCCGCCACCGAGAAGAGGAAGGTACCCAGCACCAGCCCCACATAGGCGCGGTTTGGGAAAATGGTGGGAGTCAGTGCATAAACAAACAATCCGGTAGATGTGAGCAGCGGCATTACCCGTGCCACAACACGGAGATCCACATATTTATTGAAGAAGCTGACCAGCAGATCCACCAGCAGCTGTGTGCAGAAGTTGACCACCACCAGTGTCCCCAGCAGCGTATAGGAGATGCCGTACATCTCATGGAAGGTGCCGAACAGCAGCGGCGGCAGCGTAAAGATGGAGGACATGGCCAAATAGGTATAATAGCAGGTATATTTTGTTCTTTTGAATTTTGCAATTTCCGTGTTCATCGTCCTGTTTCCTTTTTTCAATTTCATCACATTATATCACAGCAACTCCGAAAAGTAAATGTCTGTCATGGATGCATTCTGCTTTTTCAGCCATTCTCCCCTAAACTGCCGATCTGTTCCAGTTTGAAAGAAAGAATACGCCGTACACTTTCATCCAATCGTTCCATACTGATCTCGCTGTTTTCCACGGCGGTAATTACCGCCTCAAAGGCTTCCTGCATATTTACCGGCACCAACAGCATATCACAGCCGGCAAGAATGGCGCTAACCGCCGCCTCGCCGGAAGAATACAATTGGGTGACCGCCCCCATCTCCAACCCGTCGGTGATGATAAGCCCGTCAAACCCCAGCTGTTCCCGCAGGATCTCCGTTACAACGGTGTACGACATGGAGGCGGGAGTCATATCTCCCGTAATCGAAGGAACCGCAATATGTCCCACCATGATGCAGTCCCGATCATTTGCCTGCATAAAGGGCAGCCACTCACAGGCAGCCATTTCTTCGGCCGTCTTGTTGCTGACCGCAATCCCCACATGACTATCCTCTGCCGTATCTCCATGTCCCGGAAAATGCTTGTACACAGGCAGAATCCCCTGCTTCCTCAGCCCCTCCGCCATAGCGGATGCCATGGCTGCTGCCGTAGCTGCATCCGAAGAAAAGGCACGGTTGCCGATCACCGGGTTGTTCGGGTTGGTGTTCACATCTGCCACCGGGGCAAAATTCATGTTGAAGCCATATTCTCTGAGATAGGTACCGATGGTTTCTCCCATGGCCAGCGCCGCCCCGGGATTCCCCTCCCTGCCGACGGCAGCTGCACTTCGGTAGGTCGGCACATCAAAGGCCTCGTGGTTGGCAATCCGTGCCACCCGTCCCCCCTCTTCATCCACGGAGAGAAACAGCGGGATCTCCGAATGCGCCTGTAAAGCAGCATGAAACGCCGTGATCTGCTCCGCCGAGGTAATATTTCCCGCAAACATGATAATGCCACCCACCGGATATTCCCTCAGGGCCTTCTGCATCTCCTCCGTCATAGTAGTGACATCGTTGACCCCTGCCAGAGAATCGGGTCGGACGAAGAACAGCTGTCCTACCTTTTCCTGCAGTGTCATCTCTGCCAGAAGCTTATCCACCGGCGAGAGAGGCGCCAATTCCTCCGATTCTTTTGCTTCCTCTGCTCCTTCTTTCATTCCCTCTTCCTGACTCTCTTTCGGACTTTCTTCTTTCACCGTGTCCCCGTTTGGCTCCAATGCCTCCTGCATGGCGCTTTCTCCGCTCTGCTCCGGCTGCAGCTCCTCTTTCGACACAGACTGCTGTCCGCAGCCTGCAAGAAGCATCGCCAGAAGCAGGCAGACCAAAGATAAAAACCATCTTTTTTGTCTCATCATACTTCCTCAGCTTTATCGTGTAGCATTTTGCGTGTTCATTTTATCTCAGCATGAATATACCATAATTGAAATAATTTTTCAACTCAGGTTCTTTCCCTTGCTCTGGGGTAAGGTTTGCTCTCATCTGTGATTCCAAGAATATAGTCTGCCGATGTGCCAAAAAAATCCGCCAATTTGACCAACACATCGATCGGCAGTTGTCTCTGCCCCGTTTCATATTGTGAATAGGTGTTCTGCCGTATGTGAAGATATTCGGCAATCTTCTTCTGTGTCATGTCTCTGTCTTCGCGGATATCCTTGAGCCTCATCCTTTGTTCCTCCCTTGTTTCATCCTTGCAATTGATAACATTATATTCAATCACAAAATGAGATATTGACATATATCTCATTTTGTGATATATTTAACTCATCATACATCGATACATGGAGGCAGCATATGGATACTCAAACTACAACCAACGCTCCGGAAACCAAATTCTGCAAGCATTGCGGAAAGGTTATTCCTAAATCCGTCACCTTCTGTCCCGAATGCGGCAAACAGGTGGAGGAGACCTCACCTCCCGCCGCTGCAATACCTCAGATTGTCATAAACAACACAAACAGCAACGTCAACTCAAACACCAATACCAACACTAACAATGTCGGTGTTCCCTATCCTATGATGAAACCCAAAAACAAGTGGGTGGCTTTTCTGCTTTGTTTCCTTTTAGGTTTTTTTGGTGCCCACAAATTCTACGAAGGAAAAACCGGTATGGGCCTTCTCTACCTCTTCACCGCCGGTCTCTTTGGCTTCGGTTGGATTATCGACACAATCGTCCTTCTTTTCAAGCCTAACCCCTATTATGTGAAATAAAACACCACACAAAACAGTGCCGCCGCGGTGACCGTTTGGTCTTACCACGGCGGCACTGTTTTTTATTACGCTTAAAAGATATTCAAAGTATAATACAAATCAACCCCGAGCATCCCTCATTGATGATCTTTTCAATGGTCTCCTGCAATTTGAGGCGTGCCTCCTGCGGCATGCGGTAGAGCTTGTTATGCAGTCCCTCGTTCACCAGCTCATGCAGTGACTTGCCGAAGATGTTGGAGCTCCAGATCTTCTGGGGATCCTCCTCAAATTCCTTGAGCAGATACATCACCAGCTCCTCCGACTGCCGCTCACTGCCCACGATGGGGCTTACCTCCGTGGTGATATCCGCCCGCATCAGGTGGATAGACGGTGCGCTGGCACGGAGTTTCACGCCGTATTTGCCGCCCTGCTTCACCATCTCCGGCTCTTCCAATGTCAGTTCCTCCAGGGTGGGCATGACAATACCATAGCCGGTGGCGGAGACCTGTTCCAATGCACCTTTCACCTTGTCATATTCCCGGCGGACAGCGGACAGCTCTACCATCAGGCTCATCAGCTCTTCTTCGCCGTCGATCTCCAGTCCGGTCACCTCACCCAGCACGCGATAGAACAGTCCATTCTTCACCTCTGCCTGGATTTGTGCACAGCCCCGACCCAGATCAATTCCCACCGACGATGCCGCCGTGATATATTCACAGGCGGAGAGCCGCGCAAACACCGTGCTGACATCCCCGATCCGCCGCACGTCGGCCGCCGCCTCCTTGACAGCGCCGAATACGGCAGCCTTCAGCCAGTGCTCCTTATCCAGAGAGACGATCCACCGCGGCAGCTTCACCGCGATCTCTTTGACAGGAAATTCAAACAGGATGCTGCGCAGGATGACACGGATATCCTTTTCGCTCAATTCCAGACAGTTGACCGCCACCACCGGCACACCGTATTTCTGTTCCAGGGTGCCTTTGAGCAGCTTTGCCGACTCCGATTCGGGATAGGTGCAGTTGAGCAGGATGACAAAGGGCTTGTTGATCTGTTTGAGTTCCTCTACCACCCGCTCTTCCGCCTCTTCATATTCTTCCCGCGGGATGTCGGTGATGCTGCCGTCGGTGGTGACCACCAGCCCGATGGTGGAATGCTCGGTGATCACCTTGTGGGTTCCCATCTCTGCCGCCATGTTGAAAGGAATCGGCTGTTCCAGCCACGGCGTCATCACCATGCGCGGCGCTTCGTTTTCATAATACCCAAGAGAGCTGGGAACAATGTAGCCGACACAGTCGATCAGCCGTACATTCAGCTCTGCCCCCTCTTCCAGCGCAATCTTCACGGCCTCTTCAGGGATAAACTTGGGCTCGGTCGTCATGATCGTCTTGCCGGCCGCAGATTGCGGCAGTTCATCGGTGGCACGCTCTCTGCGATAGCTGTTTTCTATGTTGGGCAACACCAACGTCTCCATAAACCGCTTGATAAAGGTGGATTTCCCGGTCCGCACCGGTCCTACCACACCAATATAGATATCTCCGCCCGTACGTCTGGCGATATCTGCATAAAGCTTGTTTTCCATCTGTTTTCTCTCCTCTCCTTTTGGAGCAATTATTTGACCCTCGCCATATCCGGATATCTGTTTATGCCATCGGTATCAGCAGCATGGTACGTGTGCCGATCCTGCTGTTCTCCATTCCGTTTTCCTCCATAACCGCACTAACGGAGGCTGCATACCGTTTGGAGATATTCCAGATATCCTCCCCCTCATCGGCATAATATATAATCAGCGCAGAGCGGTCTCCTGCCTGAATTTTCTGTTCCTCTTCCACTGTCAGCGCGGTCACTCCCTGCCACTCCACCGTTTTGTAGATGGTGCCAAACACGTTGATCTCTACCCGGATATCCACCCGTCCGGCACTGTCTCTACTGTAGGAACAGCCAACCGCGGTAAACTTCAAATCACACAGTGCTTCTCCTCCCGATATGCCTCGTTTCCAAGGGAAGGAGGAAGCCTTTTCATAGTAAACAGGCTGCCCCTGCTCATCCAGTGCAATCATACGGATCATTGCGCGGCATTCGGCCTCCACGCCCTCCCCAGTGTTTTTTATCTCCACAGACCGCACTTCACACCAGACATCCTTGATCTCACTGATCCCCTCCGGCAGCTCCTGTATATCCTTTATACTGCTGTTTCCGTCAATGTGCTCGGTATCACAGATCATACTCACTCTGTCGCTCTCCATGCGGCAGGGATGCAGCGTTGAATAGGCATCCTGTGCAGCCATCACCCCGGAAACACTCACCGCTTTTGCCGTCACCATCACCGTGATCTCTGCAGAAAAACCGTTCTGCTCGCCGTTTCCTTTGATGGGAACCGCTTCCACCGCACAGGGCTCAAACCTGACATCACAACCGCACTCTTCGTTGAGTCCTTCCATATCGATCATCTGACTGACAGGGATGATATAATCCATGGAACAGATTCCGTCATTTTCACTCTCATAGAGAATGTGCAGATTCAGTTCGCTCTTTGCCACAATTTTACCTGCTACAATCTTGCAGTCTGCCGTATTGCAGAAGGCCGCAGTCCGTATTACCGACAGGGCAGCGGACTTTCCGTAACCAAGCTCCAGCTCCTCCCGTACCGTCATGCGGAGCCTGCTTTCTCCCAGCGGGCGGACACAGCGCATCTCCTCTCTTTTCAGCTGGATTCCACTGCCTTCGGCCTCGGTGACGATCTCCCTCTCAAACCGGCTCAGCACCTTGATTCCCAATGTGAATGCACCGCGCACATCCAGCCGCTGCGGACTTACCGCACGACAGTTGAGATAATCCACCCTGGCATCAAATACAGTCATGGGATCAACAACCGCAGTTTTCAGTTCTATGCTTCTGCTGAAGGGCAGCTTTTGTTCAATGCTGCACATCTTCCCCTCTTCCGAGGAGTAGAATATTTCAATCAGTGTAACACCGTCCACGGTGAGTTTTCTGTCATCGCAGGCAGCAGACATGATTCTGGGTTCTGCCTTGCAGCTCATGACCCGCATCACACTCGGAAGATAATCGGGGAGCAGGATATCGCTCTCAATTGACTGTTCTGCAAAGGAATCGTATATTGCCCTTCCACAGGCAATGGGCTCTTTGGTTATTTTCAACTCCATACGGCGCACCTCTCTTTTGAGTATCTTTTATACTCATCTATATGCCTGCTTTGTCCGGAATAGTCCATCCTTTTGGGACAGGGCTGCAAAAATAAAATTATTTTCTTTTTTCGGAAAAAAGGTGGTTGTATTTGATTTTTACCGGTGCTATAATGAAGCTACTATCCTGAACGATAAAGGAGATATTATTATGAGCCTGTTGAAAGCCGGCGTTGGACGCGCCGATATCACGCCTGCCCTCGGCACTCCTCTTATGGGCTACGCCCCTATGAGACCCGCTGAAAACATTCTGGATAACCTCACCGTCACTGCCCTCGCTCTGGAAGCCGGTGATACCCGTTCCCTCCTGCTCAGCATCACCACCACCGTTATCGATTACGAAATTACCTTTGCTATCCGCGATGCCGTCAAGGCTGCCACCGGATACGATACTTACGAGATCAATGTCTGCGCCTGGCAGATTCACTCCGGTCCTGCTACCCAGACCTGCTGGGGCTGGGGTGATGCCAACAGAGATTTCTGCTACGGCATTCTGGCGCCCAGATGTGCCGAAGCTGCTGTTGCCGCCATTGCTGATCTGGGCGACGTGGAGGTTGGCGTTGGCATCACACAGAGCGATGTTGGCTGCAACCGCCGTCAGGTATTCGAGGACGGCAGCGTCGGGCTCGGACAGAACCCCTGGGGTGCCTATGACCCCACCATGACCGCTATCCGCTTTATGCGCGACGGCAAACCCTATGCCAACATCATCCATTACGGTGCTCATCCCACCGCCATCGGAAAAACCCCCGATGTCACCCGCGACTGGCCCGGAATTATGGTTGACCGCGTTGAATCTGTTATCGGCGGCACTACCCTCTACCTCAACGGCGCTGTCGGTGACGTAGGTCCCCGCCCCGGCGAAGGTACCACCACCAGTAATGTGGAAGGTATGCGTGAGGTCGGCTACCGTGCCGCTGCCGATGCTATCAGAGCCTGCAGAAGTGTCAAACAGTTTGCTCCCACCGATCTGGAAGTTATCATTGAAGATATTGCCATCCCCTATCGCCCTCTTGCCGACCGTGCCACCGCTGCCGCCAACATGGAAGAGGCCGCCAAGCACCGCGGTCCCGGACTGGGCGAGGCCGAATATGTCTACTGGCAGAAGGTCATGGAGGAATACGACAACAACCGCGTCACCTCCTGCGGCACTCACCGCCAGACGATCACCCGCATCGGCAACGTGGCGATCGTTCCCTTCCCCGGCGAGCCTTTTGCTGAAATTGTTCTGCGCCTGCGCAACTACAGCCCCATTCAGCACACCCTTTCCACCAGTACCTCCAACGGCAGCATCGGTTACATTGCCACCCGTGATTCGCTGCACCGCGGCGGCTATGAGGTAGAGGTTGCCAAGGCATTCAGCCCCTACATCCTTGCCGAAAACATCGATGACGTAATCATCGCCGAGAATCTTCGCCTGCTCAGAAAACTCAAAGCATAACTATTTTACATCTTCCCTGCCCGCGTGTCTTCAACGATGCGTGGGCTTTTCTTCTGTCTTCCGCCGCTTTTCTCCCCAACAGGCACTTACAGGGCGCGAGCTCCCCGGGCCAGGGCCCGCCGCGCGGGACCTGACGGTGCCAAGCACCGTCCTGCTTCAAAATGAACATTTTGAAGCGGCCCGGTTCTCCTCCCTTGCGCCAACCCCAACGGCCGCATGCCGGTTACTGCCGCATTCGGCACATTTTTGCGATAAAAAATACAAGCTCCCGTAAGAAATCTCTTAAAAAAGCTTGAAATAAAACGATATCGGATGTATAATAATAAAATAGTAAAGCAATGATACATCTGTCAGCGTTGAAAAAAGAGACGATATCAGCTCTTTCCTCCAGAGAGTCGGCGGTTGCTGCGAGCCGACGGAAATCGATATCCTTCCGCTTTTGGAGCTGTCGGCGATGAGCCGAAGGTTTGCGGCCTTTATCCCGCATCACGAGAGGTCGGCATCCTGTGAATGCCGGCAAATTGGGTGGCAACGCGGTAACTTACCGTCCCAAGCAGCAGCTTGTGGACGGATTTTTTATTATAAAAAACAAAGAACAAGTGGATGAAAGGATTTTTACCATGCTTGATTTGAAATTTCTGAGAGAGAACCCCGAAATTGTAAAGAAGAATATCCAGAACAAGTTCCAGGACAGCAAACTGCCGCTGGTTGACGAAGTCATTGAACTGGATAAACAGCACCGCGCTGCCATGCAGGAAGCAGACGAACTGAGAATGTCCCGTAACCGTGCCTCCAAACAGATCGGCGGACTGATGGCCAAGGGCGATAAGGAAGGCGCAGAGGAACTCAAAAAGATTGTTGCTCAGGGCGCTGCCCGTCTTGCCGAGCTCAGCACCCTTGAGGATGAGCTTGCAGAAAAAATCCGCGTTATCATGATGACCATCCCCAATATCATCGATCCCAGCGTTCCCATCGGCCGTGACGACAGCGAGAACGTGGAAGTTGAGCGTTTCGGCGATCCCGTTGTCCCCGATTTTGACATCCCCTACCACACCGATATTATGGAAAATCTCAGCGGTCTGGATCTCGACAGCGCACGCCGCGTTGCCGGCAACGGTTTCTATTACCTCATGGGCGATATCGCACGCCTTCACTCCGCCGTCATCAGCTATGCCCGCGATTTCATGATCGACCGCGGCTTCACCTATTGCGTGCCCCCCTTTATGATCCGCAGCAACGTGGTTACCGGCGTTATGAGCTTTGCTGAGATGGACGCTATGATGTATAAGATTGAGGGCGAAGACCTTTACCTCATCGGTACCAGCGAACACTCCATGATCGGTAAATTCATCGATACCATCATCCCCGAGGCCGAACTGCCCCACACCCTCACCAGCTATTCTCCCTGCTTCCGTAAGGAAAAGGGCGCTCACGGACTGGAAGAGCGCGGCGTTTACCGTATCCATCAGTTCGAAAAGCAGGAGATGATCGTCGTCTGCAAACCCGAAGACAGCCCCATGTGGTTTGAAAAACTCTGGAAGAACACCGTTGATCTCTTCCGTTCTCTCGATATCCCCGTCAGAACTCTGGAATGCTGCTCCGGCGACCTGGCTGACCTGAAGGTTAAGTCTCTCGACGTTGAAGCCTGGTCCCCCAGACAGAAGAAATACTTCGAAGTCGGCAGCTGCTCCAACCTGGGCGATGCACAGGCCCGCAGACTGAAGATGCGCGTTGTAGGCGAAAGCGGCAAATATCTGCCCCATACTCTCAACAATACCGTTGTCGCTCCTCCCCGTATGCTCATCGCCTTCCTTGAAAACAACCTCAATGAAGACGGCAGCGTAAACATCCCCGTGGCACTTCGTCCCTACATGGGCGGCAAGGAGAAAATTGTTCCCTCCAAGTAATGATTCCGTGAAAAGGAGACTCTGTATATGATCAAAACAGCCATGTCCCATACCCATAAGCTGTATATCGTCTTTTCCTCCACACCGGGGAAACTGGGTTATACCATCCGTAAGGTCATGGGCGGCACCTATAACCATGTCTCAGTCTCCTTTTCTCCCGATATCAAAAAACTCTATTCCTTCGCCCGTATCCACGAGAACACACCTCTCTACGGCGGTTTTGTGGAGGAATCCCCCCTGCGCTATCTGCGCAAGGGGCGCAGTTCCCAAATCAAGATCTGCGAACTGCCCATCACCAACAAACAGTTAAACCAGATCCTTCAGAAAATTCGCCTCATCCGGAAAAGCGATCTTCGTCCCATATACAATCTCTTTTCCGCAATTACTTCCCCCTTCCACCACAATGTGGGGATCAGCGGCTCCTATACCTGCGTGGAGTTTGTAACGGAATTGCTGCGCTGCATAAACTGGATCTCCCTTCCCGACAGCTTCATCTCTGTGTCTGCAATGGAAACCCTGCTAACCCCCTTCGCTGTCTATGAAGGCTCTATCCTCCCCTTTTGCCGCAAAGCAACCTGGGGCAATGACCGTTTTGCCCAGCACCGTTCCCGTCGGTTTTATGCCGCAAAAACCACACAGAATTTTTCTGAACTCACCCTGCGGCGTCTTGCAGACAGCTATCTGAAACATAAAAGCAGATAGGCTTTTGCTCAAACCGCAGCCATTTTACCAAGCACCCATCCTTCAGCAGACCTGCCTTGTGTAAACCTTCCGGCAGGTCTGTTTTTATTTTTGCCTGTGACCAGCTCAATACATATTGAATTCCTCTCAATTCCTCCTTAAAATTCTCATTTTGTCCAGCTTTTTTGCAATTTATCCAGTGTTTTCTCTCAGCTCTTGCAATCATTCACCGCCTGTGCTACAATACAAAATAATAGGAGTCCTTTCAATCACTCTCCTTTTTTCTGAATTTGATTCCACAATATGGAGGTAAAAAATATGGCAGATAAACACGCTCTTCACTGTGGTGCCGGCAAAGCGGACATCACACCGAAAATCGGTGCTATTCTCTATGGTTATGCTCCCGGCAGACCCGCTCAGTCCGTCGGTGACCCCCTGCATGCCACCGCTGTTAAACTCACCTCTAACGAAGGCAGCGCCCTGATGATCACCTGCGCCGTTGCCGCTATGAACCCTGACCTGAGCGCCCGTCTCAGAAAAGCTGCCGGAGAAGCTGCCGGTGTCCCCGCAGAAAATGTCACCGTTTCCGCTACTCATACCCACTCCGCTCCCAACGTCAGCCTTCGTTCCGGCTGGGGTGAAGTGGATACCGATTATATTGACAATATTCTGCTGCCCGGTGTTGTCAAGGCTGCTGCCGATGCTGCCGCTGATCTTCGTCCCGCGCTTATGGGCATTGGCGAAACCGACAGCGATATCGGCATGAACCGCCGCGAACTCACCGAAGACGGTAAAATCATTCTTGGGCAGAATCCCTGGGGTCCCCGCGATCCCAAAATGACCGTCGTCTCCTTCCGTGACGAAAGCGGAAAAATCATCGCCAACATGGTGCACTATTGCTGCCACGGCACCGCTTCCGCCGCCAACCCCGAAATCACCCGTGACTGGCCCGGCGTTATGACCGATATGCTGGAAACCGAGACCGGTGCCATCAGCGGTTTCTATGCCGGCGTAGAGGGCGACCAGGGACCCAACCTTCCCAACGGCAGAACCACCGAAAGCTATCAGGCAGCCCTTCAGCTGGGCGGCCGTGCCGGTGTGGACGCTGTCCGCGCTTTCCGCTCCATCAAAGAGTGGCGCGATGCCCCTGTCGGCGTTATCCACGGCACCATCCGTGTTCCCTTTGATCCCATTGCCCCCCGCGAAAAAGCTGTGGAAGAACTGGAAAAACTGGGAACTCTTGAGCAGATTTACGCTGAAAAACGTTATACTAACGTAAATGACTATATTCACTGGAACAACGTCCTCGCCGAGCACGATTCCGGCCGTCCCTATAAAACCGAATGGACTTACGACCAGAGCATCGTCACCATTGGTCCGGTCGCTTTCATTCCCTGCCCCTTCGAGGCTTTCGTTGAAATTGGCCTGCGTCTGCGCAGACACAGCCCCTTCGCCTATACCCTCAGCCTCTGTAATACCCATGGCTGCTATGCCTATCTGCCTACCCTCAGCGATATGGAGCGCGGCGGTTATGAGGTCTGGCACTTCCTGCTGGCCATGCGCACTACCTACCCCCTGCCCCGCAACACCGACGATTACTGGGTCAAACAGAATCTGGAGCTGCTCCGTCAGGGCTGATTCCCCTTTGAATCACCTGTTCTTATATAAAAAGACACCTTCGGTTTTTAAAAACCGAAG
>SVMZ01000020.1 GCA_015067185.1 Oscillospiraceae bacterium | reverse complement strand
TTATTTATCGGTTAGTTGTATTATAGCACAACTTGACTAACAAAGAAAGAGAATATTATAAACACCCTTAGTTTTTTAAAAAACTAAGGGTGTTTTCGTGTCTTGTTGTACTGTCCTTTAGAGTACGGCTGTTATGAGATGTCCTTTTGAAATTGAAAATCAAATGAGAATTATTCCTCGACAGCTTCTTCGGCAGGAGCAGCTTCTTCAGCGGCATCAGCGAGGACAGCTTTGATGGAAAGGCTTACGCGCTTCTTCTCGAAGTCGATTTCGATGATCTTAGCATCAACTTCATCACCAACAGCAACAACATCGGCGGGTTTTGCAACACGCTCGGTGGAGAGCTGGGAAATGTGGATGAGACCGTCGATGCCGGGGATGATCTGAGCGAATGCACCGAAGGTAGTGATGGAAACGATCTTAACCTTAGCAACGGTATCAACAGGATACTGTTCGCGGAGGATCTCCCAAGGATTATCGGCAGTCTTCTTGTAGCCGAGAGAGATCTTCTTGTTTTCGGTATCCAGATCTTTTACATAAACCTCGAGAACATCGCCGACTTTAACAACGTCAGAGGGATGCTTAATGCGCTGCCAGGAGAGCTCGGAAATGTGAACCATTCCGTCAACACCGCCGAGATCTACAAATGCACCGTAGGAAGTGAGGGACTTAACAGTGCCGTTAAATACATCGCCAACCTTCAGGTCTTCCCAGAATTTAGCGGCAGCAGCACGGCGCTCGTCGAGGATAACGCTGCGGATGGAACCGACAGCACGCTTGCGCTGGGCATTGGCCTCGAGGATCTTGAAGCGAACCTTCTGCTTAAGAAGCTCTTCAAGATTATCGGTCTTGTTCATGGTAGCCTGAGAAGCGGGGATGAAAACGCGAACGCCGTTGTAGACAGCGATAACACCACCCTTAACAACATCAATAACAGTGCCTTCAAAGATTTCGCCAGTTTCGGCAGCGTTGAGAACACGGTCAAGATTTGCTTCAGAGTCGATCTGTCTCTTGGAGAGTACCATAGTACCCTCTACGTCGTTTACGCGGAGAACTTTGAGGTTGAGAGTCTGACCTACCTGTACAATATCTTCGGGCTTAAGGGAAGGATCGTCAGTCAGCTCGTGAAGAGGAATGTAGCCGGTATGCTTGGTGCCGATTTCAACAGAAACTTCGGTCGGTGCAATGCCTGTTACGGTGCCGATCACCTTCTCCCCCGTGTATGTACTTTTGAAAGTCTGATTCAGCAACTCCTCAAAGCTAACCTCTTCGGTGTTGTTTTCAAGAATTTCAGCCATGGTTGTTTGTACCTCCTTAATTATAAGAGCCGGGGTCGATGCGCCGGCAGTGACACCAAAATTTTTGTGCCCACTCAAATCAAGATCTTTCAGTTCCTCTGCTGATTCGATCAGAAAGGACGGGCAAAATTCGTCACATATGTCGCGAAGTTTGGCAGTATTGGAGCTGTGTTTGCCGCCTACAACAATCATTGCATCCACTTGTTGGGCCAGCTCGGCAGCTTCTTTTTGCCGAATATCAGTCGCACTACATATTGTATCAAAAATCTCGAGATTTGTACATAGTTTTTTGATGGAACAAGTGCACTTTTTCCATTCTGTCATATTAAACGTGGTTTGGGCCACAATTATTGCTTTTTTTAACAAATTTACTTGGCCGGATGAAAGCAACTCTTCAAGCTCAGGGGCGGTTTTGAAAGAAAAGTATTCTCCTGAGCAATATCCAATGATTCCCTGAACTTCCGGGTGGTTACAATCGCCGGCAATCAGGACGGTTTTTCCCTCTGCAGAAGCGGCACTGACGATGTGATGAATTTTTTTGACAAAGGGACAGGTTGCATCGATACAGCGAAGACCTTTTGCCTCAATATCATCCATCACAGCTTTAGCAACACCATGAGAGCGGATTACGACCGTAGTATCGTTGTCCTGTAACTCATCAGGCGTGTTGATGATCTGTACGCCCTTCGCACTGAGTTCAGCATTGATTTGCGGGTTATGGATGATCTCGCCAAGGGTGGCGATTTTTTCTCCCCTGTGTGTCAGGTCAAAAACCATATCTACCGCTCTTTTTACCCCAAAGCAGAAGCCGGCGTTTTTGGCAACAGTTATCATTTCTATATCCATCCTTAAAGATTGTTTTCCGGTTGGGGAATGGTGTTACCTTCCCAAAGTATGCGGATGTGCTCCATAATATGTTTAGAAGCGGAGTGAAGTGTACGAGGGTTGTTTTCAACCAAGCCGAGATCGGAATTTTTTATGATTTTGCCGTAAGAAATATATAATTTTGAGCGGAATTTCTTTTTGTTTTCAAAACGAATGGAGACAGGAAGAATATCGGCACCTGTTTTTAGGGCAATGAGTGCTGCGCCGGAACGGGGACGCAGTAATTCTCCGGTTTTGGAACGGGTACCTTCGGGAAAGATAAGAAGATTTCCGCCGCTTTTAATAATATCAATGGAAGTATAGATGGGGGTCATGTCCCCTGTTCCCCTGTCCACAGGGAAAGCACCCAGTTTTTGGATGAGCAGTTTCAGCAGGGGGTTGCGAAACAGTTCCGCTTTTGCCATAAAACGGAAGGGGCGCTTCAGTTTCATAACGGCGATAATCGGATCCGCAAGAGAAACATGATTGCAGCACATTAAAAAGCTGCGGTCCGGAACATTCTGAAGGTTGGTGCATTCAATTTTATAAAATGCCGAAATACAGAAGTTGGCAATGGTTTTTGCAAAATTATAGAACGACATATTGAAAAAAGATCAGAAAGATCTTTATAAACTCCCTTCAAAGATATTGAAAAAAATTATTTCGTAAGACCAAGTTTTTCGATGATGAGATTGTACAGAAGTGAAACCGATTGTTCCAGTTCATTGCCGGTGGTATCCACGAGAATGGCATCCGCAGCGCGGGTCAATGGGGAGACAGCACGGTGAGAATCGTTATAGTCCCGCTTGTTAATATCGGACAGGATGGAATCATAGTCCACATCAAATCCTTTTTCTTTTTGCTCGAGATAGCGGCGTTTGGCTCTGTCTTCGGCAGCAGCAGTCAAAAAGATTTTCAGGTTGGCATTGGGTAAAACGGTGGTGCCGATATCGCGTCCGTCCATGATTACGTTATTCTTTTGGGCAAAGCTGCGCTGGGTATCCAACAGAAACTCCCTAACAGAGGGAATAGCTGAAACAGCGGAAGCGAGCAGAGAGAGTTCGGGACGGCGGATAGCCTCTGTTACATCACGTCCATTGAGAAACATTCTCTGCAGGCCGTCGTGTTTGGTTTCAATAGAGATGCGGCTGAGATTTTCAGTGACAGAGACCGCATCTGCGGTATCAACCGTATTTTCCAGCATATACAGAGCAATGGTGCGGTAGAGTGCGCCTGTGTCAACATAAATAAAACCGAGTTTTTCCGCAATAAGGCGGGAAATGGTACTTTTTCCGGCGCCGGAAGGGCCGTCTATGGCGATGGAGAGCATATGATTATACCTCTGTTCTGAATTTGTGTGATTACTTTGTATTACCAGCAGGTTTCTGAGCAGGATTCCCCTGCGGCAAAACCGGTGGCAAAAGCAATTTGAAGATTAAATCCGCCGGTTTTAGCATCGCAGTCAATAACCTCGCCGGCAAAATAAAGATTATTTACCAGGCGGGAGCGCATAGTTTTGGGTTCCAGCTCTTTGGTGGAGACCCCGCCGGCGGTAACTACCGCTTCTTCAATGGAACGGAATGAAGAGGGATAAAGTGAAAAGCATTTCAGTTTTTCGGCCAGGTGGTGCCGCTGTTCCCGGGTAATTTGGTCAACGCGAATATCGGGAGGGATGCGGCATGCTTCTATTATAGGCAATATCAGTGCTTTTGGCAACAGGGAGGATAAAGAATTCACAAAATTACGGCCGGAAAATTCCTTGAAATCACGGAGGATGCGGGCATCCAGCTTTTCGGGATCCAATCCGGGTTTCAGGTCGAGATCAAGACGGTAGCGATCAGGTGACTTCGACATGGAACCGCTGGCAGTCAGAATAAGGGGGCCAGATACGCCAAAGTGTGTAAATAACATTTCGCCGATATCCGAAAAAATCTGTTTGCCGGTATCAAGGTCGGACAGCGTCAGCCGTACATTTTTGAGGGAAAGGCCGGAAAGATCGGGATAGGCAGGTTTTGTGATGAGCGGAACCAAGGATGGCCGCGTCGGAATAATGGTATGCCCCGCCTGAAGAGCCAGAGTATATCCGTCTCCGGTAGAGCCGGTGGCGGGATAACTGAGTCCGCCGGTGGCAACAATGACGGAGGAGCAGTTGAGCCGGGTGCCGTCCTGACAGAGGACAGCCTCTACCCTGCCGTCCGAAAGAGCAAGAGAAACGGCACGGCCTTTGATGAGTTTGGCACCGGATTGCCTGGCATAGTTCACGAGGGCATCCACAATATCGATGGCCTTGTCAGAGACAGGGAAAACACGGTTGCCTCGTTCTGTTTTCAGGGGGACTCCCTGTGATTCAAAAAAATTCATAACATATTCGGGCGGGTAACGATAAAGTGCGGATTGCAGAAAGCGTCCTCCCTCCCGTACATGAGGAAGAAATTCAGCGGGAGTGCAATTATTGGTGACATTGCAGCGGCCTTTTCCGGTGATGCCGACCTTTCGGGCGGGGCGGTCGTTGCGTTCCAACAGACAGACGCGAAGACCATTGAGAGCAGCAGTTCCGGCAGCAACACATCCGGCGGCGCCGGCGCCAATGACAACCACATCAAAATCTAAGGTTCGGTTATTCACTTTCGTCCTCCTGTTGGTATACATTGTATTCTTTCCAGACCCGCTCCAGTTTATGGAAGGTTTCGGAGAGATCTTCCTCATGCAGCAGACCGACGGCCACAATCAGTGCATTGATGATACTGAGCGGTGCCACCAGAGAATCGACAAAGGAGGCCATATCGCTTTTGGCAAAAAGAGCGACATCGGAATATTTTACAATGGGAGAGGAGGCGGAATCGGTGATGGAGACAACACAGGCTCCGCTTTCATGGGCATACTTTGCGGCTTTGACAGTGCGCTGAGAATAGCGGGGAAAGGTGACACCGATCAGCACATCGCCGGGACCAATGCGAATGATTTGTTCAAACATTTCACTGACACTGGTGGTGTTTACATTTCTGACATTGCCGAAAATATGATTAAAGTAGAAAGACATAAAAGAAGCAAGAGAATGGGAAGAGCGTACACCGATGATGTAGATGTTTTTGGCACCGGCAATGGCTTCCGCAGCTTTGTCAAAATCCTTTTTAGAGATATCTTCAAGGGTGTGGCGAAGATTGTCGATATCTTTACCGACTACCTTTTTAAGCACGTCGGAATTATTCAGATGCTCTTCTGCCAATTCAATACGCTGGACAGAGGTCAAGCGGCTGCGTGCAAGGCTTTGCAGCATTTTTTGCAGCTGCGGATAACCGTCATATCCAAGTTCGTAGGCAAAACGGACAACGGTGGACTCGCTGATTCCTACTGCTTCCGCTAATTTGGCAGCGGTCATAAAGGCGGCCTTATTATAGTTTTCTTTTATGTAATTGGCAATATTGCGGTGTCCTTTGGACATATGGGGATATTTATCCGCAATCGTTTTGAGAATATCGTTCAGCATTACATACAACCTCAAAAACACAATAATCGTTAAGAAACTTAATTATAATATTACAACCTAAACAGGAAAAAAGCAACCCTGCAATGCTGAAAAAACAAAAAAGACACAGGAAAATGAAGAGGGAAAGGGAACCGAAGAGAGGATGACGACATACCATGATATTGAGATCGGCATATGTATACTGCAGGTACGGTATATGAAATGCAGCAAACAGGAGGTTGGTATGTACATAGAATTTATGAAAGATTGCATTTTTGCGGTGGTAGGTGGAGATCTGCGGCAGGCACGGCTTGCCAATGCACTCGCTGTATCCGGTTATACGGTGTATGGTTTGTTTTTTGATCTGGATGTGTACGTGTCCGATAAGATCATCCGATCAGAAAATATCAGGGAAGCTCTGGAGAAAAGTAATGTGATTGTACTGCCGCTGCCAGCTTCTCTGGACGATAAAACCGTTAATTCCATGCTCAGTACACGGGAAATCCCGTTGGATGACTGTCTGCGCTATGCAAAGCCCGGCAGCATTCTGGTAGGCGGTATGCTGTCGAAAGAATTTCGGGAGCGAGCAGAAGAGAGAGGAATTACCACGGAAGATTATGCGAAAAGAGAGGAATTTGCGGTGCTCAATGCGGTACCCACGGCAGAGGGAGCTGTAGCGATCGCCATGGCAGAGAGAGCGGCTACCATACGGGGCAGCAAATGCCTTGTAACAGGGTATGGAAAAGTAGGTAAGAGGTTGGCAGCACTGCTCTGCGCCATGGGAGCAAATGTAAGTGTGGCGGCAAGAAAACCGAAAGATCTGGCAGAAATAGAGGCAAACGGTATGAGTGCAATGCATATATCCGGTCTTTCCGGAGGTGCAGGTGATTTTGAGGTGCTTTTTAATACTGTTCCCGCTATGATATTCGGAGAAGATATTTTGCGGGCATTGCGCAGAGATTGTCTGGTGCTTGATCTGGCCTCCAAGCCGGGCGGCGTGGATTTTGAGATGGCAAAACGGTTGGGAATCCACACAATATGGGCCTTGTCGCTGCCGGGAAAGGTGGCGCCCATAACGGCGGGCGACATTATGAGAGATACGATATTGAATATTCTGCGGGAAAGGAGGAGCATGCAATGAGAAAAAGAATAACGCTTGGGGTGGCAATGACAGGATCTTTCTGCACCTTTTCAAAAGTACTGACCGAAATTGAAAAACTGGCGGAAAATTACGACATGATTCCAATTATGTCTGAGTTTTCTTCCGGCACAGATACGAGATTTGGAAAAGCAGAAGAGCATATCGAGCGTTTTGAGCGTGCCAGCGGAAGAAAGATTATAAACAGCATTACAGCTGCGGAGCCAATCGGACCAAAATGCTTGCTGGATGCACTGGTGATTATTCCTTGCACCGGAAATACGCTGGGAAAATTGGCCAACGGAATCACTGATACAGCTGTAACGATGGCGGCAAAGGCAAATCTGCGCAACGGCAAACCGTTGATCATTGGAGTGTCCAGCAACGATGCTCTGTCTGCTTCCGCCAAGAATATCGGGCTGCTAATGAATGTGAAAAATGTATTTTTTATTCCATTGGCACAAGATGATCCTTTGAAAAAACCGACTTCAGCCGTATGTGATTTTTCAAGAACGGATGAAAGTATTCAGGCGGCATTGGCGGGAGTTCAGCTGCAGCCGATTCTGCTGTAACAGAGCAGGAGTATGGGGATAGGATACCAGACATGAAAGGAGGAAGCACTCCCTTATAACAGGGAGTGCTTCTCAATTTTTGACGGGAGATTCGTCGGAAAGATCTGCTGCGGTGTGCAGGCGGTAGGCATCCAAAACGGCGGTTTCAAGCTGTTCTCTGGATTCCCGGGAGATGGGATGGACGATATCGCGGAAGGTGCCGGTTTCATCCCGCCGGCTGGGCATGGCAACAAAAATCCGTTCGGGACCGTGAATCACTTTAATATCATGGACGGCAAAGTCTCCATCGATGGTAATGGAAACGAGAGCTTTTAAGCGCGGATCGTCATATATTTTCCTGACGCGGATATCCGTAATGTTCATAACGACAGCTGCAACCTCCGGAAAATCAAGTGTTGATGATATTATGAACAGAGAGAGACCTAAATATACGTGGTTTATCAAAGAGAAAAGATGAGTAAAATACAGATATTACGGTAAAATATTGAAAAACTATTTATTTTTGCAAAAAAAAGCTTTATAATAATAATTACCCCCCGCATTTGCGGAAACGGTGATTATTCCTTTTACGGAGGCAAGTATGACCAATATTTCAACGAAAGAACTTCTTGCTGGAAAGAAACATATACATTTTATCGGGATCGGCGGATCGGGTATGTACCCGTTGGTGCAGATCCTTCATTCCAAAGGATATACGATTACGGGTTCGGACAACAACGAAGGCGACACCATCGAAGCGGAACGGGCAATGGGCATCACGGTGCATATGGGGCATGATCCGAAAAATTTTGAAGGTGCTGATCTGATCGTACACACAGCGGCCATATTACCGGATAATCCGGAGTTGGTGGCAGCAAAGGCCAGCGGAATCCCTGTGGTGGAACGTTCGGTGCTGTTGGGGGCAGTTAGTGCGGATTATGACAAAGCTGTCTGTGTATCCGGTACCCACGGCAAAACCACAGTTACATCCATGATAACTCAGATTCTTATGGAGACAGAACTGGATCCCACGGTGGTGATCGGCGGAAAGCTGGATGCCATTGGTGGAAACGGACGTGCGGGAAACAGCGAATATATGGTATGTGAGGCCTGCGAGTTTGTGGATACCTTTCTCAAGCTGCACCCCTATCTTTCCTTGATTCTGAATATTGATGCGGATCATATGGAGTATTTTAAATGCATCGAGAATTCTATTCGCTCCTTTAACCGGTTTGCCAAACTGGCCAGCGGGCTGGTACTGGCTAACGGAAGCGATGAAAATACAAGAAAAGCACTGACGGAAATTGAAAAAACGGTGGTGCTGTTTGGATGGGATAACAGCTGTGATTATTATCCGCAGAATATCCGGATGCAGATCAGCGGCGAGACGGTGGCAACCGTATTTGAGCTGATGTACCGAGGAGAAAAAATGACGGATATCGAACTGCATATTCCGGGAAAACATAACGTAATCAATGCGGTTGCCGCCTGTGCGGCAGCGGCAGAACTGGGTGTTTCCCCGAAGGTAATTGCAGAAGGTATTGCCAAATTCCGGGGTGCTCACCGTCGGTTTGAGATACTTGGTCATAAAAACGGTGTGACGATAGCAGATGATTATGCCCATCATCCTGCAGAGCTGGAGGTCACATTGACGGCAGCAAAAGAGATGGGATTTAAAAAGGTTTGGGCAGTGTTCCAGCCATTCACCTATTCAAGGACAGCCATGCTGCTGGATGATTTTGCAAGAGTTCTTGCCATTGCCGACCGGGTTGTTCTTTCGGAGATCATGGGTTCCCGCGAGAAGAATACCTATAACATTTACGCAAAAGATCTTTGTGAAAAGATAGAGGGCTGTGTCTGGTTCCCGACCTTTGAAGAGATGGCTTTATACACTATGGCCAATGCAGAAGAGGGTGATCTGGTAATCACACTCGGCTGCGGCGATGTTTATAAATGTGCGAAAATGATGCTGAAATAAATACAGATACAAGGTGGAATGAAAATGGATGGGGAAAAGGAGAAAAATCCTCATGAGGGTCATCGTGAACGGATGCTTGACAAACTGAGAAGATGCGGTGTGGAAGCATTTGATGATGAACAGATGATGGAGATGTTGTTATACCTTACCATTCCCAGAAACGACACCAAAGGGATGGCACGGAAACTGCTCAGAGAATTCGGTTCCTTTTCAAGAGTTCTTGATGCAACCATCCCGGAACTTACACAAATTAACGGTGTCGGTGCAAAAACAGCAACCATGATTAAACTGGTGCAGGAGTCATTCAAGGTCTATTATCGTGACAAATGCGATGTGGATATGCTGATGGATTCGGTGGATAAATACGGAACTTATCTGGTTTGCAGAATGTTCGGTATCACCGAAGAAGTGGTTGGTGTGGTTTGTCTTGATGGCAGAAACAGATTTTTGGCATATAAACAGTTAGCCACAGGCGTAACGATAGGTGTTGAGACAGGAACCCGGAAAATTGTTGAAGCGGTACTGAAATGTGGTGCTGCCGGTGTGGTGTTGACGCACAATCATCCGTCAGGACTGTTGTTTCCCTCCGAGGAGGACTTAAAGGCTACACAGCTTATCAAAAGTCTGTTGGAAACGATTGATGTCAGATTGTTGGATCATGTTATTGTTTCAGGTGATGAATATATGTCCATGTTTCAATGGGGGTATATGTAATAAATTATTGTGTTCAAGGAGGACGGAAAATGCCACTATTTCAAAAATGCGATAACCTTACCATGTTAAAAGAGATAAGAGAAAAAGGAATTTATCCCTATTTCCATGAGCTTGAGTCCAGACAGGATGTGGAAGTCATCATGGAAGGAAAACGCCGCATTATGCTGGGCTCCAACAATTATCTCGGGCTGACTGTCAGAGAGGAAGTAATTGAAGCCGGTGTGGAAGCAATCAAGAAATATGGCACAGGGTGTTCCGGTTCCCGTTTCCTCAATGGAACACTGCAGCTGCATACCGAACTGGAAGCAGAGTTGGCAGAATTTGTGGGGAAGGAATCTGTCATCACCTTTTCCACCGGATTCCAGAGCAATCTCGGCATTATCAGTGCCATTGTTTCCAGAAATGATTACATCCTTTCCGACCGCGAAAACCATGCCAGTATCTATGATGCGTGTAAACTGAGCTATGGTACCATGGTCAGATATAAACATAATGATATGGAAGATCTGGAGCGCCAACTGCAGAAGCTGCCCGCAGAAGCCGGAAAGCTGATTGTTACCGACGGTGTTTTCAGCATGAGCGGTGACATCTGCAAGCTGCCGGAGATTGTAGCCCTTGCAGAGAAATACAATGCCAGAACCATGGTGGACGATGCCCATGGTTTTGGTGTGCTCGGAGACTGCGGAAGAGGGACTGCCGATTATTTTGGGCTAACCGATAAAGTGGATATTATCATGAGCACCTTCTCCAAGTCGCTGGCTAGCCTGGGAGGTTTCTGTGCCACCAGCGCACGGGTGGGAGACTACATCAAACACACCTCCAGACCCTACATATTCAGTGCATCCATCACCCCTGCCAGCTGTGCAACAGCACTTGCTGCCCTCAGAATTATCAAACGGGAACCGGAGTTGGTTCAGCGTCTGACCTATCTTGCCAAGTATCTGCGTGCGGCAATCAAACGTCAGGGCGTAGAGATTAAAGAAGGCGATGAGATGGTTCCGATCGTTCCCTTCTATACATATGACGAAGTGGATACGCTGATCATCTCCAAGAAGCTGTATGATGCAGGGGTATATGTAAATCCGGTACTTCCGCCGGCAGCACCGCAGGGAGGCTGCATGCTTCGGTGCAGCCTGATGGCAACCCATACGGAAGAACTGCTGGACGAAGCTGCCGAGATCATCGGCCGTGTGATGCGGGAGGAGCTCCGTGATAAAAAATAATCGCATCCGAACAGCAGTGGTGACGGGGGCCTCCGGAGGAATTGGACTTGCTGTCGCCAACCTGCTGACGGAGAAAGGTTGGAAAGTATATAATCTGAGCCGCAGACCGGGTGGAAACGCAATCCATATTCCCACCGATGTATCGGACGAGACGGCGGTAAAACGGGCGTTTGAACAGATTGAGCGGGAGTCGGAAGGACTGTCGCTGCTGATCAACTGTGCCGGCTTCGGTATCTCGGGTGCGGTGGAGTTGACCGAGCTTTCGCAGGCGAAAAAGCAGTTTGATGTCAACTTTTTCGGGACACTGCTCTGTTCCCAGGCGGCAGCTGGTATTATGCGCCGGTGTGGCGGAGGGAGAATTATCAATGTGAGTTCGGCGGCAGCGTTGTTTGCCATTCCCTTTCAGGCGTTTTATTCTGCTTCCAAATCTGCCATCAATTCTCTCAGCCTTGCCATGGATAACGAGTTGAAGGACTTCGGAATCCGGGTCACGGCAGTCATGCCGGGCGATGTAAAGACCGGGTTTACCGCTGCGAGAGAAAAGAGTGATGCTGTTTCCGACAGAGTCTACGGAAGCACCATAAGTAAATCGGTGGCTGTAATGGAAAAGGACGAGCAGAAAGGAATGACGGCAGAATATGTGGCTGCATGTATTGTAAAAACTGCTTTACGCCGTTCACACAAGCCATTGGTTACCATCGGGTTTCAGTATAAATTGTTTGCGCTACTGTTCAAGATGCTGCCGATAAAGACAGTAAATTGGATTGTGGGCAAGCTGTATATCAAACATTGATGATATAATCAATCATATCCCCGCTGTATGTGCAGCATACAGCGGGATATTTTGAATGAAGGACAGAATAGAAAAGAAAAAAACGGTGAAAATGATTTACAGGACCTTCTTATCATTTTGAATGGGAGATGCTTGTATGATAAAATTTTCACCGCCTGATATTACAGAAAAAGAACGGGAGGCCGTATGCAATGTGCTGCGCTCCGGCTGGATTACAACGGGAGAAAAAACGGCTGAATTTGAAAATAAAATATCCCAACAGACAGGCTGTCCCAAAGCAGTATGCCTTTCTTCTGCTACAGCCGCTTTGGAAATGGTGCTGCGCCGTTTGGAAATCGGTGTCGGAGACGAGGTGATTCTTCCCGCGTATACCTACACGGCAACAGCTGCTGCCGTGCTCCACACAGGAGCGGTTCCTGTAATGGCAGATACCCAGGCCGCTGGATATCATATTGATCCCGAAGAAATTGCACGGAGACTTACATCAAGAACAGCAGCTGTTATTGCGGTGGATATTGGCGGAGTGATGTGTGATTATGATGCCATCAGAGAGATTTTGGAGCAGGCCGGCGGTAAAAAAAATGAAAGCAGGGAGCTGCTGCGGCTGTTTGGCCGGCCGATCCTGATTGCGGATGCGGCACACAGTTTTGGTTCGGTATATCGGAATCGGAAAAGCGGAATGGCGGCCGACTTCAGCTGTTTCTCTTTCCATGCGGTAAAAAATCTTACCTCAGCGGAAGGCGGATGTATTGTCTGGCAAAAAAAAGAAGGGTTGGATGATGAACGGCTCTACTGTGAATTCAGAACGATGTCGCTCCACGGGCAGACCAAAGATGCAAAAACAAAGGCAGAGAGCGGCAACTGGGAATATGACATCGTGTATCCGGGGTGGAAATGTAATATGACCGATGTCCATGCGGCAATCGGTGCAGCACAACTGGAACGATACAGCGGAATGTTGGAAAAGAAAAAGAAAATTTGCGAAATATACGATGGCGTTTTTGAAGGGAAGCTCGGGAGGCTGCGCCACGGCGGAGCGGATTTTGAATCAAACAGGCATCTTTATATGATCAACCTGACAGGAATGTGTGAAAAGACGGAGGAGAGACGAAACCGGTTGGCGGAACGGCTTTTTGGAAAAGGAATTTGCTGCAATGTACATTTCAAACCGTTGCCGCTGCTGACAGCGTATCGCTCTCTGGGATATACTATGGAAACACTCCCCCATTCGCTGCAGAGTTATGAGGGGGAGCTGACATTGCCGCTGCATACACAACTCTCTGAACAGGAGGCATATTATGTTGCAGAGACTGTCTGCCGGGAATTATACAGATAACGATTTTACGAGGTGAAGGAATGAGTTTGTTTTTGTGTCCGCTGTGTGCGGCACGGCTGACCAGAGAAGAAAAAAGCTATCGCTGTGAAAAGGGACATTGCTATGATGTTGCCTCCAGCGGATATGTGAATCTTCTTCCGGTAAACAAAAAGCGCTCTGCTTCTCCGGGCGATGACAAAGCCATGGCCGCTGCGCGCAGAGCGTTTCTGGATCAGGGCTATTATCGCCCGCTGCAGGAGGCCATATCGGCTGCTATAGTAAAAAGAGCGCCCACAAAAGCAGTGCTGCTGGATGCCGGATGCGGAGAAGGATACTACACTGCCGGGTTGTATCATGCGCTTGTTGAAAACGGAAAGAATCCGAAAATGGCGGGGATTGATATCTCCAAAGAAATATTGAAGTCGGCAGCAAAGAGGGAGAAAAACATCGAATATGCGGTGGCATCGTCCTTCCACCTGCCCATTGAGACAGGAGCAGTAGATGTGCTGTTGGATTGCTTCTCCCCTCTCGCCGAAGAGGAATTTCGACGGGTTCTGCGTCCGGACGGTTATTTTGTCTATGTGGTTCCTGCAGCAAAACATCTTTGGGAGATGAAATGCGCACTTTACGATAGACCTTATTTCAACGAAGAGAAGGATATCGAATACGATGGTTTTCGTTACGAGGAGATCATCGAAGTAAAAACACGGTTAACACTTGGCTGCCGGAAAGATATTGCCGATCTCTTTGCGATGACGCCCTATTTCTGGCGTACACCCAAAGAGGGAGCGCAGCGGCTTGCGCAGCTGGAGACATTGGAAACGGCCGCCGAGTTCAGAATTCATATATTAAAAAAGATATAAAACAAGGAGAAGAGAAATGAAAAAACTTGAGGACATCAAACTGTTTCTGCTGGATATGGACGGTACCTTTTATCTGGGCGATAAGATATTTGCAGGGTCTTACACCTTTATGGATAAAATCAATGCGTCTGCAGAGAAGGATTATCTTTTCCTGACCAACAACTCATCCAAAAACCGCTTTACATACGCACAGAAAATTTCACGCATGGGTATCTATACTCCCGAAGAAAAAATCTTTACTTCCGGCGAAGCAACTGCCATATCTCTGGCAAAAGAACAGCAGGCTCTTGGCAGACAGATGCGTGTTTGTGTCATCGGTACTCCCGACCTGGAAAAAGAGATGGAAAATGTGGGTTTGGCGCTGGTTACCGATGATCCCGACTGTGTTGTGCTTGGTTTTGATACCACCCTCACCTATCAGAAACTATGGACTCTGTGCGACCATGTCAGAAACGGTGTAAGATACATTGCCACCCATCCCGATTTTAACTGTCCCACAGAGACGGGCTATATGCCGGATATCGGTGCTATGATCGCCTGTGTGGAAGCTTCCACCGGCAGACGTCCCGATGAGATTATTGGAAAACCCTATGCCGGTATTGCAAAAGCGGTTTCTGAGAAGACCGGAGTGCCCCTCTCCGATATGGCTATGGTGGGAGACAGACTTTATACCGATATTGCACTGGGTGCCAATGCGGGAATCACCACCATCATGGTGAAGACCGGTGAGAGTACGGTGGAGGATGTGGAAAACGGTGATATCAAGCCGGATTACATTCTGGAAGAGATCGGTGAGATTGCGAAGTATATCTGATCAATAAAATAAAACCAACGAGTCTTCCGACAAATATCGGAAGACTCGTTGGTTTTTATAAGGGAATGTTATTTTTTCTTTTTCTTCTTGTTGAAAGGAATTTGGAGTTTGATTTTGGAAGGCACAGCGGGAGGGATGGTTCCAATGGGAGGAACGGTGGCCTGCAGGACATCTGCCTCCGTATCGCTATTGGTTCGTTTGTGGCCGTCCAAATCAAAGCCGCGTTCGGGAAGACGGGTTTCCAGCCATTCATTCAACAGGGTGAAGATAATGGCAAAGATAGGAACGCCAATCAGCATGCCGATGATGCCCATAACGCCGCCGCCGACAATGATGGCAACGAGAACCCACACAGGACGAAGACCGGTGGAATCGCTGAAAAGCAGCGGTTTGATGACATTTCCGTCCAAAAACTGCAGAATCACGGTGAAAATGATGAACCACACGGCATCCCAAGGGTCTACCAGCAGAAGAATGAGCGCACTGGGGACAGCACCAATGAACGGTCCGAAATTGGGAATCAGGTTGGTAACGGCCACAATAGCGGTGATGAGCAGGGCATAAGGCATGCCCATAATCAGCATGAAAATATAGTTTGCCACACCTACAATCAGAGAATCCAACAGGTTACCGCCGATATAACTGAGAAAGATACGGTTGCTCTTTCGGGTAATCTCTCCAAACCGTGTCAGCGGTTTTTCCGGGAGAAGTGCAGCGGAAAGACGTCTGGCAAGACGTTTGAGATCTTTTTTATCCAGCAGTACATAGACGGAGAAAATCAGTGCGATGGCACCGTTGAACACGCTGCTTCCCACTTTGTAGGAGACGCCGATAATACCGTCAATATTATTGACCACCCAGTTGGTGACCGTTTTAAAGATCTGCTCCCAGGATCCGATCAGTTTGTCAATATCCAGAATTTCCTTATCCAGGAAGGGAACGGTATCCACAAGGTTGTTCAGGGTTTTTTGTATGGAGTTGAAATAGCCTTCCAGATTGCCGACCAGAACCATGACCGAGGAAGCCAGCTGAGGAACAATGGCGACCATCAGGAGAACAACGGCAGCGATGGCGAGAATGAAGGTGAGAATGACACTGAAGGTATGAGCCAATCGGCGTCTGGGAAGTTTTCCAAACAGATTTTTCTCGAAAAATTTGGCGATCGGGTTCAAAAGATAGGCAATAACGGCTCCCCAGAGGAAGGGGGAAAGCAGCGAAAACATATTGCCGAAGAAGGTTTTTATTGCAGTGAAATGCTGGAGAAACATATAAAATGCGATGGCACCGAGTGCAACAAAAAGAAGAGAGAGGTATTTTTTAGTCTTTAAACTTTCAATGATTTTTTTGAACATTGGTAGTCACCCTTTAACACATTCATTGAAAACAGTTAACTCCCCCGCCCGTGTGATGTATACAAGCGAGGGAGTATATGCTGACAGTCAAAACCGACAGTCAGGGAAGATCCGTTCTTTTAGGGAAGAAGTTTGTAGTTGGGCATGTAACCATGGATCTTGAAGGCACGGAAGCACTCAGCATACTTGCAGCCATACTGCATGCCGCGGAACATAGCCATGATCTTCATGTCTTCGCCGAGTTCAGAGCCGAATACGTCCATCCAGGCCTTCTGGCTGACATGGTTCTGGAGAGCGGCATACTTGGCATCAAACTCATCGGTGATGTCGATGTAAATTTCGGGAACGAAATCTACGCCAAGACCGTTTTCCCACAGGAAGAGGGTGGGTTTCTTTTCGATGGGGGGAAGGCTGGCGCGCTGGTTGCGGCCAGGCAGAGAGAGCATCATGTTACGGACCAGTTTGGAGGTCATGGCGTGATCGGGGCTCTCATCGGTATGGTTGTGGGTGAAGATAACATCGGGGTTAGCCCAACGCATAGCATCAAGAACCTGAGAGCGGGTCTCGTCGGTATCCATCAGACGCTCGTCATTGTTGCGGAGGAACCGAAGCTCTGCGCCATAGGTTTTGGCAGCTTCCAGCATTTCGGCTTCGCGGGTGCGGCCGATTTCGTCGGGGTTGGTCATAACGTTGGAGCCGGTGTTGCCGCTGGTAGTAAGAGCAATGAAGATCTTATGTCCCTGCTTGGCATATTTGAGAAGGGTTCCGCCAACGCTGTATTCAATATCATCGGGATGTGCGCCAATTGCCAGAATATTCATAATCAAACCTCCTGAGAGTATAAATAATAATCTTTAATCATTATAACACACGGAATATTGTTTTGCAATTACCGTTTTTCAACGAAAGTATGAAAAAACAACGGAAAGATTGGAATATGAAGTGTAGAAAACGAAAAAGAAAAGGGGGAGAAAAAGAAAACCGTATTACAGCAGGAGGAAGCAGACAGAAGAGAAGCGGAAAAGAGTAAAGTGTGAGAACGAAAAGACAATAAAGCAGACAAGCTTTTACAGGTGTTATACTTGACTTTTAGCTGATTTTAGGATAAAGTATAAATGTATATATTCGAATAACCACTACCCAATATAACAGGAGGTTTTTTATGAATGTTTTAGCTGTTGGCTGTCATCCTGACGACCTTGAAATTGGCTGTGGCGGTACGCTTGCAAAGTATGTCAAGCAGGGCGCTAAGGTTACCATGTGCAATGTGGCTAATGGAAACAAGGGACATGTTCTTATTCCGCCCGATGAGCTTCGCTTGATCCGCTGGAAGGAAGTACAGGCCGGAGGAAAAGTACTGGGCGTTCACGAAAACATTATGCTGGATGTAGGCGATCTCCGTGTGGATTCCTATAATCTGGATGTAGTTCATGCACTTATTGATGTTATCCGCCATGCAGAACCGGATCTGATCATTACCCACTGCCCTCAGGATTACATGAAGGATCATCAGGAAGTAAGCAAAATGGTGTTCGATGCCAGCTTTTCCACCAGCTGTCCCTGGGAAACCACCGAAAAGTCTGACGGTGTTGAGCGTCCGGTATTTGCAGTTCCTACAGACCTGAGCGGTTCTCCCAAGTTTACCGGCATTGTTCCCATTTATTATATGGATAACCTGGCCGGGGTTAATTTCCTGCCCACGGAATATGTTGATATTTCTGAGGAGATCGAGCAGAAGATCACTGCACTCGATTGCCATGAGAGCCAGATCGTATGGATGAGAGATCATGACCATATCGATTTCCTGGATTTTGTACGCACCACCTCCAAGTTCAGAGGATATCAGTGTGGCGTTGCCTATGCGGAGGGATTTACTCACTGCGATGCATGGCCCAGAATCCCTACCAAGCGTCTGCTTCCGTAAAAAGGAACCCATTAAGGTGTTTTGTGTTTTTACTATTTTAATAAATGGAGGAAAATATTATGGATTTTATTACAACCGTAAAGGGTTCTCTGTTGGAGAACTTCTATCCCGCAGGCTGGGATTTTAAAAAGATAGACGAGTGCTGTTCTCATGCACCCGAAGAGATCATGGAGCGCCAGGATTTCTGGAATCCCGACTTTCAGCCCGTATGCTGCGAGAACGTCTCCGAGTTTGACATGCTCATGGGTCACGAGATCGCCAACGAAATCAGACGTGCAAGAGAAGACGGCAAAAAGCTGGCTATGATTCTTCCCGTAGGTCCTATGGGTATGTACCGCTGGGCTGTTTACTTTCTCAATGAGTGGGATGTGGACTGCTCTCATGTTTACGGTTTCAACATGGACGAGTGGAGCGACGGCGAGGGCAACACGCTGGATCCCACTAACACCGCTTCTTTCACCTATGCAATGAACGATGCTTTTTATGGCCGTCTCAACAAGACCGTTCCTGTAGAGCAGCGTAACTTTGCAACCAAGGATAACCTCCCCACCTATGCAAAGAAGATTGCTGATCTCAAGGCTGAAGGTGCAAAGCTGGTAACCGTTTTCGGTATCGGCAGAATGTGCCATATCGCTTTCTGGGAGCCCCAGTTTGCCGGTGAGTTTGATACCGTTGAAGAGTGGAAATCTCAGACACACCGTATTGGTGCTATGCTTCACCCGCTTACCATTGAGCAGAATGCCATCACCTCCTTCAAGAGCCGCACAACGCTGGTTCCCTGCCGTGCCAACACCATCGGCCCGGGCCTCTTCCTGCAGAGCGATAAGATCATTGGCGGATGCGACGGTGCCCTTTCCAGAGGCATGCAGTGGCAGGGTATGTCCCTGTGGATGACTCTCCGCTATGGTCCCGACAAGTGGGTCACCTCCTCCTTTATGCCCACCCTCCCCGGAAAACTGTTCTTCCTCAAAGAGCTTGCCGGTCCGCTGGTTGCGGAGTGTAACTGATTATAAACACAGAGGTAAAATCCGTCCGCAGATTCTTTTCTGCGGACGGATTTTTTAAACATTTTGAAAAATACATCAGCAAGATCACTGCGAAAGATTTTGTGAGGCAGTAAGCTGCCGTTTAAAATCCGAGGGTGTAATCTGCATATGTTTTTTATATAGCCGGAAGAAGTTGGAATAGTTTGAGAAGCCGGACTGAAAACAGGATTCCTCTACAGTATAACCTTTACGCATAAGTTCATTGGCAAAGAGCAAACGGCGGAATATGATATAATCCCAAAGCGAAATCCCTACATATTCCTTAAAAAGGTGAGACAAATGATATTTGCTGATGTAGAAGTGCCGCGCAATATCTTCGGCAGTCAGTTTTTCCCGGAAGTGTTCGTTGATGTGGTTAAGTACATTATTGATAACCGGATTTTCGTATACAGTATGGTTAATGATATCGGAAACAGGAGCAGCAATTTCATTTAATTCGATCAGCAGTTCAATAATTTTGCAGATAGCAAGAATTTCGCTTGTGGACTTTTGAGAACGGGTATGTATCAACAGCTCATCCAGTAGAACATCAAGGCCGCGATTGCTGACTATTTCGGCAGGAATCAGATTGCCAATGCCCTTTTCCCTTTTGTAAAAGGCATCGAATAAAATTGTATTTTCACAGGGAAAGTTTTTCAGGATGGCTTCATTGATATAAAGAGCCAGTCGCTCATGATATTTCCCGTCATCAATAATGCAGCGGTGCAGTTCCGCAGGGTTTTGAATAACAAGATCTCCCTCACTGATATCATAGAGCCGCCCTTCAATTTGTATTTTGCCGCTTCCCTGTTTGAAGTAGGTGATAATCAGGTCGGTGTCATAGTGGAGATGAGCCGGGTTGGCGGTGCCGGCAAAAAAACCGTAGGTATGGTGCAGCTTGTAGCAGCTGTTGTTGTCATAAGATACTTTGCGGTAAGGCTCGGCCATGTTGTTGTTTTCGCAGTCCTCTCTGTCTCAAATTCCGATACAGCAATATTATATAACAAAGATGCAAAAAAGACAATGTTCTTTACAATTGTGCAGAGGTATAATGAAGGAAAAGCGGGAATAAGGAGATAAAACAAATGAAATATGAGACAGAACTGCTTCGGGAAGCAGACCCGGAGCTTTTGCAGTGCATAGAAGGGGAGATGAACAGGCAGCGAAATTCTCTGGAGATGATCGCATCGGAAAGCATGCAGCCGAGAGAAGTTTTGGCGCTGTCCGGTGGTGTGTTCAACAATAAAACCGCATTGGGCCACAGCGGAAAACAGCGTTTTTGCGGCTCACAGTTTGTGGATCAATTGGAGACATTGGCCAATCGGCGGGCCTGTGAAATATTTGGGGCAGATTATGCCAACATGAGCACCTATTCAGGAACAGTCTCCAACTTCTGTGTCTATTCTGCTGTAATGTCACCGGGAGATACTGTGCTGGCAATGGATCCTTCCACTGGTTCTCATTCTTCTCATGGCGATAAACGGAATTTTTCTTCGAAGATGTACCGTTTCCACTTTTTTGGACTGGAAAAAGAGACGCTGAAGATTGATTATCAGGCAGCGGAAGAAATGGCCAAGCGTTTGCAGCCCAAAGCGATCGTGATTGGCTCGGCAGCATATCCCCGGCGGATCAACTTTGAACGGATGGCAGAGATAGCCCATAAAAATAATGCCGTGTTGATTGCGGATATTGCTCATTTCACCGGATTGGCGGCAGCAGGGGTCTCCCCCAATCCCTTCCCTCATGCCGATATTGTGACGGCATCCACTACAAAAACCATGTGTGGACCTCACAGTGGTTTTGTTATGTGCAAAAGGAATTTTGCAGAGGCAATGGAAAGGTATATCTACCCCGGCTATGTCTCTTCCCTGCATGTCCAGACGATTGCCGCTATGGCATATACATTGAAGCGTGCGCAAACCGAAGAATTTCATACGCTTATGCGAAGTGTGGTGGAAAACGCATCAAAACTCAGTGAAGAACTGATCAAACGCGGTTTTGAGGTGTTTACAGGGGGAACAGATTGTCATATGCTTTTGGCGGGACTGCATCCGTTTGGCATCGGAGGCAGAGCATTTGCGGATCTTCTGGAAGAGCTCGGTATCACCGTTAACGACAAGAGCATTCCCTTTGATCCCTCCCCTGTTTCCATGGGGATTCGCATGGGAACCACTGTTCTCACACAGCGAGGCATGGGAGAAAAAGAGATGAGCCAAATTGCGGAGATTATTTTCCGGGCTGCAAAGGCAAAGGAAAATAATGAGGAGCAGAAGTTGCTTCGGGAAAAGGTAAAGCGGCTGACAGAGCAATTTCCCATACCGGAGGAATATCTGCTGTAACCGAAAGGCATTATGCATCAAAAAATCCATAATTAACAGAGCAAAGGGATGAGCAGATCATACCCGTAAGATGCAAAAACGGCGAACAATAAGAGAGAAAATCTGCTGTGCACAAACAGGTTATGATATTTACCCAAGAGACGGTGCTTACCTTTAAGATAATTGCAATTATCCTGCAGACGATTGAGAAATACCTGCTGTTATTCCCGTCAGTGTTGAGGAGAGAAGAGCGGGATATTGATTTTGAGATGAAAAAACCGTGTCCGTCAATGGGGCACGGTTTTTATCTGCAGTATAGCAGTGTATTTTTATTTTGCGGAAGCCCGCAATGCCGACATCATCAGGTTGCCGAAATGAGGTTCTCCGTTCAGTGTCATGATCTCGCCATGGAGGAAACCGCAGGTGTTAGCGGTTTCGATACTGGTGGTCATACTGCGAAGTCCGGCACAGCCAAAGACAAGGTCACCCTCGGTGGTGAGGAAAGCGTTGATGCGCTGCTGTGCCTCGGCATCGGTGATCAGACCGACGTGCACCTGACCGGTTACGGGAATATCGGAACCGGTGTTGAGGGTGCTGCTGCCGTCGCCGGAGAGGTGGAGGTTGTAACCTTCGGCTGTGGTCAGGGTGACGTTTTCAAAGCTTTCGGCGCGGAAAGCATGTTTGTTTTTAAGTGCATCAAGCCATTCGGCAGCGGGACAGGTACGACCGCCATCGGTGATGGAGAGAATGGTGCGGCTGTCGGAGGTTTCGAGGGAGATAAAAGCTTCGGAGATATCGTGAAGATCACGGTAATAATGGGTAAAGGAATAGCGGTCATCCCGGATAAACAACATGGTCACATCTTCGCCGGAGGGGTAGAGCTCAGCTTCACCGGATGCGGCAGGTGCGGCACCGCCGCCGCAGAAGGGAACACCGGAAAAAAGCGCAGAAACTGCAGCAAGGTGTTTTTCAATCCCGTTGTTGCGGCTGTAAAAGGCGATTACGGCATCGGGAGCAAAGGCCTCTTGTGCAAGTTGGCGGGCTTCTTCAAGAGTCTCTTCATATTTACCGCAGATAACAATACCTTTTGGGGTAATATTCCACACATTGCTGCCTGCAAAGCTGGCAGCAGAGCAGCCAAAGCTATTCTGGCCCGATATATCGTAACCTATCGTCCATTCCTGTTCGTTGTAACGCATAATTTACACCACCATGTTTAAGATGTAATTATTATAGATGAAGCGGAGCATAAAGTCAATATGACCGGGCGGGAAGCCCGGTCATATTTGTGTGTCAGGAGAAAAGATTAAAGGAAATAGGCTCCGTTTTGGCGGAGCGTATTTCTTAACAGAGAAATATCGAGGTGTTTTGTATCGGTGCCCTGCTGCACGGCAAGGGCGGCAGCAGTACCGGCGGCTTCACCTGTGGTGAGGCAGTTGGGCATGACGCGTATGCTGCCCATAACGGCGCGGTCACAGGAGATGCTTCGGCCTGCAACCAGCAGGTTATCCATTCCCTGAGGAATCAGACAGCGGTAAGGAATGCCGTGACTTTCACCGGGTTGATACTGGCAGTGTGCGTATTTGGCATCTTCCGTGTGCGAATCAGCGGTTGGATCGGAGGAATGCAGATCGATAAAATAGCAGTTGCGGGCAATTTCGTCACCGAAAGTGCGGCGGGCAATATAATCATCCAGGGTAAGGGTATATTCTCCCCGGATCCGTCTGGTTTCGCGGACTCCCAACGTGGGTGCGGTGAGCACCAGATAGGATTCCCCAAAGGCTTCCGATTCCAGTTCGGCAAGGGCATCACGGAATTCTCTTGCCAGCTTTCTGCCCAGCAGCATGGATTTGGTAAACTGTACCGGATCGGTTCCGTCGGAATCCCACAGGTGGCCTGCATTGAATCCGATGGTTCCCGGAGCCAGAACATCTACAAGGAAATGTCCGTCTTTGATCAGCGGCCATTTTCCGGAGCTTAAAATGCGGTGGATGGGGGATTTTTCAGAACCGCCGTACATGGTGAGTTTGGCATAGGCATCCGGATTGATACCGGTTATAATAAAGCAGAGGGTAGCAGCCTGTAAAGAACCGTCGGTATCTCCCTTTTCGAACTCCAACCCGGCAAAGAAGCAGAGATCCGCATCACCGGTGCAGTCAATAAAGGTTTTGGCTCTGTAAGCGGTGAGCCCATCTTTACCGGAGGTGATGATTCCGGTAATACGGCTGCCTTCACGTTCAACAGCACAGACAGTGGTCCGAAAGAGAATTTCGGCGCCGGAGGAAGCGACAAGATCGTCATAGATGAGCTTATTATCCTCGGGAGAGGCGGTAACCCAGCCGATATCCTCCTCCTTTGTGTCCATGGCGGCCAGATTGCTGCGACGTCTCACCTCATCTGCAATACCGCGGGAAATGCTTTTCTCACCGTCGCCGAAGGGGGCGAAACAGGTGACGAGACCGGCTGTCTGCATGCCTCCCAGCATGGATTGTGCTTCCAGCAACAGTGTTTTTGCGCCAAGTCTTGCAGCGGCAGCGGCAGCAGCGCATCCAGAGGGACCACCTCCGCAGATAATGACATCATACAGGGTTTCGTTTTCTTTTATGCTGAGTTTCATATCATTCTCTCTCCGGTAATAAAAATGGGGATACTATCGGAATGATAGCATGAAAAAAGAGAGAAAGCAATGAGACAGGGCAAAGAAGTAAAAAAAGTGTACATAAGGTAAAGAGAACGAGCAATTAAGGAGAAAGTGGATAGGAGCAAAGCGGAAAAATGTGGAATTCAATAGGATGATTTATCAAATGTGTGAGAGACAGGCAATAGGTTTCCTTTCGCCAATATAGAAGCATTGATTGAGACGATCGGCGAATATCGGTAAGATAAACAACATAATATATGGAACAGAGCACATGGTTTACTTTGAGTTAAACAAGGTGTTTTGTTTACTCAGGGAAACGGAATGTCTTAGAAGAATACGGAAAGCGTGTTGTACCGCACGGATTTGACTGCTGTTTTTCTCTTGAATGTCCAAATTATGTCAAAGAAAAGCCATTTGGCTAAATCTGTGCTTTTTTCGAAAGGGTATTTCTTTATGTACGCAAGGTTTTCTGCATTGAAATAAAGAGAGGGTTTTGGTAAAATAATATTGATAAAACCTCACGAAAAGGAGTATTGAATGTGGATTACGCAAAAGAATCATTAAAACTTCATGAGCAGTGGAAAGGCAAAATTGAAGTTAACTGCAGAGTACCTTGTAAAAGCAATGAAGATCTGGCCCTTGCCTATACTCCCGGTGTGGCGGAACCCTGCCTGGAAATTCAGAAAGATATCAATAAGTCCTATGACCTTACCAGACGGCATAATCTCTGTGCGGTTATCACCGACGGCAGCGCAGTTCTTGGTTTGGGAGATATTGGCCCCGAGGCAGGTATGCCGGTGATGGAGGGCAAATGTGCACTTTTCAAGAGCTTTGGCGATGTGGATGCATTTCCCCTCTGTGTGAAAACACAGGATGTCGATGAGTTTGTCAATGCGGTATATCTCATTTCCGGTTCCTTTGGCGGCATCAATCTGGAGGATATCGCAGCACCCCGCTGTTTTGAGATCGAACGTAAACTGAAAGAGAAATGTGATATTCCCATCTTCCATGACGATCAGCACGGCACAGCTGTTATTACCCTGGCCGGTCTCACCAATGCACTGAAACTGGTTGGTAAAGGCAAGGATGTTAAAATTGTTACCAGCGGCGCCGGTGCAGCAGCAATTGCTATTGTCAAACTGCTGCTCAGTGCAGGTTATACCGATATCACTATGTGTGACCGCAAAGGGATGATCTATGCGGGTCGTGACGGACTGAACTGGATCAAAGAAGAGATTGCGCAGGTTACAAACCTTGAAAAGAAGAGTGGTTCTCTGGCGGATGCTCTCGTCGGGGCAGATGTGTTTATCGGAGTTTCTGCACCCGGAACCGTGACCAGAGAGATGGTTGAAACCATGAACCGGGATGCGATCATTTTTGCCTGTGCAAACCCAATCCCTGAGATTTATCCCGATGAAGCCAAAGCGGGCGGTGCGCGTGTTGTCTCCACAGGCCGCAGCGATTTCCCCAATCAGATCAATAATGTTCTGGCGTTTCCCGGTATCTTCCGCGGAACCTTCGACGTAAGAGCTTCTGAAATCAATGAGGAGATGAAGGTGGCCGCAGCCGAAGCACTTGCATCTTTGATTTCTGACGACGAGCTCACAGAGGATTACATTATTCCTGCTGCCTTTGATGAACGTGTCGGTCCGGCTGTTGCTGCTGCCGTAGCCGATGCAGCTCGTAAGAGCGGTGTGGCAAGGGTCTAATTTGAAAAGTCGGTATAATGTAGATGTGAATTGGTAAAGCCCTCATTCTCTTTTGGGAATGAGGGCTTTTGTCGGGTAAAAAGGTTATGGTTTGTTTGAATGATTACTTTTTAGAAAAGGTAATCAACACAACGCCAAAATAGGTCACGGTATTCTGACCGTTAATATATTTCATTCCCGCCTGCTCAGCCAGTTTGGATACATTAATTCCGTGGGCTTCCAGGGAGGCCATTACCCGTTCCGGATTGCGGCAAGGAGTGTCGCTTATTTTACCGCATACGGGACACAGACTGCAGCCACCTGCACCCAGATGCAGGACATTTTCAAGTTTGATCCCGTCAGTGAAATCCCACATCTTCTGTACAAGGAGACTGTGTTTGGCGCCGGCTTCCATCATGCCTTCAAAATCGTAGCTGTCCTCCAACTCCCCCACTGTTTGGTAGACGATGGCCTTATTGTAGGTTTTTATCTTTTCCATCAGTGCATCGATATCGCCAATATCGGGGGGACAGGTGTAATTTCTGCCGTAGTTTCCACAGGCATTGGATTCACACATTTTACGGAATGCAGCATTGAGGACAATATCCTTTACGTCCACAACGCCAACTCTATAGGCACCGAATTCAATTGCTTTTTGCTGCAGCAGTTTATCCATGTCGGTACTCCTTAAAAAGCAGTTTTATTTAAAGTTTTCTTCGATATTCTATATTTTAACATCCAGGGAGGAGCCTGTCAATGTGGTAGAATTTCTTCTCGAATGTGAATGGAGGAATCAAAGAACAATTTTACCATAGATTCGTAATTCCCGCAGCGGGTATCGTTGTTTTCAGGGCTGGTATCTGCCCCTTGTACAAAAGAACAGCATCAAATTATACATAGCAAAAAGCGAGATGCAAATTACCCCACTGTTGCTGTTGACAGGAAGGAGATTATGTGCTATATTTATAACGGTATAATAAATACATAACGATGAGGTGTGAGTATGTCCAATTCAGCACCAGCGGTTGAGGCGTGTACAAAAATAATCACCTTTCTCGCGGAATGTGAGCAAGAAATAGGTATTTCTGAAATCAGTCGTGGAACAGGTATTAATAAAAACATGGTGTTTAGAATACTTAACACTCTTGAAAATGAGGGTTGGGTATATTGTAACGCTCAAAAGTATAGTTTGACACTTTTGTTATTCGGATTGGTATCAAAACCGCTTTCCAGACTGTCACTAAATACGATAGCAAGTCCTGTTCTTTACGATTTACTGAATAAAACCGGCGAAAGTACATATCTTGGAATATTAAAAGAAGATAAAGTTCTATATCTTCAGCACTTTGATGGCGTAAAAAATGTACGGGTCGCCGGCAGAGTTGGAGGAGAATATGATCTTTATTGCTCAGCGCCCGGTAAAGTATTGCTGGCACATGCGGAAAAAAGTTTTATTGAGGAATATACGTCGAAAGCTTTAGAAAAACGTACCAAGAACAGCATCACCGAAAAATCCGCATTACTCCAGGAGCTGGAGAATGTCCGAAAAAACGGTTATGCTACCGATTGTGAGGAATTCGGAAACGGTATAACCTGCGCAGCAGCACCAATATATGATTATTCAGGTAAAGTAATTGCAACAGTCGGTTGCTCGGCATTTACCACGAATGGAGAGTGTATGGAAATGATAGAAAAATTTTTACCGTATGTATTATCTGCTGCAAAGAAAATATCACTCATTCTTGGTGCAAAATAATAAATTGGAGGGTATCTTATGTATTACGATATTATTGACGACATAAGAAACAAATATTTTGAAGAATTGAAGGGTTATTCTCCTTATATTCGTCAGGCTATGTTGTTTAAGTACATAACAGAGAATATTCCTCTAAAAATCAAAGATACCGATTATATTGCAGGGTGGCATGGCTATGAAGACTATGATAAGACATCTGATTTAGAGACCAGATATTTTTCATATATTCATATGCTTAGTAAGGAACAAAAGCATATAAGAGAAAAAATGCAAAATGAGTTAAAATGTGAAATTAATTTTACTCCTGCCCACACTTGCATTGACTATGAAACAATTGTGAAAAATGGTTTGGAACATTATATTACCCTTGTGGATGAAGAGCTTTGTAAGAAGCCTGATAACGAGTGCCTTGTTTCTATGAAAATTAGCTTGGATGCGGCTTGTAAATTTGCTGAGCGCTTTGCCAATATAGCGTATGAAAAAGCAAGGAAGGTGGAAAAACCCGAACAGAAGAGCCGATTTGAGAGGATATACTCTGCACTTTGCCGTGTACCACGTCAAGGCGCAAAAAACTTTCTTGAAGCAGTACAATCGGTTTGGATAATGCACGCGCTTATTCCCATGGCCGAAATGATTTGGGCAAGCATTTCCATAGGACGAATTGACCAGTATCTATATCCGTTTTATAAAAAACATATAGCGGACGGCGGCACGAAAGAAGAGGTTAAAAAAATACTTAAGAATCTATTTATGCTTCTTGATTCCTACAGTGACGGTGCCTGCGCTATGAATATCGGTGGAATGGATGCCAAGGGGCAGGATATGTTCAACGACCTTTCAAAGGTCTTAATTGAGGTTGAAAAAGAAATGTTACTACGTGCTCCTATATTTGCTGTGCGTGTAACCCCCAATATGCCCGAAGATGTTTTTGATTCACTCATTGATTTCGATTTGTTTAAAATAGGTCAGCCTACTTTTTATGCTGAGATTCCCTGTCGTAAAGCAGTTATGGGCAGAGGAGTACCGGAAAGCGAGGCTGTTGATTTTTCTGCTAACAGTTGTATGGGACTTATTCTTGCAGGGCGGGAATTTGCTGATATGTGGGGAATTAAATTTAATTCTCATTTGCCGTTAGAACTTGCGGTTAATCACGGAAAACCGCTCAACAGCAGTTTGGATTTTGAACTTACAACCCGCCCCACAGAAATAAACGATTTTGAGGAATTGTTGCGGCAATATACCGTCTATTTTTCAGAATTAATATCTCTTTGTGCTAATTTATATGAGACGGTGGCTTTAGAACAAGAGGCTAATGATCCTGACCCGCTGCTTTCTGCAATAACCGAAGGTTGCATTAAAAATCATTGTGATAGGGCAACCGGTGCAACATATAATACTGTTACCGTAGAAACAATGGGACTTGTAAACACTTGTGACGCATTGGTAGCTATAAAAGAATTAGTATTTGAGAATAAAAAATACACCCTTGATGAGATTATCACAGCGGCTAAAATGAATTATGAAGGTTGCGAAAAATTGCTGTCGGATATATCCAAGTGCAAAAAATATGGAATGAACGATTCGGGTGTTAATGCAATTTTTAAGCAAATATGTAAAATGGTATCCAGGGCCTGTAAAAAGGCTTGTCATGATAATCGTTTATTTATTCCTTCGCTACATACTATTGATGTAAATGTCGGCTACGGTGCTGGTCTTTATGCGACGCTTGACGGCAGAAAAGAAGGGCAGCCTGTTAATAAAAATGCAAATCCTTCAAATTTATTGCAAAAAACAGAACATACAAGTCACGTTTTATCAGCTGCAGCTTTTGACCAAACCGAATTTTCAGGCGGTCAGCCTATTGATTTGTATTTTGACAAAGTGTGGTTTAAAACGAAAGAATCAAGGGATAAAATAAAGGCGCTGATCCGCACCTATTTTCAGCTTGGAGGATTACAGCTTCAGGTCAACAGCATTGATGTCGAGTTGCTTGAGAAGGCACATAGTAACCCCGAGGATTATCCCTTTGTGATAGTTCGGAAAGGCGGTTATAGCGTACGCTTCAACGAAATGCATAAAGATGTTCGGGCAGAATTTATCGAGCTTGCCAAAAGGATGGAACAGAATGGGTAGCGGCGTTGTTTTCAATATTCAAAAATTCTGTATAAATGACGGGCCGGGTATCAGAACAACCGTATTTTTAAAAGGGTGTCCGTTGCGTTGTGAGTGGTGTCATAACCCTGAATCGCATTTTTACAAGCAGGAGTTGTTTTACGATTCGGAAAAATGCGTTAGCTGCGGGAAATGCGGTGCTTTATGTGCGCAAAATGCGCATGTGTTTGAAGGTGGGCATAGTATAAACCGCAATAAATGTATTTCTTGCGGTATTTGCACAGATGAATGCGGTTTTAATGCTATAGAACTTGTCGGTAAAAAGATGAGCGTACAAGAGATTATTGATGAAGTACTGAAAGATAAAGTTTTTTATGAAAATTCAGGCGGAGGACTGACACTTTCCGGCGGTGAGCCGCTGATGCAGTTTAATTTTGCGTGTGAAATATTAAAACAAGCAAAGCAAACGGGCATTCATACTTGCATTGAAACCTGTGGATTTGCCAAAACGGAGGACATTTTGAAAATCACGGAATACACCGATGTGTTCCTTTACGATTGGAAATTAAGCAACGATCAACTGCACAAAGAATATACCGGTGTGAGTAACAGGCAAATACTCGATAATCTAAGAGCGATTGATGCTGTTGGCTCAAAAATCATTTTAAGATGTCCTATTATTCCAAATGTGAATGATACTGCGGAACATTTTGGGGGCATTGCCGGTGTTGCAAATTCTTTTGAAAATATTTTGGCTATTGAAATTGAGCCATACCATTCTTTAGGCAACAGTAAATACAAAAAACTTGGCAAAACAGAGCTTGACAAAAGCTTTGAACAACCAACCGAGCAGCAGGTTGAAAATTGGATAGTACAAATCCAAAAGGATACCAAAGTTGCTGTAAAAAAAGCATAGTTTGACTTGTACATAGCAAAAGCGGAGTGAAAATCACTCCGCTTTTTATATAATGATTACCTCTGTTGCGGTTATTGTCCGCAGTGTATCAGCAAAGAACGCAATTGAGGACGGATCCAGAAATGTATTGCTTTGGTAGGATTGTTTTTTACCCAACTGCTTTGCTTTAGAAAGCCCCAAAGGATGATATGGTTCTAAATGTATGGCAGTAACGTGGTTAAGTGCAGTAACCAGGTCGGCAATTGCTGCAAAATGCTGAGATGTCATATTTATATCCGGTATGATCGGGCAACGTAAAACAATTTCTGCTCCAATGCGGTCCAGCAGATAAAGATTATCAAATATCATTTTATTTGACACACCGGTGTGCTTGACGTGTTCTTTTTCCGGAAACACCTTGACATCATATAGCCATAAATCCACAAAGTCATTGAGTATGGTTAAATCTCTGTTTGAAAAACCACTGGTTTCAATTGCGGTGTGTAAATTGTGTTTTTTTGCGAGTTTAAGAAGAGAGCGCGTAAAATCATACTGCATCAGCGGCTCTCCACCCGATAGGGTGATACCGCCACCTGATTCTTCGTAAAAAGGCTTATCCCGCAATACAATATCCATAATTTCTTCAGCGGATCTTTCTTCCCCGCAAAGAGCCAGTGCATTGGGCCAACACACCTGCGCACATTTTCCGCATCGCATACATTTTTCGTGGTCAAAAAGATGGATGCCATCAGAGAAGGTATGCCCATTAGCGGTGCAAACATTTACGCAGGCTCCGCAGGAAATGCATTGCTCACTTTTATAGAAAAGCTCAGTTGCCGTGCTTTTTGATTCGGGATTATGACACCAAGCACAGTCGAGTGGACAGCCTTTCATAAATACAACTGTTCGAATTCCGGGTCCGTCGGATGTGGAAAAACGTTGTATATTAAATATTGTTCCTTTGTTATGCATTGTGCGTTGTCCTCATAATAATTTCTGCTTGCATCTCGGGAGAGAGTCTTACAAAATAATCGCTGTAGCCACCGATACGCACGACAAGATCCCGATAATCTTCGGGATTTTTTTGCGCCTTTTTCAGCGTTTCATTATCCACTACATTGATCTGTGCCTCAAATCCGCTGCGCTTTAGATATGTTTTGATGATGAATTTCATTGTATCCAACGAATTTCTGCCCAATGATGCTTTTGAAAATTTGAGGTTTACCGCAACACCGCCAATAAATTTGGAATGATCCCATTTGGTGGAGGAAAGCACGGAGGCTGTTGGTCCATTCGCTTCTCTGCCTTGGCAAGGACCGGAGCCGTCACCCAAAGGAAATCCCGCTTTTCTACCATCGGGAGTCGCAGAGGTTTCTCTACCAAATTGCTCGTGCATTATCCAGCAGAAGACACTGGGTATCAGATTTGCGTTTGAATATAGTCCTGTATATTTTTCGCATTCTTTCGCGATATGTTCGGAAACAAATCCAAAATATTGGTCAATGTCATTGATATCGTTGCCATATTTTGAAATATGATTCAGTATGTAGAATCTGAGAGGCTCATTTCCTTCAAAATTATTTTCAAGAATGGTTTTAAATTCGCAAAGAGAAAGCTTCTTCTCATCAAATACAAGTGTTTTTATTGCATACAGTGAATCGACAAGATTTGCCATTCCAACAAAAGAAGGCATGATCCAATTGTATTTAGCTCCGCCCCGTTCGATATCCACGCCTTTTTCCAAACAGTCATTGACAAAGCAGGAAAGCAGCGGATTGATCGAATTTTGAGCCCGAACAGAACGGTTGTGGTTTTCTCTTTCAAAATTAAATTTAATGTGGGCATCAAGCTTCTCAAAATATGTATTTATCAAAGCTTCAAACGAGGAATACTCTTTATTCATTAATTCCAATAGCAACAACGGCATATTGGTGTAGGGACTTGCCACCCATACATTTGAAGAAGACACGGGCGTGATTTCAACACAGGTACTGTGTATATAGTTATGCGCCTGTTCTTCGGGAACACCATAATGCATAAGCCCCTTGGTTATCACATCATCGTTGAAAATAGCCGGATGAGAATAACCCTTTAAGAGGAGAGCAATCGCCTTATCCAGATACTTTTCAGGAATACCATCCGTATAACAAAAACCTACGGCAGGGTAAACCAGGCGGATATCGTCAATTACTTGTATACACATTTCGGTAAGTTCGTTTGCAACGATTTCACCTTGTTCGTCGCGGCCGCCTACCATATATCCGCTGGAAAGTCCACTTGGAACGCGCATATTGATCTGTATACCTAAGCAGTCAAGTAAAAGCTGTGCGTAGTCTTTTGTGAGAGTTCCTTTTTGCATATCCTTTTTGTAAAACTTAAGTAAATAACGATCCGGATGTCCTAACTGAAACTGTTGGGCGCACAATCTAAATGGGTTTAATGATAAACAGTGTGTAATAAAGTGGACTGACTGTACTGCTTCGTAAAAAGACTCGGCAGGATTTGCAGGAACTTTTTTGCATATTTCGGCGATTTTTTCAAGTTCATTTCGTCTTGTTGGATCGGTGGTTGCAAGACTCATTTTTAATGCTGCGTCGGCATAGTTTTCTGAATGCTTAATTACCGCCTGTAAGCATCGTTTGCAGCTTTTGTAAAAGGATGCTTTTTCTTCACTGCAGTCAAGCAAGTATTCGTCAATCATTTCTATAATTCCGAGTATTCCTTTTGATAGCACCAACATATAATCAATAGCCATATGTGAATCCTGGCCGTCACCCGCTTGTTGACTACGACTTTCTGCAATCGGTTTATATATATCTTCCCATTCTTGTTGTTTGTCTGCGCAGAGTGGGATGTCGCGTTTTCCAACAATAAGCTCCCCTTCGGCTATAGAGGGGGTAAGATTGGAAAAAGCAAAGTAAAAGGCTTCGGCGTACCGTTCTTCCTCCGGCAAACCGGCATGCTGTTCATAGCTTTTATAAAAAAGATAATGAAATTCATCGCTGAAATGAAGATTTTCAAAAACCCGCTTGCGTAATAGTTCTATTCTTTTCATACCGCACCTCGTTTGTTTTTATACTTGCATTATACTTTATTTTGTGAAATAATAATAGTATAATATAATCAAAAGATGTAAAATCGTTTCAAGGCGGTGTTGTTATGGTCGATATTAAATTCCATTGCGATGAAAAAAGCAATTTTAGAAAAGAGCTTTCGGTGAGGGCGTTTACCTATACCGATTATTCTATACAAATGCACAATCACGATTTCTATGAACTCAATATCGTTTTGGCCGGCACTGGAACACACTGCATTGAGAACGGAAGATTCCACGTGAAATGTGGAGACGTTTTTGTAATACCGCCTATGATCGCTCACGCCTATACGGATACTGAAAACCTGGAGGTTTACCATATCCTTTTTAAGAAAAGTTTTTTTGCACAAAACCAAGCGGAGTCAAATAAGGTAAACGGATTTTTGCAATTTACAGAAATCGAACCGTTTTTACGTAGTAATTTTTCCAATTCCTATTTTCTGCGTCTTGGTCAGTTGGAGTTGATTCAATTAAGAAATGATTTGGAATTTATTGACGATAATAGTGAATTTTCCTGGGAAGAATGTGCTTCAATGAAATATCACGCGGTTTGGAAACTTTTGTATTGGTTTTCCCAAGCTTTATATAAGCAAATTAATATGCTGAGCCGTTCATCCGAAAATAAATATGAGGTTCAAGTTATTAACGCATTGGAATACATACATCATAATTATAGCGAGAAAATTACAATTAATATTCTGTGCAACGAAGTAGATTTATCCCGCTCCACTTTTTTGAGAAATTTTAAAACGGTTTGCGGAGTTTCCCCTGTAGAATATTTAAGTAATTACAGATGCAAAAAAGCGATTGAAAAACTGAAATTTGCCAATTGCTCAAAAACCGAAATCGCACATAGTTGCGGATTTTATGATTTATCGCATATGGAGCGAATGCTTAAAATTTATCGGTAAATATTTATATGAAAAAGGTATACTCTTCTGCTTTTTACGAATAATAGCGAAGAGGATTTTATCAAGTCTATTCGGGAGCATATTTCTCTATAGTATAGAAAACGGAAAGGAAGAGCTTAAAACCTGCCTTTCCGAGCGATTTTTGAAGAAAAATTTTTGATAAAAAAATACATTTTGGCCCATGTGCAGCAAAAGCGGGGTGAAATTCACCTCGCTTTTAATTGGGCTAATTACTTAATATCATATTTCTTTACATAGTCAAGAGCGATATCACGAAAATGTTCATGTTTGAAATTTCGTTTGATATCTGTTGTATCAATATAGCAACCCATTTTTAGATTTTGGATAATTGCTTCTGCAACAAATGCTTCAAAAATGAATTCATCATTAAACGCGGCTTCGATATCTTATTCATGCCTTCGTTTATTCCACTTACAGCGGAACGATAAATGATATTTTCTTTTCCCAAAAGGTCACCCATAGCTTTCAAACTGTTAATTCCATCTATCATATCACTTACATTAAATTTTCCTTTGAATGATAACGCGGGTTCCCCTGAACGAAGAAGATAATCTGTTGTTGTTTCAAGAACATCTGCCAGATCTGTTAATATGGATATATCAGGATATGCTTCTCCACGCTCCCATTTGCTGACTGCTTGAAAAGATATGCCCAATCGTTCACCAAGTTCTGCTTGTGTAATGCCTTTTTGCGTACGTAAAAAAGTAATTGTTTTTCCAAACTTATTATAGTATCGATTAATTCAATAACAATTCAACTCACACTCAATTCAAAATTATGAATTGAGTGTGAGTTGCTTTTTATAATACTATTTTTTAGGCTATATAAAAACGAAGTGGTATTTCCATTCAGCTTTTACTTTGTATCATAACAAATTCAAGAAATATGCAACCAACTTAAAAATTTGGATGATAGTATAGCGAAAGGACTCTTTACGAAAAACAAAAGGTAGTTGAAATAGTGGAAGACAAATACATAGTTGATCTGTATTGGAATGTACTGCGCATTTACGTTAACGATATAGCGATTAATAAAATAATTTCTAATATTTCATATCACTTTTCTTATTTCATCGAGGATGAAACAATGCAAATTACGATGAAACAATAAACGGTGCATTTAGTTATATGCGTGGCAGAAATTTGGCACAAAATTGGCAGAGTTTTGCCGATGACATTGGGATATGAATCATATATAATTGTTATTGTGAGAAAATATAATTAAAGAAAATTTTTGAAAATGATTATATTTTCGATTTTTTATACGTGTTTATATTATGAAGGAACAAAAAAGCAGGAATAGATTATGTATATAGAAGAATATTACGATTATTCGAGTAAAGAAGGCGAAATGATCAAGAATGACTTGAAAAGTTTGGGACTTCATCATTTGACAATTTCGAGCTTGCCGGCAGACTTCTTTCGTATGAGCAAGAGTCAATTAGAGAAGTTATTTGAGCGCGCTTCTGATGCGTTTATAGCTCGCATGTATGATGTTCCTCAGTATCAAGTTGAAAAGCGACGAGGTGATTTCGGCATCAAGCAATTAGGATGCACTATAAACCGAATGTGGCGTGAAGAAGAGCTCGCACAGACCGTTAAAGAAATCCTGAGAATCGTGTCAAATGAGTATAATAATGGCAATATTCCACATACTAACTCCACACCATTAAATAGTGAAAAGGAGTTTTTATATATGAAAGCTACAGGAATAGTTCGTAGAATAGATGACCTTGGCCGTGTGGTGATACCAAAAGAGATACGCCGCACAATGCGGATAAGAGAAGGAGATCCACTGGAAATCTACACCGACACCGACGGCGAAGTCATATTCAAAAAATACTCACCCATTGAGGAACTCTCCAACTTTGCCGGGCAGTATGCCGATGTGTTGCATAAGGCCGGCGGGTACCCTGTCATTGTCAGTGACCGGGATCATGTTATCAACGTGGCAGGAATTCCCAAAAAAGAGATGATGGAACGGCGGGTTTCCCCTATTCTGGAAGAAATTATGGATCAGCGCCGCAATTTTCAATACACCAGCAGTCAGCAGAAGAAGCTCCAGCCCGTGGAAGGAGTTGACCGCTATGCTCTTGTTGTCTATCCTATTATTGCGGCAGGTGATGTCTGCGGCTCTATTATGTTCCTTGATTCCGAAAGCGGAAGCTCTGCGGGAGAAAGCGAAGTTAAGCTGATTCAAACAGCAGCAGCCTTTTTGGGTAAGCAGATGGAAGAATAACTACGCTCTGCCTCAAAATGAATAAACGCGCAGACCATGTTTATCATGGAATGCGCGTTTTCTCTTTTGGAAAATCTTTTTCTGCTCCATGGATGTTCTGAACAGATATGGGCAGAAGAGGTTCTCTGTTTTGTTTTTATATTTGATATATCGTTTTTTTATTCGCCTGCAGGAAACGCACCAAAAAACCAACGCATTTCCATATCTTCCGGAATATCCTCACCATGAGCCCCTCCCTGTGGCGTTGCATGAGACCCATGATCAGAGTTGAAAACTGTCAAAACCCGTTTGTCTTTCCATGCCTTACGAATCGCGTCAGACAATACGCCAAACCGTTGAGTGATTTTGGAGAGTGCTTCCAGGGCTTTCTCCCCTTCTGGACCATACGCGTGCATGGCATAGTCATAGGAAAGTTGGTAAAGGAAGAGCGCATCATAGTCCTCTTCCGCAATGAGAGCGGCAGCCTTTTGATACATTGCCTCGTCATCATCATCCGGAATGATGTAGAGGTCGGCACCCCGCCCATACAGCATCGAGGCGATACATCCATTGGAACAGGTGACAACAGCGGTACGCAGACCGGAGGCTGTCAGCAGATCGATCAGTGTGCTGCAGGTAATGGCAGGCTGTACCAGATCATCCCGCAAAATCGGCGGACAATATTCCGGTACTCCGTTATTGTGAGGATAAGCCCCGGAAAACATAGCTGCAAAGCAAACCGGTGTGATGGATGGCATTACTGAGAGAACAGGAATTTCAAGCTGTGTTGCTTTCCGTACTCTTGAAAACAATTCCGGGTATTTCTCTATAACATAAGCCGGGACAGCATCCGCATGAAAGAAAAGCGCCTTCTCTATGATTCCTCCGGCATTCTTTTGCAAAGCTTCTGTCAATTCTTTCACCGGCGCAGACATATGCGGTGCCGCTTTCAACCCCATAGCGGCCACTGCCGTGGCTGCAAAATTGGTCAGATCCGGTTTCTCAGGCAGTGTAAGCATATCCATTCTCCTTTGTTCTGTGAACCTGTCTGCATTATACCGCGAAAACAAGAGAAAGGGAATGGATGATCTTGCAGAATAGATATACAATATTGCTCCCATCAAACAAAAATGCACAGCCATTTTCCTGTCTGCGCATTTTTTTGTGGTATTCATTTTTCCAAAAATATCTCACTAACAGCAGCATTATCCAGAGATGAAGGAGTTTTCTGTCATTTCCAACGCTGCTATGCGTTGTATTTTGCCAGTTCTTCTTCCTCCAGCTGACGGTAAGCAACCTTTCCTACAAGCGTCTTGGGAAGGCTTTCACGGAATTCAATATCATATGGCATAGCATACTTGGCTATATTCTTGCGGCAATAGGCCATCAGATCCGCTTTTGTTTCCTCATTTGCGGAAACCCCTTCTTTGAGCATAACAAACGCTTTGACCTTCTGCATCCTGTAGGAATCCGGTATCCCGATGACACAACTCATGTGTACCTTTTCATGGGCGTCGATGATGTTTTCAAGCTGGGCCGGGTAAATGTTATATCCCGAGGAGACAATCATCCGCTTAATGCGCCCTTTAAAATAGATAAAGCCTTCATCATCCATTATTCCCAGGTCGCCGGTATATACCCATGTCAAACCGTCGGCATGTTTACGCAGCGTCTGTGCCGTTTCTTCGGGATGATTAATGTATTCCTTCATTACGGTGGGACCTGCCAACAGGATCTCCCCTTCTTCGCCGTAGGGCACTTCCTCTTCCGTTCCCGGTTTTACTATTTTATAATATGTGTCCGGAAAGGGCAGCCCGATACTTCCCTCTTTCACTTTATGTGTAGGGGTCAGACAGGATGCAGTTACGCATTCAGTGGTTCCATAGCCTTCACGAATTTGTATGCCGGCCTTATGTTCGCTGAGAAAACGGTCAAACTTTTTCTTTAATTCAACAGACAGCGAATCTCCGCCGGAAAAAACCCCTTTCAGGAAGGAGAGCTCTTTCTTATCCATCTCATGAATACGGAGAAGTGCCTCATAAAGGGTGGGGACTCCCGCAATAAAGTTGCAGCGGTATTTTACTATCAGTTTGGCATAGCTTTTAGGTGTAAATCTGGGCACCAAAACACAACGTCCGCCGTTGGCCAGCATGGAGTGAATACATACACCCAGGCCAAAACCGTGGAACAGTGGCATGGCGGCAAGCATCTTATCTCCCGGTTCAAACATGGGATTGGTTGCGACGATCTGTGCGGCCAGTGCATTGAAATTGCCGTTGGTCAGCAAAATTCCTTTGGTTGTTCCCGTTGTACCGCCGGAATAGAGAATGACTGCTGGTTCTTCTGCCTCTCGCTCTACTTTATAGTTCCAAAAACAGCACTTCCCCAGTTTCAGAAATTGCTTCCAGCGAATTACCGGCGCATCATCGGGGATTTTCTCTATTTTACGTCCCTCTGTCAGCATATAACCGGCTTTGATGGTGGGGGAAAGTGCATCCCGAATACTTGCAAGTACGACATTGACCACGCCGGTATTCCTGCGTACGGCTTCAAATTTGCTGTAAAACTGATCCAGCGTAATCACCGTCATGCTTTCTGACTCGTTAAGGTAAAACTCAATTTCGTTTTCAGCAGAGAGAGGATGGATCATATTGGCAATTCCGCCCACAAGATTAACCGCATAAAAAACACAAATGGCCTGCGGACAGTTTGGCATGGCAATGGTTACCCTGTCATTCTTCCGGACACCTAATGTCTTCAACGCTTTGGCACACTCTTCAATCTGTTTCACCAATGTTTTGTATGTGGTGGATTTTCCCATAAAGTCGAAAGCGATGTGGTCAGGATATGCTGCAGCAATTCTCTCTACCGCATCAAAAAGCCCTCCCTGAAAATACTGCAAATGCAGAGGAATTTCCCCCATATGATTGGCCCAAGGCATTTTTGCGGTAATCTGTTCAGTCATAGTTATCCCAACCTTTCAAAAGCATAGGTACATCGCCCCCGTCTGTTCCAAATAGCCATAAACCAGGATTATGCACTTTTGTTCATCTCTCAATATATCCTCCGGTCAGCTGTGGCAGGCTCATACCCCAACGGTAGATGGGCTTTTCATCAAATTCCACTGCGATTATTGTAATACCAAGTATGGTATCCGGGGATTTTTCCGGAAGATTCCGAATGATAATTCTGAAATTGTCCGCATCATATTCAAAATCCAGCTTTTGCTTATTTTTCACCAGGTATACATTCTTCGGCACACTCTTATAACCGGCCACATACATAGTGCCGTTGGCCGGCCAGATATAACTCCAGATATATACCGTATTTCCTTTCGCAGAAGCTTCTGCAAGCGTTCCCGCGCCATATTCTCCAAAGACACCTGGTCCGGCAATTCCGCCAGGTCCTCTGTTGGGGCGCATATCACCGTAAACAACTTCTTCGTTCTCTCTGATCCAGGCACCAACCTTCTGGAACAGCTCTTTCTCATAAGCGGCAACAGAACCATCTGCTTTCGGTCCCATATTCATGATCAGATTTCCGCAATTTCTGCAGCAGAATGTTAGCCTCTTCACAAGCTGCTGTGGGGTTACCGCATAGGGTTTCGCCTGTTCTTCATCGATATAACCCCAATTCAAACCGGTAACGGTGTGGCAGGCTTCCCAATCTCCGTCTGCAGACTCCAGAACATCTTCCGGCGTGACCATATCCTCACTCATCATGGCGCGGTTATTGATAATGATATCCGGCTGGAGGATACGCAACTTCTGATTCCGATGCAGTGTCTCCCATGCATCTGCGCTCTCCATGGGGAAAGGCGTATCATACCACAGCATATCAATTTTTCCATAGTTGGTCAGCAGCTCCACATTCAGTGCCTCGATATAATCCAAAAATCTTCTTCTGGCAGCCAAATCGATCTGAGCATATTTGGCATCGGGATGATACCAATCCATCAGGGAAGAATACAGACCAATCCTCATATCATGCTTGCGGCAGGCATCCACAAACTCCTGCACGAGATCTCTCTTGCACCCGCAATTATAAGAGTTATAAGGATTCACTTTGGAGTTCCACAGGCTAAAACCTTCATGATGCCGGGTTGTCAATATGACATACTTGGCGCCTGCCTCTTTTGCCGTCAACACCCATTCCTCTGCTGCATCTGGCTTCGGCATAAATTTTTCCATCAAAAGCTCATATTCCTTCATGGGAATACTGTCATACATAATCGCCCACTCTCCGCGCTCCAGCACGGAATACAGACCGTAATGCACAATGACACCAAACCGCCCCTTACGGAACCAATCCATTCTCTTGTCCCGCGTATTTTCCAAAACAGCTTTATACTCAATTTCAGTCAAATATTCACCGTTTTCAATACGCTTTTTCAGCGTACCAAAATCTTCATTCTTTATCTCAGCCTTAATACGCTCATAATCCATTTTTGAATAATACATAGTCGCTTCTCCTTTTTTGTTTTTTAATAATCTTGTTTGGAGCCCAGACTTTTTTGAATTTTAAAAGAAGATCTTCCCATATGTAAAATCAAATCACTTTATGGGCATACCATTTTTTCCCCCTTGAGCGGATAAAGAAAACAATTCCCCGCACCAACCACTCGATATACATGGCAACCCAGATGCTGTTGACTCCCAGACCAAACACCATGCTTAACAGGTACCCCAAGACCACGCGCACCACCCACATGGTGGTCAGTGCCATTACGGAGGTAAAGGTAGCATCCCCTCCCGCCCTTAGTGCAGAAGGCGTGAGAAACCCGATGTTCCATATAAAGCACATTGCCGTACAATATCCCAGCATCATTGGCTTGGTCAGCGCAAAGGCCTCCGGAGACGGATTGTATGCGGCAATCATCCAGTCCATAAAGGGCAGCAGGATCAGTGAAAAAACAATGGATATGATGGATGAGATAATGATAAATTTGTCAAGATACTTCCTTGCCGTGTCAAAATGGCCGCCGCCGATGCACTGTCCGCACACAATAAGCACAACCTGGGCAAATGTCAAACCAAACACACAATAGAAATTGGAGAGAGAATTTCCTATGGCATTGGCGGTAATGCTGGCGGTTCCCATGGTAACAATAAATACCTGGCAAATCAATCTTCCGCCATTGAAGAAAAGGTTTTCTGATGCCGACGGGAAACCGATCATCATCAGACTGCGCTGCATGGAAAAATCAATTCGGAACAGTCCTCGAATTGTCATGTGAAATTCCGGTCTGGCTTTCATCAGATAGATCATCGCCGCAGTGGAACCAATCAGCCTTGCTAAAAGAAGAGAAAGGATCAGCCCGAAAATCTCCATCTTCATCACAGAGATAAACAGAACATTAAATATAATATTCAGCAGAGAAACCCCTGCAGAAAAAAGCATGGATATTTTTGTATCGCCAATTCCTCTCAGCGCATTGGCTGCTGTCTGAGAAATGGCATACAAGGGCAGAGATATGGATATTCCACGGAGATACTGTACCGAAAGCTCAAGGATTTTTTCTTCGGCATCGCCGAACATCAGATCGATCAGCGGTTCGGCAAAAATGTACATCACCGCTGCTACCGCTATGGCAATCAGAACAGACGAGGTAATAGCCTGACTGGCGGCATGTCCCGCCTTGACCCTGTCTCCGCGCCCCACACACTGCGCCACAACCACGGTACAACCCAGCGCAATACCGACAATCAGCTGCAGTGGAAGGGCATTGACCGAATCCACCATACTGACTGCAGAAACAGCTGCTTCTCCCACGCCGCTTATAACTGCCGTATTAACAACCATGCCCACCGATATCAGAAGCTGATCTGCGAACAGCGGGACAAACAACAGCCAAATGCTTCTTAAAGACATGGCTTCACTGCTCAGATACCGATCCAGCCAGCGGTACAGAGGGTGTGTAACATGTTTCCACCAATGCAGAATGTAAATACAGCTGTGCCGGATTTTTCTGTGCAGTTTGTTCCGATGTTTTTTGCTTTCCATCATATTACCTCCGGAATACTTTATTCCTATGAGAGTACGTTGAATTTTCCGGTAAATATTTTATCCATAACGATTGTCGCCGCGCCTACAAGAGGAGAACAATCCGCAAAGGAGGATCTGCAAAGAACAATGCTCTTGTATCCGCTGGCAAGAATTCCGTTGTTCAGATTTTTCTCTATTGTCTCCAACATTCTGTCGCTGAAATAAAAGCCATCATGTCCCACCACAATAACAGAGGGATCCAGTACGTTTGAAATATTGACCAGTGCAGCGCCAATTTTTTTGCAGATATCACAGAGATATTCATCCGCTCTCGCATTGGTGTCTGCAAGGGCAATCAGCTGGTTCAATCCGGATATGTCATCACTGCAGACATCGCTGTAGTTACGCAATATGTTTGGAACACTGGCATACAGCTCAATACATCCCTGATTACCGCAATGGCAGCGCTCTCCCTGATGATCGATGGAAGTGTGTCCAAACTCTCCGCTGAACCCGGATCCGCCGTGAAACAGTTCACCTGAGGAGATGATTCCCGCACCGATACCGTTGGTAATTCCGAGATACACAAAATCGGAGACATCCCGGCAGCGGCCATAATATTTTTCGGCAAGCGCCGAAGCATTCATGTCTTTTTCCAGGAAAGCAGGAAGCCCCAGTGCCTCTTTAATTCGTTCCGCTACCGGTACATCGGTTATTCCGTAAAAGTTGGTAGGCTTGAGGATCACACCATTCTGTATATCCACCGGTCCCAGTGAACACACACCTATGCCAAGCACCCTGCGTTTTGTCTGCATAATAAGATATTCCACACAGCGGATGATCTTTTCGCTCAGCGTTTCGGCGGTATCAAATTCACCTAGGGGGATTCTCTTCTGAGCAATGATATCTGCTTTCAGGTCGCAAAGGACGCCGTAACAGAAATCTCTCGATACCCATACACCGGCTACAACCGGCGACCCGGGAGATATTTTCAGCATGATGGGACGCCTGCCCACGGAGCTTACCTGATTGTCGCTTTCTTCATCCTGTTCAATGAATCCTGATTGCAGCAATTCATTGGTTATATTGGTCAGTGTCATTTTGGTAAGTCCTGTCAATTTGGCAAGCTCTATGCGGGAGACACCTTCTCCGGTGCAAATATATTTCAATGTCAATGCGCGGTTTTTTTCTTTTATATCACTGATATTAAAGCCGGCTCTGTTCAATTATGGTTCCCTTCCTTTCGGAACTGATATCGGCACTGTTTTCTCAAACAACCGCTTTTATTTTTAAATCATATTAAGTATATCATTTTTACAAAAAAAAAGGAAGTCACTTCTCTTTAAAATCTGCCTGTTTACACGGAAATATTTTCCCGGGTTTACAGCGATCGTACTGGTTTGTCGTTTTGCCCTCACTACTTGCAGGCTTTCCGTTTTCTCTGTATTTTTCGGGCAATGCAGGTAAAAATAACATTACCATTGTTTTGCGGAGGTTTTGATATTTTGGATACAACAGAACTCATTAACAAAAAGATATCCGCTGTGTTTGCATCCTATCCGCAGCGGTCCCTTTCTGCTGTTTCTGTTTTGAGACGGGACAACACTTTGAAACTGCGGCGTTTGAGAAAACACTGTCGCACCTGTGCAGCAAAACCGTATAAAACGCCCTCTGAGCTGTGGTTAACCGAAAACTATTATCTTCTGGAGAGGGAAAGCAAAACCGTGCAGCAGGAACTTCTCTCCATCCAAAAATCCCGCCTTCCTTTTCGGATTCTGTTTTTGGATGCAGTACCGGCATTGTCCCGCATTTTTACAGCTTTTTTTGGCAGCGGAACACCTGCCGTTGCATTCAACGAAGAGAATTTGCGTTTGATTTTGGAAGCGGCATCGGACAAAATGGAGCTTACTACATCCGAACTTGTTTTTGCTCCTCTTGCTCTTCGTCTCTGTCTCATAGAACGTGCCTTTCATGCTTTTTTCGACAGTTCTTCGCCGGAAGAAGATGTTTTATTCTCTTCCAAAGCACTCCATGATCTTTATACAATTGATTTTCTTGATATTGCAGCCGCTGTTAGTCCTTTGGAAAAACTTCTTTTTGCTGATCCCGCAGATATTTATCGCATAATGGATGATGATTCCCGTGCTTATTACCGCCATCTGCTCACCCTGAAAGCAGCCAAAGAAAAAACCAGTGAAACCGATGCCGCCCGACATCTTCTTAAACTGGCTCAATCTGCCCAAAACGACCGGGAGCGACATATTGGATACTGGCTGTTAAAATATGTCTGCCGCCCTCGGCGCCGCGGTACATGGCTTCTTCTTTTGCCTGTCCTGTGTGCTGTTGTTCTCGCTGTCTTCGGGGGGATATTTTTTTCGTCTCCTTTGTTTGCGGTTATCTCGTTTCTTCCTCTTTGGGAGACCCTGCGTGAACTGTTTGAGTGGCTCTTTACCCGCAGCATCCCTGCTGATGTCGTTCCCGCAATCGACCTGAAACGTGCTGTATGTACCGACTGCGAGACTGTTGTCGCTGTCACCACACTCATCCCCAAAGTACAAGATATACCGAAAACAGCGGCACATCTGAAAAAACTCCGACTTGCAAACGAGCTTCCCGGGCTTCACTTTTGCCTTTTGGCCGACTTTAAGGAGAGCACCGTTTCCCGGCAGCCCAACGATGACGCCAAACTCTCTGCACTTGTCAAAGCTGTGGATTCTCTCAACGTTGAGTTCAACGGCGGTTTTTCGCTTTTCGTCCGTGACAGAACCTACTGTCGCACACAGGGAAAATACTGTGGCCGCGAGCGCAAACGGGGAGCTATCACCGATTTTGTCCGTTATATTCGCGGAGAAAATCCCCCGAATTGCCGTGCTTTTTCCGATTTTGTTTCTCTCAGGGGCAAAAAAAATCTGATTATCCTCGATGCCGATACCAATCTTCTCTTTGATACGGCGGAAAAAATGATCGGCGCTGCCCGTCATCCCTTGAATCGTCCTGTTATCGATCCCGTTCGGAACTGCATTACAGACGGATACGGTATTCTTGTTCCCCGCCTTTCTGTCAGTCTGGAAAGTGCCAATGCTACATTTTTCTCTCAAATCATGGCCGGCTGCGGCGGAACAATCCCTTACGATATCCGCTCCAAGGATTTTTATCAGGATTTCTTCGGCCTCTCGCTTTTCTCCGGGAAAGGGATTATTGATATTGAGGCTTTTGCAGCTGTTATGGATCGGCGCCTTCCTCCCGAGAGAATTCTCAGCCATGATGTGATAGAAGGGGAATATCTTCACACCGGTTTTCTGTCTCAGGTGGAGTTATCAGAAAGTTTCCCCGCTACTCCCTTCGCGTGGCATGCCCGGCTTCATCGCTGGGTGAGAGGAGACTGGCAAAACCTCTTTCTTCTTGCTCGCAAGGACCTTTCTCTGCTCAGCAAATACAAGTTGTTTGATAATCTTCGCCGTTCTCTACTTCCTGTTGCTTCGCTTTTTTGCATTGTATTTGCCGCTTTTGCTGCTTTTTTCGGCAAAGAAATGCTCTCTCATGCTGCCGCTGTTACAGCATGGATCCCCCTTGCTTTTACGCCGTTCCTGCGCACCCTGCTGTCGCTGGTCGGCAGGGGCTTTTCCCTTTTGACCCGGAGGTATTTCTCAGATATCATCCCTCAGTGTGCTGAAACACTCTGCCGTATTTTCGTCCTTTTTATTCAAATTCCTTATACTGCCTTTGTTACCCTGAATGCGATATTCCGTGCACTCTGGCGCAGTTTTGTCACCAAAAAGCTGCTGCTGCAGTGGGTTACCGCAGCGGACAGCAGCTTTAAAAATATTCTGTCTGCCTCTTTTCATGCGGGCATTCCTGCCTTATTGCTTGGCCTATTGCTCCTTCTTTCACCTTCTCCTTTGCTGCGGCTTTATGCCATCTTCTTTTTGAGTGCATTTCCTGTTACACTTGTTATCTCACAGCGCCGTACTGTACAGACGCCCCGCATCTCCGCTGCAGACCGGGAATATATCACCGACTGCGCTGCACGGATCTGGAGTTTCTTCGAAGAGTATGCGGCAGCTCCTGATAACTGGCTGCCTCCCGACAATGTACAGCAGGCACCGGTCTATGCTGTGGCGCATCGTACCTCTCCCACAAACATAGGGTTATGTCTCCTTTCCGCTTTGGCGGCAAGAGATCTTGATTTCATTGATTCTTCTCAGCTTTACCATCGTCTCTCCCATACACTTGCCACCATTGAAAAACTAGAGAAATGGCATGGGAATCTGTTCAATTGGTACGATACCGTTACGCTTGAGGTTCTTTCTCCCGCTTATGTCTCCGCTGTTGACAGTGGGAATTTTCTCTGCTGTCTGGTTGCGCTTAAGGAAGGGCTTCGGGAATACAGTGACAAAACAACAGATTTTTCGGAGATGATTTTCCGCATTGAGCAGCTGCTTGCCGATACGGATATTGCGGCTTTCTATCATCCCAAGCGGCGGTTGTTTTCCATTGGTTACGATCCAAACACCGAATGCTTCTCCGAAAGCTTCTATGATTTTTTAATGAGTGAAGCGCGGATGACAAGCTACTATGCTATTGCTGCCCGCCGTGTAGAAAAACGGCATTGGGCTTCGCTTTCCCGCACGCTTTCCCGCAGCGGGAGTTATGCGGGCCCGGTCTCCTGGACAGGCACCATGTTTGAATATTATATGCCTGCTCTCCTGCTTCCCAACCGAGCCGGATCTCTTCTCTCCGAGGCATTGAAATACAGCTGCTACTGTCAGAGAAAACGTGTCAAAAAAGGAACTCCGTGGGGGATCAGTGAAAGTGCCTTTTATTCCTTTGACCGTCAGCTGTGTTACCAATACAAAGCACACGGCGTGCAAAAATTGGGAGTAAAACGCGGTCTGGATGCCGAGTTGGTCATTTCTCCCTATTCTACTTTCCTTGCTTTGCCTTTCTTTCCCAATAGCAGCATAAAAAACCTGAAACTGCTGCAAAAGCTGGGAATGTTTGCCGATTACGGTTTTTTTGAAGCACTGGATCTTACGCCTAACCGCAGTGGGATCTGCCGGAGTTATATGTCGCATCATCTCGGCATGAGTATGATCGCATGCTGTAATGCTCTCTTCGGCGGAATTATGCAGCGGCGCTTTCTTTCCGACCCGCAAATGAACAGTGCACAGGAATTGTTGGAAGAGCGCCCGGATCGCGATACTGTAGTTTTCGAGGATATCAAATTCAAAGATATTAATGAAACATTGCCCAAAAACAGATTACACCAACCCGGTAAAGGAAATGCCAAAATGAATTTTGAAACACTTTCGGGGAGTGTTGACCTCAATACACCCCACGTTACCATCCTCTCCAACGGTGAGCTTTGCGATATTCTGTGCGACAGCGGCGAAAACAGACTTATGCTGGCACAGTCTGATATTACAAGGCGCACCACAGATAGCCTGTGTCATCCGCAGGGTATTTTTGCTTTTGCCTGCTGCGGCGGAAAAGTTTTTTCTTTCACCGAAGCTCCTTTCTATGAAAAAAGCGTTGTATATCATGCTGAAATCAGCCGTGACCGTATGCGGTATCTCAGCTGCACCGCAGAGCTCTCCTGTTGTATGGAGGTCTCTGTGCATGATACCCTCCCCGTGGAACAACGTACCTTTTCAATCAAAAATATTTCCGACAGCAAACAATCTGTTGAATTGCTCATCTATTTTGAGCCTGTTCTTCAAATTCACCGCGATTACGAAGCGCATCCTGCTTTTTCCAAACTATTTGTCGCGGCCGAACATGATTCTGTCAGTGGATGCACTGTTTTCTCCCGCCGCCCAAGGGGGAATGAACGACCGCTTTCGCTGGCTGTCGGATTTCTTGAGCATACGGAATTTGAAACAGAGACTCGCCGTGAAAAGCTTTTTACCTCCCCCTTCGGTTTTGAATCTCTCAAGAATTTTGTTGAAATCAACTTCCGTGGAGGGAAGGGGATTCCTGATTGCTGCTTTGCTGCTAAACTGAAATTTTCCCTCTCTCCCGGTCAGCGTATTTCCCATACACTTTTTCTCTCTGCAGCATCCCGTAAAGAAGAGTGTACCGCAAATCTTGTAAATCTGAGACTTGCCGCCGGAATTAAAACCGGACGTAATGCTGCAGTGTCTCCCATATTTAACTCCACACTGGAAGGGAGGATTGCATTTTCCCTACTGCCAAACCTGCTTTATCCCACATACAGTGCACGGGCAGCAGCACTTTCAGAAAAAAATCTCCTTGGCATTGACGGGTTGTGGTCTCTCTCCCTTTCGGGCGATTTCCCCATTTTGCTATACCATCTGCCCGCTGTGCCGGAGGAGGCCGCCGACTGTTTTTGTATCCAGCTGCGTGTTTTAAAGCTGTTGCGGGAATGCCGCATTGAATTTGATCTTGTCGTTCTTTTCAGTGGTGAGGCACTGCCGGGTTTTTCCGAAACGGCGCGTCGTTTTGCCCGGGAACATGGCTGCAGCGAACTACTCGGTTCCCCTTGCGGTTTGTTTTGCATCGACTCAGACCTTTTGACAGCTGAACAGCTTACCCTTCTCCAACTTGTTGCTGCCTGCAGCCTGTCCCATAACACCTACAACCATGAGAGCTCCCGCAAATTTTCTGTCCCTCAAAAGCTGTATTCCGTTTCTTCTGCCGATATAGAGAAAGTCATGCCTCGGCGGCATACCTACGGCGGACTCTTCACTTCCGGACGTTTCTATTCCACCCGTGCCACACCGCTCCCCTATTGTCATGTCCTCGCTTCTCCAACCTTTGGTACCGTTGTCTCTGATAATTCTCTCGGTTTTACCTGGGCTGTCAATTCCCGTGAGAACAAGCTGACCCCCTGGAGTAATGATTTTGCCACCGACAACCACGGTGAAATGCTGGTTATGAAACTGAATAATGGGCAAATGTATTCTCTTACCCGAGGAGCATTATTCTCCTGTTCTGAAGAAAATGCCAGATGGGAGGGATATATCGACCGCCTGAAACTGTGCACAGAGATTTCTCTTCCTCCCAAAGGCGCCAAAACAGGCAAGGTTGTCGAGGTTGTTATCTCCAACATGTCAGACAGAGATATCCCGTTTTCTCTCGCTTATTATACCGAGCCAATCCTTTCTGCCGGAAATGCCGATTATACCATGAAAGGGCATCATTATCTGAAAACCTCCTTTTCTCCCGGTATGTTAACGGTGGAAAATCCTATGAATCAATTGATTCCCGGTGTAATGGCTTTAAGCTGTTCTTCTGCAAATTGTTATCCTGTTTGGGACAGGGCAGCTTTTCTTTCCGGTAATTGGAGCGAACAAAACCGCGGCAGTGAACTTTGCGCCGCCCTTGCTCTATCCAATGTACTGCCGGCCAAAAAAGAACTTCGTCTTCGTTTTATGCTCACCTTTGCAGCCAAACCTGCTGCCGCCCGGCTTCTTGCCTCGGAGGCGGAAAGCCTTTCCGAGCACGCTTTTCTCCCTCTGCGCAGCTTTGAGATTTCCACGCCAGATGAGCAGCTGGATATCTTCATCAACAGCTGGTGTCCTCATCAGGCACGGGAGGGAAGGATCTTTGCCAGAACCTCTTTCTGGCAGAATGGCGGCGCCTACGGATTTCGAGACCAGCTTCAGGATGCCATCTGTCTCCTCTCCATGGATCCCGTTCTGCTCAAGCGTCAAATTTTCCGTGCCTGTGCGGTGCAGTTTACAGAAGGTGACGTGCTGCATTGGTGGCATCGTTATCCCAATGCGATCCGCGGTGTCAGAACAAGAATATCTGATGATCTGCTTTGGCTTCCCTATGCGGTCTGTGAGTATATTGAAAAAACGGGAGATACCGGCATACTTCAAACCCGTATTGCCTATCTGGAAGGAGCTGCACTTGCTGAAAATGAAAGAGAACGCTACTTTGAACCTGCCCGAAGTAAGGTTAAAGAAAGTGTTTACCAACATTGCCTGCGCGTTCTTGGACGCTTTGGCATAAAAGGAGAGCATGGCCTTCCTTTGATTGGTACCGGAGACTGGAATGACAGCTTTAACAGTGTGGGGGCGGAGGGAAAAGGAGAAAGCGTGTGGCTGGCAATGTTTCTGCGCATTGTTTCTCTTCGGTTTGCCTCCATTGCTGCAGGACAAGGTGACAGCTATACCCAAAGTTCCTTAGAGCTGCTGGCGGAACAAATGAAGCAGGCAGTGGAAACCCACTGTTGGGATGGGAAATGGTATCTTCGCGCCTTTTGCGATGACGGTTCCGTTATGGGCAGCAGCTCCTGCAGCGAGTGCCGCATTGATTCTCTTGCACAAAGTTTTGCTGCACTTTCGGATATTTCCGATGATCCCGCACGCATTGACACGGCCTTGAACGAGGCGCTGGACAGACTTTTCGACAGGAAGAGCCGTATTCTTCGCCTGTTCACTCCTCCGTTTGAATCTTCCGCTCAATCTCCCGGCTATGTCAAGGCATATCCGGCCGGGATCAGAGAGAACGGTGGTCAATATACCCATGCCGCCATATGGCTGGCTATGGCATTATTAAAACAGAACCGCTGCGCCGATGGTTACCGGATTCTGGAAATGCTGAACCCTGTCTCCCGCTGTTCTGATTATGATTTGAACCGCACCTATCTTTTGGAACCCTATTTGATATCCGCCGATATTTATGCCGGTACCTGTCCTGGCAGAGGAGGGTGGAGTATGTACACTGGCGCCGCCGGCTGGTATTTCCGTACAGTTCTGGAGAAGCTGCTCGGTCTTCGCATCCGTGCCGGAAAGCTGTATGTACAACCGCATATTCCGGATGAATGGAATGGATTTTCCGTTATAATCCGTACCGTTGACAATGGAGAGATTCGGCTTTCTGTTGCAAGAACAGGTATGGAAAAACTTACCGTAGACGGTTCTCCTGCCAGCAATATTCCGCTTGATGGTTCTCACGATGCACTTCTTGAGATTATTTAACAGAAAATTTATTTCAATCACTCTGTGCGCAGTGGCATCCTGCGATAAAATATGCTATAATATTTTCTATCATCGCAAGATTAACAGCAAGGAGAAACACACCTTATGCAACAACCGCTTACCACGCTGACAAGCAATATGATTGCAGACGGGATCCGTTTCAGCAGGGTATCTGACGAGAAATTTAAATCCTCACGCATTTCTGTCAACCTGATTGTTCCTCTCAAAAAGGAGACCGCTTCTGTCAATGCCATCCTTCCGCTGCTGTGGCAGAAGGGATGCCGTTCTTACCCTGATTTTACCATGCTCAACAGGCATCTTGACGATATGTACGGTGCTTCTCTCTATGGTGATATTCTTAAATTTGGCGGTTACCAGATCCTTACGCTTTCTGTCTCCGGTCTTGCCGACCGTTTCACCATGGAAAACAGAAAGCTGGTTCGGGAATATGCCTGCCTGCTGTGTGATCTTATTCTGGATCCAAAAATTACCGACCAAGCCTTTGATGCCAAAGATATCGAAACAGAAAAGCTCAATCTTCTGGATATTATTGATTCCGAAATCAACGATAAACGCACCTATTCAATAGGAAAATGTCTCTCTTCCATGTTTGAGGGAACCAGCAGTGCCATCCGAAAACTGGGAACCCGCAGCGATGCCGAGAATATTACACCTGAAAGTGCTGCTGCAGCCTATGCCGATGTTATCTCTAACGCTGCTGTTGAAGTTCTTTTTGTCGGCTGTGAGGGGGCTGATGATGCGTACGCTGTCTTTGCTGAGCGCTTTGCTCATCTGACCCGCACACCCATTCACTATGATCCGCTTCCTCCTGTCATTCCAGCCCGCATCACTCGTTATCTTTCTGAAAAGATGGAAGTTACACAGGGGAAGCTGGTTATGGCCTTCCGCGGTGCAACCGATCTCTCCCACAGAGAAAAACTCGCCGCAAGAGTCATGTCTGCCATGTTTGGCGGGACTCCGTTCTCTCTCCTCTTTAAAGGCGTGCGTGAAAAGCTCAGTCTCTGCTACTACTGTGCCTCCCGTTATGACAGAGGTACAGGAACCCTTGTTGTTGACAGCGGCGTGGAGTTTGAAAATGCAGAATCCGCCCGTACCGAGATCCTCCGTCAGTTTGAAGATATTAAAAACGGCATTTTTACCGATGAGGATCTTACCTTCACCATCCTTGCCATGAAAAACAGCCTGCGTTCCATCCGTGATTCTCTCTCTTCCATCGAATCCTGGTATACTACACAGCTTCTCACCTGCAGTAATCTCTCTCCCGAGGATGAAACAGCGCTGATCGATACCATTACCCGTGAGGAAGTTGTGGAAGCAGCCAGACATTTTGAACTTGACACCGTATTTTTACTGGAAGGAGAAACCACCGATGAGACCTGAAAAAGAAACTGTCTTCTCCGGACGGCTGAATTCAAGCTACATCCGGATTAAACACCGCTCCGGTCTTGAAATGAGGCTTTGCCCCATGGATGGATTCAGCTCTGCTTTTGCTATGCTTTCCGTCAACTTTGGTTCCTCTGATGCCTGTTTTGGCCTTTCCGAAGACAAAATTGCCGAAGTTCCTTCCGGTGTTGCGCATTTTCTTGAACACAAGCTTTTTGAAAGTGAAGAAGGCGATGCGTTTGAGCGTTTTGCCGCCACCGGTGCCAGCGCCAATGCCTACACCTCCTTTGACAGAACAGCTTACCTCTTTTCCTGTGCTGACAATTTTAAGGAATCCATCGAGATTCTATTTGATTTTGTCTCAAACCCCTATTTTACCGAACAGACCGTGGCCAAGGAACAGGGAATTATTGCTCAGGAAATAAAGATGTACGACGATTCTGCCGATTGGCGCGTCATGTTCAATCTTCTCAAGGCACTTTATCACAACAACCCTATCAAGCTGGATATTGCCGGAACGGTAGATTCCATTGCGCAGATTGATGCCCAGCTGCTTTACCGCTGCTACAACACCTTTTACAATCTCTCCAATATGGTTCTCACGATTGCCGGCGGTTTTGACCCTGAGGTTGTCCTTGATGCAGCAGACCGGATTCTCCCCAATTCTGCCCCTGTTACGGTATACCGTCCTGCCGCGACAGAGCCTGCCGCGGTGGTTCAGGATTATATTGAACAGTATCTCCCCATCTCTCAGCCCACCTTTTATATCGGATTCAAAGGAATTCCCGGCGATACAAAACAGAATTTCATCGATCAGATTCGTGACGAAATTCTCTGCGACATCATTGCCGGAGAATCCACCTGGCTTTACCGCCGCCTCTACGATGACGGTCTCATCAATTCCACCTTCGGGGCAGAGGTGTTTTGTGGACGGGATCATATCAATATGATGTTTCTCGGTGAATCCCGTGATCCCCTCCGCGTTCGACAGGAGATTAATGCAGAGATTACCCGAATTCTCCGGGAGGGAATCGATCCCGAACTGTTTGAACTCTGCAAAAAAGCCACATATGGCAGATATATCCGGGTGTTTGATAAGCCCGAAGCACTCTCCGGCATGCTGGCTTCCACCTACTTTGCCGATCTCACCCCCTACGATCTTCCCGAGATTGTAGCCAATACCACCATAAAACACTTGACCGACCGTCTGGTTAAGTGTTATGATATAGCAAGAAGTTCTATCTCGGTCATCTTGCCGAAAACATAAGGAGGCTTATAATATGCAGACAGTTTATTTCCCGAACCTCGGCTGGAGCATTGACTTGAATCCGGTCGCATTTTCCATCGGAAATCTCACCTTCAGATGGTATGGTATTCTCATCGCCATTGGATTCCTGCTCGCTATCGTTTATGCATTCAAACGCATCAAAGAATTTGGTCTTGATGCCGACCGCGCCATTGATGTTATTTTGGCCGGAACGATCGGTGCCATCATTGGTGCAAGACTTTACTATGTCATCTTCCAGTGGAGCGAGTTTAAAGATAATCTCGTCAGTATTTTCCAAATCTGGAACGGTGGTCTTGCCATCTACGGCGGTATTATCGGCGCTTTCTCCGCCGGTGCCCTTTTCTGCAAAATCAGAAAAGTAAAAATCCTGCCTATGTTCGATATGGTTTGCTCTGCCTTTTTGATTGGGCAGGCTATTGGACGCTGGGGCAATTTTATCAATGTGGAAGCTTTTGGAGGCAATACCACGCTGCCCTGGGGTATGACCAGTGCCCGTATCAAATCCTACCTTGCAGAACATGAGCTTGCCCTGGAAGCAATCGGTATGAACATTGATCCCTCTCTCCCCGTACATCCCACTTTCCTTTATGAATCCCTCTGGTGC
>SVMZ01000019.1 GCA_015067185.1 Oscillospiraceae bacterium | reverse complement strand
CCTTTTTTATTTGGCGGAATATCCGCCGTCAATCGGTATAATTGCTCCGGTGGTATAGAGAGAGGCATCTGAGGCAAGGTAGACGATTATGCCTTTGATATCCTCATCGTTGGCCATTCTGCGAAGGAAAGTGGCTTTGGCATATTGCTCCAGAAAGGGTTCCGGCTGGTTGTTGAACAGTCCGCCCAAAGAAAGACAGTTGCAGCGAACGCCGCTGGGACCGTAGCGGGAGGCGATAAAGCGGGTCAGGTTGTGCATGCCGCCCTTGTGGAAGAAGTAGTCGGCAGCACCGATGCTGCTGATGTGGGGGCAGCCCTCATAGAGGGTTTCGTTGCAGCCCAAATCACCCATGTAGGAACCGATGTTGATGATGCTGCCGCTGCCGTTGGCTGCCATATGGTCACCGAAGGCACGGGTAATCAGAAAAAGACCGGTGCCGTTGACAGCGAGGCTTTTGGCAAAATCCTCTGCCGGGGCATCGTATCCCCTGAAGCAGCGGAGGACAGCGTTGTTGACCAGAATATCCACCTTCTGATGTCTGGCGACCATTCTCTCCAAAAGTCCAAGAATACTTTTCTCATCGCTTTGGTCATAGGAGTCCGCATATACTTCATAGCCCTCCCGGCGCAGTTCTGCGGCAAATTTTTCATTGGCCTCCGGTGTGCGTGAGGCGGTCCAGACAATAGCACCCGCCTCGGCAAGAGCGCGGGTTATCTGGCGGCCGTAATTACCGGCGCCGCCGGTTACCAAGGCCACTTTGCCATCCAGTTTAAACAGATCCAGAACGTTCATCCAAACATCTCCTTACAGGGGGGATTAACAATATATACAACTGTAATGATTATATCATTCAGTTGAAAAACAAGTCAATTTAATAAGCGTACCGATTTGTGAGAATGCTTCCGGTTTTTAAAGGTGAGAAGGAAAAATAAAGCCAAGAGTGATCATATGTTGTTTTAAGCTTCTTTTCCATCCGGAAGATGGAGAAGGCGGTATTGTTTGGGGCTGATGCCTGTCTCTTTTTTGAAGCAGCGGCAGAAGTAGTTGTAATCGGTAAAGCCAACGTTATCAGAGATGGCGGTGACAGAGAGTGCGGTATTTTTTAAGAGCTTCTGCGCCTGTTCCATGCGGAGTACACGCAGATATTCCGCAACGCCAATCCCTAGATACTGCTGGCATTGCTGGTACAACTTGCTCCGGCTGATACCCAGTCCGGAGGAAATTGTATGGGAATCCAACGGTTCTCCCAGATGGGTAAGTAGATATTGACGAAGTTTATGGGTGAAATGTTTGCTGTTGAGCGTGATGGTCTGGTTGACCAAAGCATACAGTGTGCAAGCCTCCATGATTTTCGCGGAAGCATTGATGTGTTCACGGTTTTTGAGAGGAATCCCATCGGCAGGATCGGTAAGCGGGGGAAGGGAATAGCTTTGGAGAGCGGAGGAGAGCATTTCGCGCAGCTCCTGCGCGGAGGAGAGATCGGAAAGCTGGCCAAACATAAGGTAACCTAAAATCAGGTTATTGTCAATCAGAGGGATAGTGGCCTCGATCAGACCGGCATGACAATGATAAACGATCAGCCGTTTTTCTGTTTCGGATTGACGGAAGGAGTGCTGATCGCTTTCGGCACACAGTTTGCGGGTATGGGCGTGTTGCTTCATAGTGCGGCAGAATGTGCAGGGATGCTCCGGGTAGGAGAGAATTTCATGATATTCATCATTGAAAAGTGCGATGCGGATGCTGGTGAGAAGATGGAAATCTTTCATTAAAGCAAGCAGCTGATCACGGTTGAACTCTGTTTTCATTGATTGTACAGGTGTAGTATCCATGAAAAGTGATACACACCGCTCCTTGAAATATTTGGTATATGTTGATTATAGCGGATACTGTGCGTGATTGTCAATTGAAGAGAAAAAAGAGAAGAAAAGTAAAAATAAAATTTTGAAGAAGCTGAAAAAACATGGAAGGAAGAGAAGAATACTATTGAAAGAAAGAAGGATATCGGGTATAATTAATATAATTATACGTTTATCCAAATGGATGAAATGCGGATGAACCGCGTCGAGTGACGCAGATAAAACGCAAAGGGTGATAAGAGTGGCAGTAAAGTTTTCGGTACCGATGAGCAAGCTGGCGGGCAATTTTAATCTGGAAGTTGTCTATCAGCCGGAAGGCAAAGAGGAAATACTGATTCACAGTGCGGAGGTAAACCGCCCCGGACTGGAACTTGCCGGATATCTTGATTTTTTCGATGAGACAAGAATACAGATTATGGGAAAAATTGAGATATCATATATTGAAAAACTGGGTACAGAACAGAGAACAGCGTGTCTGGATAAATTTTTTGCGAGAAGACCGCCAGTTGTTATTGTCAGCCGTTCGCTTGAAATCCCGGTAGAGATGATGGAGGCAGCGAAAAAGTATTCCGTCTCTATATACCGTACGGCAGACGGAACATCCGAGTTTCTTTCCGGCCTTATTTCGCTTCTGAATGTTGAGCTGGCACCAAGAATAACCCGCCACGGTGTTTTGGTTGAGGTATATGGCGAGGGGCTGCTGCTGTTGGGTGAAAGCGGAATCGGAAAGAGTGAAACTGCCATTGAACTGGTTAAGCGCGGACACAGACTGATTGCAGATGATGCGGTAGAGATCCGCCGCGTTTCTAACAGAACGCTGGTAGGAAGCTCTCCCGAAAACATCAGACATTTCCTTGAAATGCGCGGTATTGGCATTATTAATGCCCGTCGCCTGTTCGGTATGGGTGCTGTTAAGATGACAGAGAAGATTGATACGGTTATTCATCTGGAACTGTGGGATCAGAGTAAAGTATATGACCGTATGGGTATGGAAAACAGCTATACCGAAATTTTGGGCATTCAAGTGCCGTCGCTGACGATTCCTGTAAAACCGGGACGCAACCTTGCCATTATCATTGAAGTGGCAGCCATGAACAACAGACAGAAGAAGATGGGTTACAATGCAGCTCAGGAGCTTCTGACCAAGTTGGGTATGATGGACGAAAGTGAAAGCAATGGCATAGACTGGGCAAAATATTGACAGAACAATGATTATTGTAATATTATAAAAAAATCCGTACTATAATAGAGGAGGATATTTATTATGAAATATTATGCAGGAGTAGACCTCGGCGGTACTAACATTGCAGTAGGTATTGTAAACGAGGAGTACAAAATTGTGGGAAGAGGCGTACTCAAGACCAATATGCCGCGCCCCGCAGAAGAGATTGCAGCTGATATCGGCAGGGCAATTGAACTTGCAGCAAAAGATGCAGGTATCACTGTGGATGAATGTGAGTGGGTCGGCATCGGAACCCCCGGTTCGGTTGATAAGCGAATCGGCCTGGTTGAATATGCCAACAACCTTGCTTTCTATGATGTTCCCCTTTCTGAAATGGTAGGAAAGTATGTCAATAAGCCGATTTATCTGGAGAATGATGCCAATGCGGCAGCATATGGCGAGGCTCTTGCCGGTGCAGGACGCGGTGTTGACAATATGATCATGCTCACCCTTGGAACCGGTGTTGGTGGCGGTATCATCATCGACGGTAAGATCTACGGCGGTTTCTCCAACATGGGTGCAGAGCTGGGACATATGGGTATTGTTCATAACGGACGTCAGTGCACCTGCGGACGCAAAGGTTGCATCGAAGCATATTGCTCTGCCACAGGCCTGATCAATATCACTAAGGAATATATGGAAGCACATCCCGAAAGCGCTATGTGGGAAATGGTAGGCGGCGATATCAATAAAGTAAACGGCCGTACCTCCTTTGACGGTATGCGTAAGGGTGACGCTGTTGCCAAGATGGTTGTTGACGAATACATAGAGTATTTTACCTATGCGGTTGCTAACTATCTGAACATTTTCCAGCCCAATGTGCTGGTTGTCGGCGGCGGTGTCGGTAAGGAAGGCGAAAACCTGCTTGCTCCTGTCAGAGAAGCAGTTGTCCATCAGACCTATGTAAAGAAAGAGGAAAACCGCACCAAGATCCTTCCCGCAGAGCTTGGCAACGATGCAGGAATCATCGGAGCGGCTATGCTTGGAAACATGGCAATGTAATTATGCAAGTTAAGTCACAGCCTTGTACGTTTTAGGAGGTAAGCTGTATGTTCGACATCGCATCCATAGAGAGATTCTGCAATGAAATCGGCTGCGAGTATCTGAAAAATGAGCCGATGAGCCGCCATACCACGTTTAAAATCGGCGGTGCTGCGGATCTGTTTGCGATGCCGTCTTCCGCTGATATGGCAGTAAAGCTGCAGCAGAAGTGCCGCGAAACCGGGACACCGCTTACGGTGATTGGGCGTGGAAGCAATCTGCTTGTGGCCGATGAAGGGATAGAGGGCTGTGTAATATGTATCGGACCGAAAATGTCCGAAATTAGAAATGAAAACGGTTATCTTGTATGCTCGGCGGGAACTTCTCTCGCCGAGCTGTGCAGATATGCGCTGGAACATTCTCTTGCCGGTTTGGAATTTGCCTATGGCATTCCAGGCAGCGTGGGCGGAGCGGTATATATGAATGCCGGAGCCTATGGCGGAGAGATGAAGGATGTTGTTGCCTTTGTGAGGCATGTCACCCACGAGGGAGAATGGCAGGAACGGAGTATCTCCGAATTGAATTTTGGTTACCGTAGAAGTGTATATGTCGGCAGGGATGATTTGATTGTGGAAGCAGGGTTTAAGCTGGAAGAAGGCGATCCGACTGCAATCCGTGAAAAGATGGAAGATCTGGTGGGAAGACGGAAGGATAAGCAACCGTTGGAATATCCCAGTGCCGGAAGTGTATTCAAACGTCCGGAGGGAGCCTTTGCCGGTGCACTGATTGAAAACTGCGGATTAAAAGGGGAAAATGTTGGCGGCGCTATGGTCAGCCCCAAACATGCCGGATTTATTGTTAACACAGGCGGTGCCACATGTGCCGACGTTGAGAATTTGGTTGGATTGATACAGAAAACGGTGAAAACAGAAACCGGATATGATCTGGAATGTGAGATCAAAAGGATAGGAAGGCAGCGTCTGTAAGGCAGACGGCGATACAGAGGATTATGAATATTATTATTTTGACGGGACTTTCCGGCGCGGGAAAATCCCAGGCCTCAAGTGCATTTGAGGATATCGGATATTATTGCGTGGATAATCTTCCGCCTGCACTGCTTAAAAAATTTGCCGAACTGTGTGTGCAGTCGGGAGATCAGCAGAGTGATATTGTTGTGGTAATAGATGTAAGAAGTGCCAACAACTTTGATGAACTGCTGGAAGTTACGGATAGTTTTGCGGACTCTGAGATTAAATGTGATATTGTGTACCTTGAGGCGGAGGATAAGACACTGATCAACCGCTACAAGCAGACAAGAAGGCGTCATCCGCTGATTTCGGATGAAAATCCGGAAACGGCATCGCTGGAGAACGCCTTGAAAAAAGAACGGGAAATATTAAGTCCGGTCAAAAGCCGGGCCAATTACATAATCGATACATCGCTTTTTTCGGCTGCCCAGCTGAAAGAGCGGATTGTCTCCACTTTTACCGATAACGAATACAGTGGGATGATGGTGACATGTATGTCCTTTGGGTATAAATACGGGATACCGTCGGATGCGGACCTGGTATTTGATGTGCGTTGTCTGCCCAATCCTTTTTATATACCGGAGCTGAAAGAAAAAACAGGATTGGAAGAAGAGGTTAAAGAATATGTTCTGAACAGTCCGCATACGAAGGGCATGCTGGAGCATCTTTATTCACTGATAGATTATCTCCTTCCGCTCTATTCCGCAGAGGGAAAACGGCAGCTGACTATAGCGGTTGGCTGCACAGGAGGCAAGCACCGTTCCGTGGTGATTGCATCAAAGCTTCAGGAGCATCTCAGGAGAAAGGAAATCAAAGCGGTCACCAATCATCGGGACAGGCTTCGTTCAAAAGAATAAACAAGGATATGCCAGACGGCAGGGAGGATGCACAATGTCGTTTGCGGGAGAATTGAAAAGAGAGCTTTGCCGTGCGCTGCCGGAACAGAGAGAAGAAACGATGGCAGAATGCTATGGAATGGCTCTTGTTGCCCGTGGTTTTGATGCGGGAAATATTTCTATGGTCACGGAAAGTGAAAGTGTTGCACAGCGTTTTGCGGCCATGATAGAGCAGTTGACGGATGTCAAGGCAGAAACGACACAGAGAGAACGTGCAGATGGTGCTGTATATACGGTGTCGGTGAATGACGAAGGAGAACGTGTCAAGCTGCTGCAGCTGTTCGGGCATTCCGGTCATGAACTCAATAGAAGGATAAAACTTGAAAATATTACAAATGATGAGAATTATTCCGATTTTATGCGGGGAGTCTATCTTTCCTGCGGAAGTATATCCGACCCTAACAAGAGTTATCACCTGGAACTGTCCGTACCGTTTCTCAATCTTAGCAAAGAGCTTTCACTGCTGTTGAGTCAGCTGTTGGCAAAACCGAAAGAGATCAGGCGGAGGGGGGACTATGTCCTTTATTACAAAGAAAGTGAACATATTGAGGATTTCCTTACCTTTATCGGCGCACCTATGAAAGCGTTGGAAATTATGGAAATCAAAGTGTTTAAGGATGTACGCAACAAGGTGAACAGGCGAACAAACTGCGAAACAGCCAACATCGACAAAACAGTTGCTGCATCGGCAAGACAGATCGCAGATATCGAGTTGATCTGTGAGCGGAAAGGGATGGAATTTTTGCCGGAAAATCTGCGGGAGTTGGCACAGCTGCGGCTGGAGAATCCCGAGATGTCACTGGCAGAATTGGGCAGTATGCTGACCAAACCGATCTCCCGTTCCGGTGTCAACCATCGTTTGGAGCGTCTTGCCGCCATAGCAGACGAACTGCGTGAAAAGAAAGATTAGTTATAGATGTCTGAACATAGGAGATATCCGGCAAAACAGGAGGCCGCAAAGTGGATTATGCAAACAAATTGAAAATAGAAATCGGTGGTCGGACTTATACACTGACGACAACAGAAGAGGAAGCGTATGTGTACGGTATGGCGGAGGAAATCAACCAGCAGATTGGTGTGATGCTTGAAAGGGGAAACGGACTTTCTCTCAACGAGGCACTGGTGCTCTGCGTAATGGGTTACTGCGATCTTTATAAAAAGGAGAGGGTCAATACAGAACATCTTCGTTCGCAGTTAAAGGAGTATCTGGATGATGCCGCCAAGGTGCGTGCAGAGGCCGATGAAGCGAAGAAAAACATAAAGCGTTTGAAAAAAGAACTGGAAACGCTCCGCGCTGAAGAAAATAAATGACAGGAAATGACATAAACAACAGTGATGCTGTATCTGCAAAGGATAAAGAGGAGGAGGCTGCTTTGGCAGAGCAAATTTTACAGGGAAAAACCGATGGAAGCGGTGACGTTGAAATACTTGCTCCTGCCGGCTCCCGCCAGTCGCTGGAGGCGGCTGTTTTTTGCGGAGCGAACGCAGTTTATCTGGGAATGCCGAGATTTGGAGCAAGAGCCTATGCGGAGAATTTTGATCCGCAGGAACTGTGTTCCGCAGTGAGTTTTGCACATGGTTACGGTGCAAAAATATACGTTACATTGAATACATTGCTCTATAATGAGGAGCTGCACGCTGCAGCAGAGAGTCTGTCGCAGGTGTGTGCAGCGGGAGCGGACGGTATTATCGTGCAGGATATGGCTATGCTCAGATTGGCAGCAGAAGCAGCACCGGATATGCCGCTGCACGCCTCTACCCAGATGAGCATTCATTCGCTGGAAGGAGCACTGATGCTGGCAGAGCTTGGTGTGAAGCGGGTGGTTCTTGCAAGAGAATTGACATTCAGGCAGATTGAATATATAACGGCAGGATGCCGGGAGCGCGGAGTGGAAACGGAAGTTTTTGTTCATGGAGCTCTCTGTTTTTCTGCCTCCGGTCAGTGTTATCTGAGCGGTGCTTTGGGTGGATCGGGGCGCTGCGGGAACAGAGGAAGCTGTGCGCAGCCCTGTCGGCTGCCGTTTTCCGCACAGGCGGGCCCAAAAGAGAAATATGCGCTTTCCCTGAAAGATATGTCCTATATGGAACATCTGGATAAGCTGAAAAATGCCGGTGTCGCATCCCTGAAAATTGAGGGGAGAATGAAACGTCCGGAATATGTTGCCGCCGCGGTAACCGCAGCCAGGGATTCCCTGATGGGGAAAAAGCCCGATATGCAGCTGCTTGCCGATGTTTTTTCGCGGAGCGGATTTACCGATGGCTACCTGACAGGAATCATCGGTGAGAAGATGTTTGGTGTCCGAAGAAAAGAGGATGTAGCGGCTTCTGCCGGTGCACTGAAGCAAATTAAGGCCCTCTATTCTAAACCGACACAGCTGGTGCCGGTAGATGCGGCGTTTTGTATGAGACCGGACATGCCTGTGACATTTGAAATTGGTGATGGCGAAAGAGTGGTCCGGGTGGAAGGGGAGATCCCCGACACGGCGAAAACAAGATCAACCACAAGTGCGGATATCGAGCCGCTGCTGAGGAGACTTGGCGGGACACCGTTTTATGTGCAGAATATGGCTGTTGTCATATCGGAAGGATTGAATATACCGATAGCCGTTGTAAACGATATGAGGCGGTCGGCTGCCGCAAAACTGTTGGAGCTGCGCAGCTCGGTGCAGTCGGTACCGTATGCCCCTGACAAAGCAGCGGACACAATAAACAGTGTGAAAGCGGGAGCTTCGGCAGCCGATGCGGAGAAAAAGCAAATCTGGGCAAGGTTTGAATCAGCCGCACAGCTGTTTGACGGTGCGGGAGCGCGTTTTTCCCGTATCATATTGCCGGCGGAAGAGATTTTGTCCGTATCGGCGATTGGACAATGGGATAATATCGCAGCAGAGATGCCAAGAATAGCGGCGGACTTTGAATATGACCTCAATCGGACGCTGGAAAAACTGTCTGAAATTGGCGTGAAGTATGTGCTGGCAGATGGTATCGGTGTTGTGCGTGCAGCAAAACGGTATGGTTTTGAGGTAATTGGAGGCATGGGATTGAATGTGGTGAATTCCATAGCAGAAAAAGAATACCGCAAACTGGGTGTAACAAAGCTGATACTTTCCCATGAAACACCGCTTGCCGATATTCGCAGGATGGATGCAGGCATGGTGATATATGGTCATATGCCGCTTACCATTTCTAAAAATTGCCCCATACGGTCACAGATTTCATGTAAAGGAAAAGGCTGTCCGTTGATGCTGACAGACAGGATGGGGAAACAGTTTCCGGTTATCTGTGGGAAAAAGCGGGGCGGTTACACAAAGATGCTGAACCCCGAGCCGATTTATCTGGCAGATAAAAATCCTGCTGCGAAAATATGGCTGCTGTATTTTACTGTGGAAGACAGCCTGCGCTGTAAAACCGTGACAGCAATGGCAGAGCAGCGGATGAGTTTCGACGGTAAATTCACAAGAGCAGGACAACAAAAAGCCAAAAAACAAAACAACAGAGGCAGCCGAAGACAGGAAGACAGATGAAGGTGAGGGAAAAGGAATGAAGACGGTGATTCGTGCAGTAAGAGTGCGGGGAGATGCTCAGCTTCCCAAGCTTATGACAGAGGGAAGTGCGGCATGTGATCTTTGTGCTGCACTTGCGGGCAGACTGGACGGCGGGGACAACGGTTTCGGAGAGAAGATTGTAATCGAACCGGGCTGTACAGTGTTGGTTCCGACAGGACTTTCCGCAGCCATTCCCTATGGCTTTGGCGGATTTATCTTTGCACGCAGTGGGCTTGGAATAAAAAAAGGAATTACCCCCGGCAACTGTGTCGGTGTAATCGATTCCGATTACCGCGGTGAAATTATGGTAGGACTTTACAACCGAACCAGCGAGCCTTTTGTGGTTCGCTCGGGAGATCGAATTGCCCAGATGGCAGTCATACCGGTCGCTCTTCAAAATTGGATAGAAGAGGACAGTCTGGACGAAACGAATCGTGGAAGCGGCGGATTTGGCTCCACGGGCGTAGGTGAGAATACCGACGTATAAGCTTGCGATATGACAGAGAGGAAGCGGTAAGAATGGAAAAAAGAAAATCAATGGCAGGTGGGGTTCTTGCCTTTTCCGGGCTGATTCTTTCATTGTCGGGACTGTTTAACAGCCGTATTCGTTCTTTGATGTCAGCCGGTGCCTTTGGGATTTCTCTTTGTGCATTGTTTCTTTCCTTTACAGAAAAAGGTACAAAGCTGATTGGTGCGGGAAAAAGACAGTAAATGTGAGTGAAAATACAATAACAGAAAGAGAGCAGCCGGGTGCATAGCAATGAGGCTGCTCTCTTTTTTGGAAAAACAAAATTTATATGCATAATGCTGCTGTTATGGCTTGATTATTGGTGAGGGATATGATAAAATAAATTAATAGGGCAAGGTTTTGTTATTAAATATATTTATTGGATGGGAATCCGCTGCAGGTAAGGCGGATTGCTGTTCGGAGGAAGTTATGATTGATCCTAAGGTTAAGACATTGCTGGCATTGGTTGAGATTGGAAATTATACCAAAACGGCACAGCATCTGTCTTTGACTCAACCGGCAGTCAGCCACCACATTCGCCAGATTGAGGAAGAATATGAGATAAAAATATTCCACAGCGGGAAAAAGACGCTGTCGTTGACACCGGAAGGCGAAGTGTTGGTGAAATATGCCAAGCGTTTGATGGCTATTGAGCAAAAACTGACGCACGCGCTGGAAGACAGTAAGAACTCTGTTCGTCGGTACAATGTTGGCACAACAACGACAGTCGGTGAATATGTGGTATCACAGCTCTTTATCACCTACTGCAGTGAGCATCCGGGTTCTCACATCAACATTGTCACTGACAATATGAATAATCTTCTGAATAAACTGCAATCCTATGAACTGGATTGGGCGATCGTTGACGGCAGGGTTCCGACTGAGGGTTTTGAATCCATTTTGCTGGGATCGGATTATCTGTGCCTGGTAGTATCCCCTCTGCACCCTTTTGCCAAACGCAAAAGTGTCAGCCTTGCCGAACTGAAAAACGAGCGGTTCATTCTGCGGTCTCCCAATGCAGGAACCCGTGCCCTGTTTGAGAGCTATCTGCTGAATCATGCAGAGGATATTCGGAATTTTAATATTCTTATTGAGATAGATAATATCAATACCATCAAAGAACTGGTTTATTCCAATCTGGGAATTACCGTTATGTCTCACAGTGCCTGCAGGGAAGAAGAGACATCCGGTCGGTTGGTTACGGTTCCGGTGGTGAATTTCAATGTCACCAGAGAGATCAATATCATTTATCACCACAGCTTTGAAGATACGGAAGTGCTGGGTGAAATCAGAAAAATATATAACTCCAGAAAGTAAACCAAAGGGAAAGGACAAACTCCTTTCCCTTTGGTTTTGTAAAAATAAAATGTGTGGTGTTGTAAAACAAAACTCCCCTGTGGCTGTTGTGCTGCAGGGGAGTTGTGCAATATAAGGGAAAAGTCAGACGGCTTTGTGGGATGCGGCAAAGCGCTTCCAGGGACCGGTGAACAGGAAACAGATGATTGTTCCTGCGAGAGTGATGGCAAGCCAGGTCAGAAGCGTGATCTCCCAGCCGGCTGATTCGGAAAGAGCAGCGATGCCGTAGGTGGAGATGGAACTTCCGATATAGGTGCAGGAGTTCAGCATACCGGAGACAAAGGAGACATTGCCAAGGCTCTTGTAATACAACGGGATCATAACGATCAGGCTGAAGTTGATACCATGCATACAACCGGTGAGGATAGCCGCGAAAAGAACCGAGGCAAGAGCACTTTTACCAAAGATAAGGAACATGCTCAGCGCAGCAGCAGAGGCGATCAGGAAGAAAACAGCCGAGGTGAGCAGCGGGTTGCTGGAGAGTTTGCGGTAGAGCGCTGCTGCAATCTGGAAGGAAATAATGCTGAACAGAGGAAGCACGACGCCGGTGAGAATGGCGGCGGCATTGCTGAAATTGTAGGTCTCAGAGATGTAAGAGGGCATCCAGGTAGTGACACCGTCACGCAGAGAGCCCTGCAGCACAATGGCCAGCATGGAGAAGATAATGAGCGGCGTAAAGTGGAAGGGAGCTTTCTTCTGCACAGTAGTGGAAGAGGCCGAGGGAGCAGGAAGTGTATCGATTCGGTAGCACAGTTTTTGCCAGAGGAAGCACATAAGGAGACCAATGAATGCCGAAATCCAGAAAACGTATTTCCAGCTTAAGAAAGAGATAATCACCGGTGCGGCAAGATAAACGATAATATTGCCGAAGGAGCTGCCCCAGGAGACACGAACCGAAGCACGGCTGTATTCTTCAGGAGGCATCAGAACAACGGTCAGCCGGGCAATGGGGGGCCACATAAATGCCTGAGCCAACCCGTTGATGCACCAGAGAATCAGAATAATAACAAAATTCTGGCAGAAGGGAACCAGTAGGTTCATTAGTGTGGTGGTAGCAAGTCCCGCAAGAACGAGAGTTTTTGGCTGGAATCGATCGCCGAAGTAACCGCTGAGAAGCTGACCGAGACCATAGGTGATGGCGGCTCCGGTCAGAGCAAGAGAGAGCTCAGAGCGGGCGAGTCCGGTAGCAGATACCATTTCAACAACAACAGCACCGAAATTGATTCGTGTAATATAGCTGACAGTATAGGCAAGGGTGAGAAAGTTGGCAAAGCGGCGTGCCTGTTTAATATCGGTTATTGTGGTCATATCAGACTCTTACCCTCCCATTCCGGTGCGGGTGCGGCACCAAGCAGTTTGACAACGGTGGGAGCGATATCTTTGATGCTGACATTTTCCAGAACAGCACCGGGAGTAAAGGGTTTGCCCAGCAGGAAGATGGGGATCGTCATGTCTTCATCCATCAGTGTTCCGTGGGTGCGGTCATGTCCGCCATGGTCAGAGGTGATAATGGCACAGTATTCTTCACCCACAGCATCCATTTTGGCGAGAACCTTGTTAATCTCTTTCCAGGAGTCTCTGGCTGTCTGGAAGTATTCAGGGGTCATCCAGCCGTAGGTGTGGGCCACATCGTCCAATACAGGATAATAAAGGAAGGTGAAGTCGGGGAGATATTTGGGATAGTAGCGCATAAAATCAGCGGTGAGGCTTTTATTGGTCTGGTCAAAGCCTTCGCGGTGCTCGGAATGGAAGGAGGCATAGGCAAGGCTGGAGGGACGGCCGATATCACGCAGCTGTTCCCAACCATAGAAGAAGGCGCAGGATTTTCCGGCCAGGCGAAGCTGTTCAAAAAGTCCGTTGATGGGGCGTACCTGCGGCATGTAAAGGTTGGTGGTAATGCCATGGCGGGCAGGATCCACACTGTGGAACATGGACATATGACAAGGCAGTGTGACAGAAGGTTCCACGGTACGGGCAGTTAAAGAATAGCTGGCACGTTGGAACATGGATTTGGATTGCGGCACTTTTTTCAGGCAGTCCGGTCTCATGCCGTCGACAGAGATCAGTATAACTTTCATGATAAAACTCCTTTTGGAAGATTTTTAAATATCATCGGGACGGGTGATGACCCGGAGCCCATTTTCGGCGTAAAGTTTTTTCAATTCAGCGGGAAGGGTGGGATCGGTCAGATAGGTGTAACGCGGGTTCATATCATCCAGTTTGATCAGTGTACGCTTTTCGAATTTACTGCTGTCTGCCAGAACGTATACCTCGCTGCCGCAACGGATCAGCTGTTTTTGCAGTGGATAGAGTTCGTCCACATAGTCACAGAGGCCATATCGAAGAGAGATGGCTGTGGGGCAGAGGAAAACCTTCTCCATATGCAGCTTCTGGAGAGTCTCCAGTGCGAGGAACCCGTGAAAAGCATTTTCTTTCTGGAGAAAATGACCTGCACAAAGAATGACCTTGAAATTTTTGCAGTTGGAGAGAATGTGAAAAACATCCAGAGAGTAGGTGACCACGGTGAGAGAATTGAATTTTTGAGACAGCGCTTCGGCAAAGAGGACAGAGGTGCTTCCGGAATCCAGACCGATGACATCATTTTCAGAAACCAACTGCAGGGCTGTTTGGGTAAGTTCCTGTTTTTTGTCGCTGTTTTTTTCGGTGCGTTGGGAAAGATTTTGAAAGTGAATCATGGTTTCCGGCAATACGGCACCGCCGTGAACACGCCGAAGCAGGTCATTTTTCTCCATAACGAGAAGATCGCGGCGCACCGTCTCAACAGAGACAGCAAGAATTTCTGCCAGTTCCGCGGTGGTAATGGCCCCCTGTTGCTGAAGCAGGTCGGCTATTTTGTTTTGTCTCTCATTTGCAAACAAATCCACACACCTCCACATAAATGCAATTCTTTACACATGATAACGCAAAAGCAGACAGTTGTCAATATGAAAAACAAATTTTAGAGATTTAAAAAATATGGACAGAGAAAAGGAGGCAGAGAGAAAAATTATGATAAGGTCAGGTGGATGGATTGACATAAAAACAGGGATATGTTATATTTATAAGGAAGAAAAGATTAAAGAAAAAACAGATCCGGATGTAGCAGGATCAGAAAAGGAAGTGTAGAATCAATGGAATACGAAAGAGAAGTTATTATCGGCAAGCAGAAGCACATTGCCCTTATCGCTCATGATAATAAGAAAGAAGATATGTTGGCGTGGTGTAAGGAAAACGAAGAAATTCTGAAAAAACATTTTTTGTATGGTACAGGTACAACGGCAAGAATGATTGCCGACCGTACAGAGCTGCCCATTCGCGGTTACAACAGCGGTCCTCTTGGCGGTGACCAGCAGATCGGTGCGCGCATTGTGGACGGGAAAATCGATATTGTCATCTTTTTTTCCGACCCGCTGACAGCACAGCCCCATGATCCCGATGTCAAGGCACTGCTGCGTATTGCTCAGGTTTACGATATTCCCATCGCTAACAACAGAGCTACCGCAGATTTTATTCTCACATCAACCTATATGCAGGGAGAGTATCGTCATCAATTGCCCGATTTTAAAAAATATGTCATTGACAGAGTCAAGGGGTTTGGCGAAGAATAAAATATAACCTGGTAAAAACTCTGTACTTTCTTTGTGCAGAGTTTTGTTATATCTGAGAAATCCAGAGGTTGATTTAAGATTGCAGCAGATTTAAAGAGAAGCAACGCGGAAAAAGTAAGCAGAAAAGAGGGAAAAGAAATATGAAATATCAAATTTTTTCGGATAATGAGTGGATTTATCCCGATACGTCAATAACGGAGGAAAACAAAGCTGAACTGTATTCTGCCCGTGGAGCGGATGTGTGTTTTCAGGTACTTACAGATTGCTTTTTGAATGAGGAAGCAAAGATTACCGTTGCGGCAGAGGGAATGCCTGACGGATGTGAAGCAATTGTATACCAATTGACAGAGGCGCATGTCGGTGAAAACAGCGCGCGCACCGTTTTTACCACGAAAGATTATGACAGCGTAAAAGATTTTGTCACCCGAAAAGCCCCCTTTGATGTTTATGAAATTACCCGTCCTTTGGAGAAAGGGAAGCTCTCGCAGGGGCGGTTGGCTTTTTATCTGCGGATCAATGTAGCAGCCGATGCAGCGGTAGGCGTGCATACGTTTCAGATCACATTGACAGTGGGGGAAGAAGCCATCAATTTGCCTGTAACGCTGCAGATATTCAATACCTGTATTCCTCCGTTGAAAAAAGCCGGCTTTCACATGATCAACTGGCTTTATTATGATGAGATCGCAAAGGATCATAGGGTGGAACTCTGGTCGGAGGAATATTTTGATGTATTGCGGGCATACCTTGAAAATCAGCTTGATATGCGGAATGACTATCTTATGCTGCCCTCCGGTATGCCGATTTATGATGAAAACGGCGTGGTGCAGGATTTTGACTTCGCACCTGCCGAGAAGGTGGGAAATCTTGCACTTTCCATGGGCTTTAAGTATATTCAGGGCGGGTTTGTCGCGCGCTTTGAGGTATGGGACGATCCGGAGCATTTGCTGCTTTGGGACAGAAAGGTTGGTACAACCACTCTGGAAGGATATCGGCAGCTCAAATGTTATTTCACCCGTGCATGGGAGTGTGTCTGCAAAAACAATTGGCAGCAGGTGTATATGCAGTGCCTCGTGGATGAACCTCAATTTCCCAACAGTCTTGCCTACCGCGCTCTTTCGGGGATCTGCAGAAAATGTATGCCGGGTGTGACAGTCTATGATCCGGTGGAGACCACCGATATCGAAGGTGCGGTGGATGTGTGGTGCGTTAAGCAGGCGGTATACGAAAAATATATAGATACCTACCGGGCGCTGCAGGATCTGGGAGAGGAAATATGGCTGTATACCTGTGGATTCCCCGCAGGATGGACCATGAACCGCGTAATTGATCTTCCGCTGAGTGTGAGTCGTCTGCCGTTTTGGATGTGCTGCAAATACGGTGCCAAGGGATTTTTGCATTGGGGCTATCACAAACATAATGAAGAGCGGGAAAAAGAGACCTGCTATCGTATAGAAAACGGTTATTATCCGGCAGGAAATTCTTTTGTTGTCTATCTTGGAGAGAAGGGTCCCATGTACAGCGTACGCGGTCATCTGCAGCGAAGCGGTGCATATGATGCAGAGCTGTTTCTGCAGCTTAGCAGGCGGGAGGGCGGCAGGCAGCAGATGCTTTCTCTGATTGACCGTGTTTGCCGCAGCTTTGATGAGTATGATTCTTCATCTGCGCTGCTGGATGAGGTTCGCCGTGATTTGCTGATGATGCTTGGATAATACTTCCGATGACAGGATAATAAAAAACGGGCGTAATTTGAAAAAATCAATTACGCCCGGCTTTTTTATGGAAAGAATAATTCCGAATTTTACAGATAAATAATATCGGGAGTGTTGTCGGCATTCCAGGGTCCGAAGGCCTCGCTGTATTCATCCTGTAAAAACATGGGAAGATATTTGTGAAAGTCATTTTCGGAGTGAACCTGCAGCAATTCATCGTGTTCCATCCAGAAAACGCGGCCTTCTTCGGTTTCCGGCAGCAATTCACCGCTGAACTGGTTGGTTTTGTAAAGAAAAACAAGATAGCGGTCTCCGGTGTCGGTATTGAGCCAGTGGATCACACCGCAGCTTTTCAGGTTGTGGACGGTAAGTCCGGTCTCTTCCTTTACTTCTCTGATAGCAGAATCGAGAAAACTTTCATGGGGTTCCACATGGCCGCCGGGAAAACTGATTCCTCTCCAGCTTTTTACACGTTCCTGAACCAGAGCGCGACCGTGGTCATCATACACCATAACCATATTGGTCAGTTCGGTTTGCGGCATTTTGATATCCTCCGTTGCAAAAATGATATGCTTTATTCTATCATTTCCTGTGTGAAAAAACAAGGAGTGTTAAAAAAACTCTTTGCTTACGTGGAAAAATGGTATATAATAATACTGTGTTTGAGAATTTTGACTGCAACAAAAAGTAAAAAAAGGAACACTATAATAGTGTGATCGTAATAGGTGGTGTGATCATGCAAATCAAGCTTGCTTTGGTTGATGAAGCAAGGCACGGAAACGATATGGCGTTTTCGGAACTCTATGACCTTGTTCAGCACGAACTGTATAAATACGCATTGTATACGCTGGGAAATGCCCACGATGCAGAAGATGTTGTCTCAGAAACTTTTTTTGAAGCTTACAAAGGAATTAAAAAGCTGAAAGATCCGCAGGCTTTCAAAAGCTGGATATTCAGGATTCTCAGTATCCGCTGCAAAAAGAAAATTGCGGAATACATAAAATTCCGTGGGAATTATGATATAGATGATTTTATCATGCTGGCGGATGAAAAGGAATCCGATAAGGAGATAGCGGAGCGGACAGAAATTGCGATGGCCTTATCTGTGCTGACGCCGGAAGAGCGTATGATTGTGGTGCTGTCTGCCATGCATGGATATACTACGCTTGAGATAGCAAAAATACTCGGCAGACCACACGGAACTATCAGTTCCAAACTCTGCCGCACATACGCAAAACTTAGAAAAATGTTGGAAGAGAGGTGACTGTATCATGTTTGAAAATAAAAAAATATCTGAAAACAGAATCCGTGCAAAAGCAGATATCGGAGTGTCTTTAAACGATATGATGCAGTCCGAGCAGGATATGAGCTTTGTCCACAGCAAACTGGAGAAACTGGATAGGGCAATTCCGGAATCCGAGCATCTCTCTTCGGAATACCTTTTAAAACGTGCAAAAGAAAAGAAAAAGAGTTTTTCGGTGAGAACGGTGGTCATGGCTGCTTCTGCTGCTGCGGTGGTGCTGATTATCGGTGTTGCAGCCGCTGCATCGGGAATCAGTTTTAAAGAAACTGATTCGAATGACATGGCGATGGATCAGGAAATGACGTATTCCTCATCTACAGTTATTATGGATGATGCGAAAGAGGAGGAAGGAGAGCCGGAAACGGAATGGAAGGGAGAGGAAACCGAAGATACTCCCGCTGTTGAAGAAGATGCTGAAAATGGTATGAATGGCAATGCGCAGGACAATGTTTATGCCGCAGGAAGTTATAGTGAATTGCTCCGTGTTGTTGAAGGAGCGGCAAAAGATTTTGCTCATATCATAACACCGGTGTCGGGCAAAACGGAATCCGACAATGACAGCGGAATTATTGGCAGTGTTGTTTCACAAATGAATGTGGAATTTATTTTACAGACAGATGCGGAGTACAGCACAGTCAAGGAGATTATCCTTTCGGGAAACAAAACCAACGTCATTACATCCGGAAGCAAAAGAGTGTACGCCGTCTCATCCGAAGAGATGGGGGCGTTGGTTGGTATTGATGATGCAGCAACCGGTGAATTGATGTCGGTCATTCGCTTGGATGCAGGAGAGAAAATTAAGCAGCTTCTTCTGCGCGATGAGATATTGATCATCATCAGCGAAGTAAGCAGAGAAGTTGAGGAAGAGGCGATAAGCGCTTTTGATGCAGCCGTCATCAATGTGTTTAATATATCGGATGGATATCTTCCCTCCAAAGTGGAACGCTATGCCAGTGAAGGGGATTTGTTTACTGTTCTCACCGATTCCAGCGGAATTTATGTTGTAGTCAACCGTTTTGCGGTTGGCGAAATGAATATGACGACGATGGAGATTGAGGGGATGGACTACGTTCCCATGGTGCTCTGCGGTGATACCTATTACAGAATTGCCCCCTCCAATATCTATATTACCGGTACCATGGCGTCAATGGATTATCTGATCATGTTCCAGATTGGAGATGAGGAGATGCGTGCATATGCCTATTTGGGTACGGCAGATCCTCTGGTAGCTGTAAACTACCTGATTGAAAAATTTAAGTAACAGAGTGGAGATAGACATGAAGCTGCTTGCAATTGATTCCAACAGCATAATCAACCGTGCTTTTTACGGTGTGCCGCCGCTTACAGCAAGAGACGGCACACACACCAATGCGGTGTTTGGCTTTTTTAACATTACATTGAAACTGATAGAGGAACATTCTCCCGATGCGGTGGCTTTTGCGTTCGATCTGCCTTCGCCCACCTTTCGCCACAACATGTTTGATGGTTATAAGGCACAGAGAAAGGGAATGCCGCCGGAACTTGCCATGCAGCTGCCGATCGTACGCGGAATGATCGAAAAGATGGGCTACAAAGTGGTGGATTGTGAGGGGTTTGAGGCGGATGATCTGCTGGGAACCCTCGCCGATGCCTGTGATGCCCGGGGAGATACCTGTATTATTGCCACCGGTGACCGGGACAGTCTGCAGCTGATCAGCGAACACGTTTCTGTGCAGATGGCGAATATCAAAGGAACAGTCAAGGGTGATTTGTTTGATACAGCAGCTTTTATGGAGAAATACGGCATTATGCCGGCTCAGCTGGTGGATGTGAAAGCGTTGATGGGAGACAGCTCCGACAATATTCCCGGTGTTGCGGGAATCGGAGAGAAAACGGCGTTGCAACTGATTGCAAAGTTTGGCAGTGTGGACGGTGTTTATGAGAATTTGGCGTCTCCGGAGATTAAACCGGGTGCCAGAGCAAAGCTGGAAGCCGGCAGAGAGATGGCGTATATGAGCCAAAAGCTGGCAAAGATATCGAGAGAGGCTCCTATATGCACCGATATCGACTGTTACCGTAAAGAAGAGGGAGACACCGCCGGACTTTATCATGAGTTGGCACGGCTGGAGCTGTTTAAGCTGGCAGAGCGGATGGGTGTTGACCAGACGGAGATGCCTGTAGCTGCAGATGAAAAAAATGCGGCAAAAATGATTGTGAGAAGGGCAGAAGCCGGGGATACAGAACGAATTGTCGCTGCAGAAAGTGCAGATGTTGTTTTTGAGTGGGACGGCGATGAACCGACTGTTGTTTTTCTGGAAATCACAAAAAATGCGGCAGAAAAAACAGGGATCATTGCCTATCGTGAAGATGAATTTTTTGCCGACCTGATGAAGGCGGTGCTGAGCGGAATCAAGCTGAGAGTTCCCGATTCCAAACAGCTTTGGCGGTATGCGCTGGAGCAGGGATGGGAACCCAAAGTGGATTTTGATCTTGCGCTGGCAGGGTATCTCCTGGCACCCAATTCCTCCTCCTATGAGATTGCAAAAATTGCCGCACAGTATGATTTTGAAGCACAGGTGGTAGAATTTGATGGTCAGCCGGATATATCGGAGCGTTTTCTGGCAGATTGTACGGTGTTTACCCCTGTTTGTGATGCGCTGACACAGGAGATTGAGAAAAACGGACAGCGGGGCCTGTTGGATGAGATTGAACTGCCGCTGGCCAGAGTTCTGGCCTCTATGGAACTGATTGGTTTTCGGTTGGATTCCGAAGGGCTTCGCGGCTGCGGAGAAGAGTTTACTGCAGAAATTGCTGAAATTCAGCGCAGAATTTTTGAGCATGCTGGCTATGAATTTAATATCAATTCGCCGAAACAGCTGGGGGAAGTGCTGTTTGTAAAGCTTGGCCTGCCCGCCAAGAAAAAGACCAAGAGTGGATTTTCCACCGATGCCGAGGTGCTGGAATCCCTGCGGGGACATCATCCGATCATTGATGATATCCTTCGATTCCGTAAGCTTTCTAAACTCAACTCTACCTATGTAGAGGGGCTGTTGAAGGCCGTGGATAGCGACGGCAGAATCCGCACCAGCTTCATTCAGACAGAGACCCGAACAGGCAGAATCAGTTCGGTAGAGCCCAATCTGCAGAATATTCCTGTCCGCACCAAGGAAGGCGAGCATCTGCGTGAATTTTTTGTAGCGGATGAGGGCAAGCTGCTGATCGATGCGGACTATTCTCAGATTGAGCTGCGTATCCTTGCACATATTGCTAAGGATGAGGAGATGATCAAAGCCTTTGTGGAGGATGTGGATATACACACCCTCACAGCATCACAGGTTTTTGGGATGCCGGTGGATTTTGTCACGCCGCTGATGCGCCGTCAGGCAAAGGCTGTCAACTTTGGAATTGTCTATGGAATCAGTGCCTATTCTCTCTCGGGGGATATCGGTGTTACAGTAGCACAGGCAGATGCCTATATCAAAGGATATTTCGGGCTCTATAAGGGCGTAAAAAGCTATATGGAGGATGTGGTTGCCAACGCCAAAAATGATGGATATGTCACCACATTGATGGGCAGACGAAGATATCTGCCGGAGCTGGTGTCAGGAAAAGGACCAACCAGAGCCTTCGGTGAGCGGGTTGCCCGCAATATGCCGATTCAGGGTAGTGCCGCCGATATTATTAAATTGGCGATGATCCGTGTCTACGATAAACTGCGTGAAAAAGGGATGGAGACAAAGCTGATCCTGCAGGTACACGATGAACTGATTCTTGAAACAACACCCGCCGAAAAAGAGCTGGCAGAAGAAATTCTACGGACCGAAATGATGAATGCGGCACAGCTGGCAGTTCCGCTGGAGGTGGATGTCCACGCCGGAAAGAACTGGCTGGAAGCAAAATAAGGCCGAAACAAATGAAAAATGACCCGCTATAGCATGAAAAAATGTTATAGCGGGTCGTTTTTCATTGAAAGAAAGATTACTTCATAAATGCAAGGAAGGATTCATGAGGAAGCAGTGAGACAATCAGTTTATTATTTTCAAACGTGAAATTTTTGTCTGAGGAAAGAATTTTGGCATCGCAGTCGATGGTTTTGACGACGGGTACATCTTCCCAGTTGACGAGGAAGAGGGTGTTTTCAGAGAGCCAGAGGGAAGGAAGACGACGGTCATCGGGAAGAAATTTCGGTCGGCCTTCTTCAGAGGAGGCGGCAAAAGCTTTTTCGATAATGGAAATTCCTTTATCGTTCAAAGCAGACATTCTGTCGGAGAGAAAGATGTTTCCACCGGTGATCGCTATAAGATTAGCCCAGGTTTCTGCTTCAACAGCATTGAATTGGTCTCCGTTTCTCCAGCGGGAAGCAAAAAATTCCTCGTCGGTCATTTCACAAAGACGCTTGGGGGCGATATATTTTGGCGTTCCCTCTTCCCAGATAAGTGACTCGGAAGAGGTTTCACTTCCGCGGACAATCATAAAATCAGGATCGATCCGTGTGACCTTATTATTATACATCCAGGTCCAGGAGAGGGATTCTGCAATCCATTCGATATGAGAAAAGTGGTTGTGTACATCAATACCGATACGCATGGAGGGAGCAATGTCGGCGCCGCACTGGATGGGGAGCGAGCAGCCTAAAATGACGGCATCGGGGCCGGTACAATTCTGAATTTCCTGAATCAGTCTGGTCAGAGCGGAATAGGGTGTGGCAGATCTATCGTAAAAATTTTTCAGAGATAGCAGCGCGGTGAGATAATCAATTTTGAATAGGCGATAGCCGCAGGAATAGAGATAACGGTAATTGTTGAGGATAAATGCCTTGGCCTCAGGGTGGGTTGGATCAAGAATATAGGTGTTATAAATTTCGCGGACATATTCCCCATTTTCATCCTTTAAGAACCAGTGCAGGCGTGATTCAAAGCCATCGCAAGTGTCCTTCATAAGCAGAGGGGCCATCCAAATTCCTGCCCAGAAGCCGGCTTTTACAATGCGCTCGGCAATGGAAGCCAGGCCGCAGGTAAATTTATCATTTTCCGTCCAGACACCCCAATCTTTTTGCCAGCCGTCATCAATAACAATGTATTTGATCTTGTCAGCAAAGGGCATTTTGCTGATCGCTTCCATGTTTTCGAAAATATCCTCAGGAGTGACACGATCAAGATAATAGTCCCAGGAATTCCAACCGATAAGCTTGGGCATAGGGAATGTGCTTTGCGGCAGGAGAGCACGGTACATATCATAAAATTCATCGATGGTGACATTTTCGGCGAAAAGGACACGGTCGGATTCAAAGCCGCATTCGCTCTTCATGCCCTCAGTAAATTCGGTCTTGGCAGAGAATATGACGGTGTTTCCATGTTTGAGGGCGCAGGCTCCGACAATATTGGCAAAGGGCGCGACCGTAGCCAAAATGATTCCCTGAGAGGTGAGATCGCTGAAAAGACCGGTGCAGTCAGCAAAGCGTTCGGTATCTTCTGTAAGCTCGCAAGGATATCGGTTTCCGGAGCGAGTATGGGAATTGGTGAAAAATACAATTCTGTCGGTCAGAGCAAAAACGACGGGTTCAAGGCAGAGGGTATCTGCACGCTCAAGCTGAAGCGGTTTGTTGCTTACGGCAGAAAGTTTGACTATGGTTCCTTTAGCTTGCTTTTCAAACAACCAGATGATTTTGATTCCATCGATCTCAGTTTTATATGTTGTTGTGTTTCCAATCGTTTCGCCGTGAAGGGAGGAACGGGGAATAAAGACCGTTTTATTGGAAAAATACAGCTTGAAGCCCAAATCCACAGACATGTCGCAAATTCTCCTTTTTGAAAATCTATTTGACGACCAAATTACATCTGTTATTTATTGAAAAAACAAGAGTCAATTTTTGAATGGAAAATACATGGCCTGTAAAAAGCAGGGCAAAAAGTGTTAAAAAATTGCTTGCGTTGGAGAAAGGAGTGAAGATTCAGCAGAAAATATATGCAGTGCAGCAAGGATGATTGGATTATCATATTGACGGATAAAGCAGAAACATTTATAATGAAAGCGATTACATTTTGGAGAGGAGCTCTGTTATGAAACCAGAATATAAGGTTTTGCCCCGCATTCCCGAAGATTCCAGACTGATTGCTGATCGCCATACCCATACCCTGTTTCCTATTACAAAGTTTTTTTCCCGTGAAGAGGTGGAAAAACGCAGAGAGGAACTGCGGTTCAATCTGCGCATGGCGGCAGGACTTTATCCATGGCCGGAGAAGACACCTATCAACCCGAAATATGAGCATATTGGAGATTACGAAGGCTATAGTATAAAAAAGGTGATGTTTGAGAGCAGACCCGGTTTTTGGTCCACCGGCAATCTCTATCTGCCCAATCCTATGCCGAAAAAGGCACCGGCTATTCTCAATGTAATCGGTCACTGGGAGCCGCAGCGGCTGACTCGTCAGGAGGACGCCGATTATCCCCAGCAGCTGGCCAATTTTGCCAGAATGGGATTTATCTGTCTTGTTACCGATATGATCGGTAAGGTAGACAGCCTGCAGATATCCCATGAATATGGAAAAAACGAGAAAGAACTCTGGAAGTCCAACGGTTTGGGCATCCAGCTTTGGAACAATGTCCGCGCACTGGATCTGCTCTGTTCCATGCCGGAGGTGGATTCTGAGAAAATTGGTATGACAGGTGCTTCCGGCGGTGGATCTCAAACGCTGTTTCTCAGCCTTGTAGATGACCGCATCAAGGCTGCCGCACCGATTAATATGATTTCCCTGCAGATGCAGGGAGGCTGCCAGTGTGAAAATGCGGCCGGACTCCGCCGCCATACCGATAACAGTGAGATGTGCGCTATGCTTGCGCCACGTCCGCTCTTCCTCGCAGGTTCCACCGGCGACTGGACCAAGGATCAGGAGACAATGGAATATCCCGCCATGCTGGAAACCTATCGTCAGTATGAGGCAGAAAATATGGTGGAACATTATTATCAGGTGGCAGACCATCAGTATAACGCCAAGACCCGCCGCCGTGTATACAGCTTTTTTGCCCGTCATCTGATGGGACGGGAGATGAACTGGGAGGAACAGCCCATTGAAGTGGCAGATGTTCAGGCATTGACATGGTTCCGCGGCTGCGGTCATGCACCTGGCTTTGAAAATGATGATGAATTTTATGCCGCTCATAAAGCAGAGCGTACAGCCAGAGTGGAGGCACTTTCTGGCGAAGAAAAACGTAACATGCTTGCCTGGATGACAGGAATTGATTCCGCTTCTCCGGTCACGGCAGACGGTGATTTGATTGAGATGGATGGCATCACAATAGAGAAAAATGTGGTCACCGCAGCAAAGGGAGAACAGATTCCCTATATCAGGCTGATTCCCGCCAACTGGGACGGTAAGCGCGTTTGTCTTGCCCTTGGCGGAAACGGCAAAATGTGTGTTGATAACGAAATGATACAGAGAAAGCTGGCTGAGGGTATCAGCGTGATCAGCGGTGATCTGTTTATGACCGGTGAATTTGAAGGGGCAGAAAAGACGATCCGCGGCGGTGAGAGGGGGAGCAATTACTTCACCACGTTCCACGATACAACGGATTCTTACCGGGCGCAGGATGTAGCACTGCTTTGGAAGGTGGCCTTGTCCTGCGGAAGCGAAGGGTCCCTGTGGGCGGATGGCTGTGCAGCAAGGGCTGCCGCCTGTGCACTGCCGCTGCTTGAAAATGTGGTATCCGCTCAATTGGAGAGAAAAGCGCTTTCGCTGGAGAGTGAGCAAGAATACTTTGAGCACTGTTTTGTTCCCGGTTTACTGGCACTTGGCGGATTGGAAGGCTGTCTGAAGCTTGCGGAGTGCAGAATTGAATTGTTTTGACGGTGTGAAAGGGGAAATAATGAATTCGGCAGCAAGTAGTTATCATGAAGCGTTGGGAATTATAGAATAAGATAGAGGGAATTCAGAAAAATTTACTTTTCTGGGTTCCCTTTTTACTGTGAATCAAACAAAAAATCAGTGTTTTTGAGTGTGTTAGGGTAGTGTGGTTGTTTGATGTGGCAATTATTTTGTTTTTATATGATAATAAAATATATAATTTGCTGTTTTTGAAATAAATTTTCTGATCCCATTGACTTTTTCTTTATGAATTGGTATAATATATTGGCTGTCAGAGATTAGCAGAATTCAATATGATCCATTAGCTCAGTCGGTAGAGCACTTGACTTTTAATCAAGGTGTCCGGGGTTCGAATCCCCGATGGATCACCAAACACCCCGAAGCATGATTGTTTCGGGGTGTTTTTTGTATCACAGATAACAAGTTATCAAAAAATAAAATCAGTTTTAGGAAGGATTCAAACAATTGCAATATGGACTTTTTGGTCCAGAAGTGATAATATTATAATTGCATGCAGAAAGAGCAGTGCAGCTAATAAAAGGTGGTTTGTGCACGAAAATGAAAGGAGGCAGTCTGTATATGGCGGGAGCGGAAACAGTGAGAAAGATAGACGAAAATGCATCGGTTCAATATGTACGCGGTGTAGGTGCGCAGAGAGCGGCTCTCTATGCCAAGCTGGGGATCAGCACTGTCGGCGGACTGCTTCGTCACTATCCACGGGATTATATCAATCTCAGCGGAGATCTCAGCGTTGCGGCAGCTGCGGTGGGAGAAAAATGTGCCGTCAGAGCTTTTATCGTGAAAAAATCACGGGAACAGCGGATTCGCGCCAAGCTGTCTCTTTCCAAAGTGGTGGTCTCGGATGGCGAGAATGATATTGTCGTCACCTTTTTCAATATGAAATATACCGTGGATGATCTGGTGCCGGGAGAAGAGTATATCTTTTACGGTACGGTCAGCGGTTCGGTGCTGCGCAAGGAGATGAATTCTCCGTTGGTGATCAAACCGGATCGGGAGGGCGGTTTCGCTAAGTATATCCCCCTCTATTCCCTTACAGCCGGTCTTTCATCGAAAATGATCGCAGCCAATGTGAACAACGCGCTGGAGTTGATGAGCGAGAACTGGAGAGATCCGCTGCCCGCTGAGATCAGAGTCAACGCAGGGCTTTGCGGCAGCGAGTTTGCATTGAGAAATATCCACCAGCCAGGCAACGAAAGTGCACTGACGGCAGCAAGAGAGCGCCTTGTGTTTGATGAGATATTCACCGTTACACTTGGCATGGCGATGGAGCGCAGCAAAAACCGCATGCGTGCCGGAGCTGTGATCCGGGACGGAGATATCTCCGGGTTTGGCAGGCTGCTTCCGTTTACGCTGACAGGAGCGCAGCAGCGCACACTGGGAGAAATCGCCGAAGATATGACCCGCAGCTATCCCATGAATCGGTTGGTGCAGGGTGATGTGGGTTCAGGAAAGACGGCAGTAGCTGCCGGGGCAATCTGGCTGGCACACAAAAACGGATATCAATCGGTATTGATGGCTCCTACCGAGCTGTTGGCTGAGCAACATTTCAAAACGCTGTCTATCCTGCTGAAAGAATCAGATATTACAATGGAATTGCTGACAGGAAGTGTCAGCGCAAAGGAAAAAAGACAGATTAAAGAAAATATCAGCAGCGGAAAAACACAATTGCTGATTGGAACCCATGCTGTCATAGAAAAAGACGTGGCGTTTGAGCGATTGGGTCTGGTGGTGACAGATGAACAGCACCGTTTTGGTGTGCATCAGCGTTTTGCGCTGGCAAGCAAGGGGGAAGCCCCCCATCTGCTTACCATGTCTGCCACACCCATACCGCGCACATTGGCCAGTGCCCTTTACGGGGAACTGGAAGTTTCGGTTATTGATGAACTGCCGAAAGGGCGTATCCCTATCAAAACCTATCTCATTGATTCTGCGATCAGGGAGAGGGCCTACGGTTTTGTTAAGAAGCACCTCGATGAAGGATATCAGGGATACATCGTCTGTCCTTTGGTGGAGAAAAATGAGGAAAGCGGCGATCCCGGAATGATTTCTGCGGTAGAATATGCCGAGGAGTTGAAAAACGGAACCTTTTCAGCCTATTCGGTAGGACTGCTTCACGGAAAAATGAAACCGGCGGATAAAGAGCATATCATGCGCGAGTTTGCGGCGGGAAATGTACAGCTGCTGGTTGCCACAACGGTAATAGAGGTTGGAATCGATGTACCCAACTCGGTGATTATGCTGATTGAAAATGCGGAACGGTTTGGTCTGAGTCAGCTTCATCAGCTGAGAGGACGAGTGGGACGCGGTGCGGTGCAATCCTATTGCGTGTTGATTTCGGATGCCAAAGGAGAAACTGCGCAAAAGAGACTGAAGACTATAGCGAAAGAAACAGACGGATTAAAAATTGCCCAGGCTGATTTGGCACTGCGCGGACCGGGAGATTTTTTCGGTTCCCGACAGCACGGAGAGGCGGACGGACGGATCATAGAAATGCTGGAAAACGAGCGTTTGAGCGAACTGGCCAGAACAACGGCAGAGCAGCTGTTGAGGGAGGATCCTGAGCTGTGTATGGAGAAACATGCGGTACTGCGGGAAAGAGCACAAAAGGTTGTGGAACTCGTCAACTGCTGAACCGATAAAAATAAGGAACCAATGGAGAGAATTTGAAATAATATGAATCAGAATAAATCAGGAATGAGTGTGAAGGGTGTCATTTTAATTGTCGGTGCGGCATTTTTCTGGGGTATTATGCCGATTATCGCAAAATTTGCTTTAGCAAACGGTTCGGATGGACTGACTTCCGCAGCCATGCGTGCCTATGTGGGGGCTGTTGTCTACATTGTGTACGGCTTTGGAACCGGAGCTTTTAAAAAACTGAAGTTGAAACAGCTGCCGTTTTTTCTGTTGAACGGTTTTTGCTCCATCACAATGATGTATGTGGGTTATCTCAAATCCCTCGAATACATTCCGGCGGCAATGGCATCAGCAATCGTTTATACAGCACCGGCTTTTGTTATTATTTTCAGCCGGATTATCTATAAAGAGCCCATAACTAAAGTGAAGGCACTGGCTGTGCTGCTCACCTTCGGGGGCTGTTTGCTGGTGGTGAAGATGTACGATCCTGCATCCGTAGGAACCAATATTGTGGGTATCCTCTACGCACTGGCTGCAGGAATTGCCTATTCCACCCTGACCTTGTTCGGAAGAAAGGGTGTTTCTCTGTACGATGCGGAGTTGGGATCGATCATGCCTGCTATCTGCGGTGCTGTTATGATGGTCTTCTTCAAGCCGCCCTGGACAGTGGAGATTCCCAACGTGAAACTGTTGATTGCCTTTATCGCCATTGGCGTGGTTGGCGGTTTTCTGCCGTTCCTGCTTTATCTGAAGGGAATGAACTGCGGCGTGGAGGGCGGAAATGCCAGCGTAATAGCGACATTGGAGCCTGTAGTCACTGCAGTGATGAGTGTTATCATATATGGCGAAAAAATGGAATGGCTGCAGTATATCGGTATGGTGGTTGTATTGGCAGGTGTCATTCTTCCTGTATTGGCAGTAATAAAAGAAAAAAATTTAGAAAAGACTGGAAATCCGGTGTGAAACAGGGTATAATATATACTTGATATGTAAAAATGAGAAAAGCATTTTGATAAAAGGAGATAAAGCGAATGAACAGCTTTAATAACGGTACAATTAAGACGGTAAAGTTTGGAGGCAGTTCCCTGGCCGATGCTGAATGCCTCAAAAAAGTTGCCACTATTATCAAAGCCGATGCATCGAGAAGATATGTGGTTCCTTCCGCACCCGGTAAGCGTTTTAAGGAAGATGAAAAAGTTACCGATATGCTCTATGCCCTGCACAGAGCAGCTGCCGAAGGCGGTGCAGCATTTGAAGAGACTTATGAGAAGATTTATACCCGCTTTGACGGCATTGTCAAGGGTTTGGGAATTGATTTCCCTCTCGCAGAGGAACTCGAAATAATCAAGAAGAATCTTCTGGCAGGTTATGGCAGTGATTATGCCGCCAGCCGCGGAGAATATCTGAACGGAAAAATTCTGGCTGCCTATATCGGTTTTGCTTTTGTGGATCCCGCAACTGCCGTTGCTTTCAAGGAGAATGGTGCTTTTGATGCCGGTAAGACGGATGAACTGTTGGGGAAAGCCCTTGCAGAGCATGAATATGCTGTTGTTCCGGGATTTTACGGTGCGCTTCCCGACGGAGCAATCAAAACCTTCTCCCGCGGAGGTTCCGATGTCACCGGTTCTCTCGTAGCCAAGGCTGTCAATGCCGATATATATGAAAACTGGACCGATGTATCCGGATTCCTTATGGCAGATCCGCGTATTGTCGATTCTCCGAAGCAGATTCGCACCATTACATACCGCGAACTCAGAGAGCTCTCTTATATGGGAGCAACGGTTCTGCATGAGGATGCCATCTTCCCGGTAAGAAAGATTGGTATTCCCATTAATATCCGCAACACCAACATCCCGGAAGAACCGGGCACAATGATTGTTGCCAAGGCTGAGGTGGATGCCGAAAACCTGATTACCGGTATTGCAGGTCGTCGCGGATTCAGTGCCATCATCATCGAGAAGGATATGATGAACCAGGAGATTGGTTTTGGACGCAGAGTACTGGATGTATTTGAAAAGTTCGGTATCTCCTTTGAGCATCTTCCCTCCGGCATTGATACCCTCAGTGTTGTGGTAGAGAGTAAATCTCTTGAAAAGGTTGAGAACATTATTGAAGAACTTTACAAAGCAACCGAAGCTGATCATATCTATGTGGAAAATGAAATTGCTCTGATTGCGGTTGTTGGACGGGGTATGATTCAGGCAAGAGGTACTGCCGCCAGAGTGTTTGCTGCCATTTCACATGCCGGTGTCAATGTTAAAATGATCGACCAGGGCTCCAGTGAGCTCAATATCATTGTTGGTGTCAAAGAAGAAGATTTTGAGAAGACAATCAAGGCAATATACGAGATTTTCGATAATGAATAATAACTGATAAAAAGGCTCCGACCTGCCATATTGTTCGGAGCCTTTGAAATATAATTCAAACTGAGGCGTGTTGGAATGCGGCAGATGACCATGATGTGGAAAAGAAAGACGGAGCAGCTTTTAAACGGCAAAGGAGCAGCGGAATTGCTGCGGTATGCTGTTGTGGGAGGGCTGGCTTTTCTGGTGGATTTTGGCGTATTGGTGTTCTGTCGGGAACGGATTTTCGGAAACGGGGAAGCAGGTATATATATGTCAGCGTTTCTGGGGTTTGCCGCGGGATTGGCTGTGAATTATTTTCTTTCGCTGTGGTTTGTTTTTGCAGCGGCAAGAAAAAACAAACGCGGCCGCAGTGGAAAAGATATTCTGATTTTTATTGTAGTTGGGGTTGTAGGACTCGGTTTAACTGAATTGGGAATGTATATCGGTACAGATTGCCTGAAGATTGCCTATTGGTTGGTGAAGCTGCCGGTAACGGCGGCGGTCATGCTATGGAACTATTTGGGAAGAAAACTGCTGATTTTCGACAAAGTCAGCGATTGATAATAACTGATAAAAATTATATGGGGGTGTTCCGGTTGAGAATAGAAAGCTTTTTTCAGGAATTGAAGGACGCGAAAAAGACGGTTGCCTTTATTGGCGTGGGCGTGAGCAATAACGATTGCATTAAGCTGTTTTTGAAGCATGGCATAAAGACACAGGTGAGAGACAGGCGCAGTGACATCGGTGAGATTGCCGGTGAGTTCCGTGCACTGGGTGCGGAGCTGATCCTTGGAGAAGACTATATGGAGGACATTGACGCTGATGTGATTGTAAGAGCACCCGGTGTTTTTTACAACAGTCCGGCCATCAAGAAAGCCAGAGAGCAGGGGAAAGTTGTTACCAGTGAAATGGAGCTTTTTTTCAGTCTCTGCCCCTGTAAGATCATTGCCATAACCGGAAGTGACGGAAAGACAACCACCTCTGCCGTTACGGCAGAAATGTTGAAAAAAGCGGGAAAGACCGTCTGGCTTGGCGGTAATATTGGAAAAGCCCTGCTGCCGGAGATTGAAAAAATCAAGGAAGAGGATTATGCTGTTGTAGAGCTTTCCAGCTTCCAGCTGGAAAGTATGCGTTCTTCTCCACATATTGCTGCAGTCAAAAATGTGGAGCCGAATCATCTGGATGTTCATGGAACCATGGAGGAATATATCGGTGCCAAACTGAATATTCTCTCCCATCAGGATGCTTTTTCAAGAGCTGTTCTCAATGCGGATAACGAAGTCACCCGTGATATGGCGAAGCTGGTTAGGGGTGAGCTGAAATGGTTTTCTACCTCCGGTAAAACGGTGAGAGGAACGCTGCTTGACGAAGATGGATATCTCTGCAGCTGCGACGGTGTCAGCAAAACAAGAATTTTTCACCGCAGCGAAATTAAATTGCCCGGTCTGCATAACGTTGATAACTATCTTACAGCCATGGCAATTCTGGAGGGTATCGTTTCCGGTGAGGATATGCTGGCTGTGGCGCGTGAGTTTGGCGGGGTGGAGCATCGGATTGAGTTTGTGCGTGAACTGGATGGGGTCAGGTGGTATAATGATTCCATCGCCAGCAATCCCACACGTGTAATTGCAGGACTGCGGTCTTTCGGCAGAAAGATTGCCATCATTGCAGGCGGATATGATAAAAAGATTCCCTATGAGCCAATGGCTCCGGTGGTGTGCGAATATGTCAAGCTTCTGATTTTGATGGGAGCCACAGCAGATAAGATTGAAGCGGCAGTCAAAAGTCATCCTGATTTCAATGCGGATGAGATGAAAATTATCCGGGTTTCCGGCATGGAAGAGGCTGTGAAGGCAGCACGGGAGAATACCGTCGAGGGAGACATCGTTTCTCTCTCACCAGCTTCTGCAAGCTTTGATCTCTATCGCAACTTCGAAGAGCGCGGAAGACATTTCAAGAGCATTGTCATGCAGCTTTCATAATTAGAATAACCTGCCGTATAAGATGCTGTGTATCTTTTGCGGCAGGTTTATTGTGTGGAAATCGTTTTTTCTGAACACCGTCGATAGAATTTTGGTATTACCTGTACGCACCCGCTTCATGATATAATAATCATGAAAAGAAAGGGTGGTAATATGGGAATTGTAATAGATGCGCTGGCCATTATGTTTGGTGGTGTGTTTGGCAGCAAGCTGAACAAAAGCGGTAAGGAAAATTACCGTACGTTGGGAATAGGGATCATGATGATCTGTTTCGTGGGCTTTTTTGAGAATATGTATCGGGTGCACGGAGAAAGCATTATCAGCGAAAATTTGATTATTGTTTTGTTTGCGTATATAGCGGGCAGCAAACTGGGAGAAATAATTCGTCTCGATGAGCGTCTCAGTAATTTAGGAAAAACAAACAGTACATCCCTCAATGCATTTGTGGATGCAGTGTTGTTCTTCGGAATAGGCGGCATGCAGATCAGTGGGCCGATTGCATTGGCGATTAATGGAGACAACAGTCAGCTACTGATAAAAAGTTTTGTGGATCTGCCCTTTGCGCTCGCATTTGGTGCTGCCTGCGGAAAAATTGTGGCATTATCTGCGCTGCCGGTGGCAGCCATGCAGGTGTTGATTGCAGCAACGGCCTATTTTTCCGCCGCTTTTCTCAGTCCGGAAATGACAGCACAGCTTTGTGCGATGGGATATGTGCTGCTGTTTTTCTCCGGATTCAATCTTGTGACAGAGGGAAAACACAAGATCAGCAATGTCAATATGCTGCCGGGAATCTTTCTGGTAGTGCTATTTAACATTCTGAGGGATTTGGTGGAGAGGATATTATGACGATACAGCAATGTAAGTATATATTGAAAATTGCGGAATGCGGCTCCTTCAACGAGGCGGCCAAGCAGCTGTTTGTGGCACAGTCCAGCCTTTCGGTCAGTGTGAAATCGTTGGAGCAGGAGCTGAATATCCGGATTTTTGAACGCTCCGGAAACGGTGTTTATCTTACCGATGAGGGTACTGAGTTTGCGCGTTATGCCAGACAGATTGCCGAACAGAATGATTTTATTTTAAGCCGGTATGCCGAAGGGGAACAATGTCGGAGATTGTATGTGTCTACACAACATTACGATTTTGTAGCAGATATTTTTGCGGCAATGTTGAATCAGACCGAGGAAAAGTGTTACCGTTTTTCTTTGCGGGAGATGAAGACATACGATGTAATTCATGAAACAGAGAATGCCTATTGCGATATCGGTATTATCGCCATCAAAGGAAATGACTGCAGTGTTATGGAGCGATATCTCAGCAAGCGGGGGGTGTCCTTTACACCGGTGCTCAAAGCGCTGCCCCATGTCTACCTGCGCAGAGAGCATCCTGTTGCGGGAGAACGGCTGATCACAGCTGAGCAGCTGAAAAGTTATCCGTATGTATCTTATGAGCAGGGAGAACACAACATATCCTTTTTTACGGAAGAGATCACCTCCATTGGTGGCAGCAAACAGGTGGAGATCAGCGACAGAGCCAGTTTAATGAATGTACTGCTGGCAACCGATTGTTATACCATTGGAACGGGAATTATGCCATCTATGCTCAATCAGGGAAGAATCATCAGCGTACCCTTTGAAAGTGACGACTATTACAGGATCGGTTATATTCTGAGGACGGACAGAACGGTTTCGGAGCTTACAGAGAATTTTATTACTATGTTGTGCTCCATGGCGGAAGAGCTGGAAGAGAACGGTTAAAAAGGACCGGATTTTTTAACGTGGAAAACAGAACTGTGATCATACCGTGCTTTGACTTTGCTTGCAGGGCAAAGAAAAGTATGGTATGATTTTTATTATAGCGAAAAGCAGGATGGAAAAACAAAAAGCAACTCACGGTTGACCAATTGTCATCTGCAAATTGGTGGTGTGCAACGGTAAAAAAAGGTATGATAAGGACAGCAGAAAGAGTTTTTGAAATTTAAGATGAGGTGAATAACGTGATATTGGCAGACAAAATCATAAAACTAAGAAAGAAAAACGGATGGTCCCAGGAAGAGCTTGCGGAAAAAATGAATGTTTCGCGTCAGGCGGTCTCCAAATGGGAGGGAGCACAGACCATACCGGATCTTGAAAGAATTTTGCAATTAAGTGAGATGTTTGGAGTTACCACGGATTATCTGCTGAAAGATGAGAGGAATGAGGAAGAGTTTGTTGAAAGCACAAGTGATACATTGGTTCGAAGAGTAACATTAAAAGAAGCCAATGAGTATCTGGATTTAAGAAGATGGGCTGCGAAAATGATAGCATTGGCTACTTTTTTATGTATCATTGCTGCAATACCGCTGCTTATTCTTGGTGCTGCTTCTGAGACGAAGCTTTGGGGGATATCGGAAAGCATGGCAGATGGAATTGGAATTGTTGTCATGCTGCTTATGGTGGCGGTAGCGGTTGCTATGTATATTTTTTGCGGGATGAAAAGCGGAAGCTATGAATTTTTGAGTAAAGAGTCTTTTGAAACCGAATACGGAGTAAAAGGAATGGTGCAGAGGAGACAACAGGCTTACCGTAATAATTATATTAAATGGAACATTATTGGGGTTTGTGTTTGCGTTGTGTCTCCGATTGCATTGTTGGTAAGCGGTTTGGCTGAAAATGCGTTTTGGCTGGAGGTTATGGTTTGTGTAACCATGGTGCTTGCAGGTATCGGCATTATGATGCTGATTTACACAGGTGTTATATGGGCAAGTATGCAGCAGCTGCTTAAAGGGGGAGATTTTTCGAAGGAAAAGAAAGAAAAAGAAGAGATAAAGGACGCAATTTCCATTGGGTATTGGATTGTAACAACGGCTGTCTTTTTGGGATATAGCTTTATTACAAAGAACTGGGACTACGGATGGATCATCTGGGTGATTGCCGGCGTGCTGTTTGCCGGGGTTAAAGTGATAAGCAATATGATCATAGACAGAGAAAAGAAATAAAAAAACAAGCCTGCAAAATTATTTGCAGGCTTGTTTTTTCCGAAACTGCAGAGAATAATTGAGATTATCATATATTTTTTTACGATAATCGTAAAAAAGTTATTGACAAATGAGATTTTGTCTGTTATACTATGATTAACGATAAACGTAAAATATTTGATGTAAAAGGAGTGTCCCATATGAGCGAGAAGAAAATGGTTAATGTAGCAAAAAGTTTGGATATGATTGCAAAGACCTGTGTTGTTGTTTTCCGCGTGTTTGCCGTTGTTTTCTTTGTGTTTGCGGTGCTGGTTTTAATTTTGGGCAATAAAATGTATGAGGCCGGCAGTTTCACTTTGGATCTGGATTTTGTTAAATTCTATCTTGCAGATCAATATCAGACGGCAAGTGTGCCGCTGCAGATATTTACGATTGTGTCTCTTGTAGTGGTAGGGGGCCTTTGTTTAGCAGGATCTTATGTGTTGAAACTGTTGCGGGATATTTTGCAGCCTATGAAAGAAGGAAGACCTTTTGAGGAGAGCGTTCCCAAAAAGATCCGACGCATTGCATGGATCGAGTTGGCAGGCGGCTTTCTTTTAGAAGTGCTGGCAATTGCCGAGCGCGCTGTTACAGCAGCGGTATACCCCATAGAACAGATTTTTTCTTCCTCTGCAATAGCAAAAATAGAATACACTTACACTATGGATTTTGGTTTTGTTTTAATCTTCTGTGTCATCATGCTTTTATCCTATATTTTTGCTTATGGACAGAAGCTGCAGCAGGAATCTGATGAAACACTTTAAGGAGGCAGCCGTGGCTATCATTTTGAGATTGGACAGAGTAATGGCAGACAGAAAAATATCGCTGAATGAGCTCTCTGAAAAGGTTGGTGTGGCAAATGTGAACCTCTCCAAATTAAAAAACGGTCATGTAAGCGCCATACGTTTTTCAACGCTGGAGGCTATCTGTGATGTGCTGGATTGCCAACCGGGAGATATTCTGGAATATAAAAGAGACGAAGAAGCAAAGTGATTTGTAGGTTTAAGTAAAACAAAACTGCTCCGCAACAGTGTTGCGGAGCAGTTAATTTTAGATATTATTTATTGATCAGTTCTTCGCCGGAGATACCGGGAGCTGTCATGCTGAACGGATTGAGGATGGTGTTGCATTCTTCTTCGGTAAGAATATTTCTGGCGATGATAAGTTTACGGATAGGAATGCGTGTTGCAAGAGATTCCTTGGCAAGCTTAGCAGCCTGAGAGTAACCAATGTGCGGACAGAGAGCGGTAACTATGCCAACACTGTTGTCAAGAAGCTTACGGCAACGATCAATGTTAGCGGTAATGCCGTCTACGCAGTTAACGGTAAGGGTCTGAACAGCACGGTCGAGAATGATGATGGACTGGAAGAGGGCATCAAAAGCAACCGGCTCAAAGGCATTGAGTTCAAGCTGACCGCCTTCAACTGCCATGGAGATGGTTACGTCATTGCCGGCGATGCGGAAAGCAACCTGGCTGACAACTTCGGGGATAACGGGGTTGACCTTACCGGGCATGATGGAGGAACCATTCTGCTTTGCGGGGAGATTGATCTCGCCGAGACCGGTCTTCGGACCAGAAGACATGAGACGAAGGTCGTTGGAGATTTTGGAGAGAGCAAGGGCACAATCCTTCAGAGCGCCGGAAACAGCGGAGAAGCTGTCGATGTTCTGGGTAGCATCAATGAGGTCGTTTGCCTGAACGAAGGGGAACCCTGTGAGTTCGGCAATTTTGGGTGTTACGGCGTCAAAATATGCCTTGTCCGCATTGAGGCCGGTGCCGATAGCAGTACCGCCCATGTTGAGGGTATAGAGCTCTTCTTTTGCAAAACGGATGCGTTTGAGAGCGCGGGTAACGGCTGTTGCATAGGCATTGAATTCCTGACCAAGGCGGATAGGAATAGCATCCTGAAGCTGAGTACGGCCCATCTTGATAATACCGTCAAACTCTTCTGCCTTTTTCAGGAAGGATTCGATGAGTGTCTCAAGGCTCTTCTCAAGAGAGGGGAGGAGCATGAGAGCAGCGAGTTTACCGGCGGAGGGAATGATGTCATTGGTAGACTGACCGAAGTTTACATGGTCGTTGGGATGAACGATGGAATAATCGCCTTTGGTGCCGCCGAGCATGTCAATGGCTATGTTGGCAATAACTTCGTTGGCGTTCATGTTCATGGATGTTCCGGCACCGCCCTGAATGGGATCAACGATGAAAGCATCATGGTATTTTCCGGCAATGATAGCGTCGCAGGCAGAGACAATAGCATGGGCGGTTTTCTCTTCCAGAACACCGGCTTCCAGGTTGGCCAGAGCGCAGGCCTTTTTAAGAAGAGCCAGAGCGTTGATCATTTCGGGTCTCATAAGAGTGTCGGTGATGGTAAAGTTTTCAACGGCACGGAGAGACTGTACGCCGTAATAAGCATCAGCGGGGACAGCTTTTTCACCGATGGAGTCAGCCTCCATGCGGGTGGGGACAGCAGTGTCTATTTTATTAAGTACGTTTTCCATTTTTTCATTCTCCCAACATAATTAAGTTTAGGTTGTATATAAAAGTATACCATTGTATACTCGTATATTCAAATATCTATATTTGAATAATTATTATAGTTTTTTATATATAACACTGGACATGTAATTTTGTGTGAAGGCTGAGCTAAATAAAATTTCATTTGTGATAAAAAATAAGTGAATTTGTGTAAGAAAATAAAAGATAAACAATAAACGGCAAGGAAAAATGAAGGGGGGAATAGCGAAAAATTCAAAATACCTTGTTGCTGTTTTCTGCCTTCTTAAAGGGGAAAAGCAACACCACGCCCTGCTTGGATTCAGTTTCAGGAATAAGCCCTTCACTTTTTACACTGCCAATGCAAATGGTTCCGGACGGACAAAGCAGACAACCTGTTTGCCGATAAGATATTCGTGGAACAGTATCCGGTACTCTGTGCGGAAGGTTTTAACACCTGACTTTGCGATAGAGGGGGTGGAAGCAGGATTAGGTGTCTTTTGGATGATGCTTGCGCAAACACAGGCTTTGTCACAGTCTTCCGCAGTTATCGTTAAGATTATTCCTTTAATAAATGATGTATATATATTATAGCATAGTTGGTTTCATAAAAAAAGTGATAAGAAAATAACAAGCTATGGGCAGAACAGAGAAATAAAATGAGGAATTTTGGAGGGGATGACAATCTCGCTTGAAAATTGTATTTTTATGGTATATAATTACGTTTTGGATATCGACACCTGCTTGATGGTTTCCAAAAGGCAACCGGTAAAGAGGTGTGTTTAACACAAAAGCAGGCGTTGCGCTGGGTTGGAGAAATTTCAGCAAAACAGCAGGCGATGTTTATGATGAGGGGAGTAAGTATTAACTATGGTAAAAAAATTTGCAAGTGACCTGAAAACAGAATTTTCGGGTTACAACGGAGCAAAGCTTTTGAAAGATGCAATGGCAGGATTGACTGTCTGTGCGGTAGCTCTTCCGCTGGCGTTGGCATTTGGTGTCAGCAGCGGTGCATCTGCGGCAGCAGGTATGGTTACAGCAATTCTGGCCGGTATTATAATTGGGCTTCTTTCCGGTGCATCTTTCCAGATTTCCGGTCCCACAGGCGCCATGTCTGCGGTACTGATTGCTATAGTAGTAGAGTACGGCATACAGGGTATGTTTGTAGCATCTCTGATTTCAGGCATTATTTTATTGATTGCCGGTATCTTTAAACTGGGAAGGCTAATCAGTTTTATCCCGTCTCCCGTCGTTATGGGCTTTACTTCCGGTATTGCTGTGGTTATTGCCCTTGGACAGATCGATAACTTTTTTGGCACTACCAGCGAAGGTGTAACGGCTGTTGAGAAACTGTTTTCCTATACAAAACTTGGTTTTCGTCCGGATTGGCAGTCGGTGCTGATTGGTTTGCTGGTAATTGCCATTATGATTGTGTGGCCGAAAAAGTGGAATGCCAAAGTGCCTTCTTCGCTGGTATCCATCATTGTTGCCACCATTGTTTCGGTTGTGTTCAAGATGGATGGACTTGTGCTGGTAGGTGAAATTCCCCAGACCCTTTTCCTCTCTGAGAGACTTTCCTTTAAGGATATTGATTTCTCTATGATCAAAGGCGTGCTCTCTCCGATTATTACCATTGCCGCGCTTGGTATGATTGAGAGCCTTATGTGTGGTGCCTCGGCCTCCCGTATGAAGAATGAGAGCTTTGATGCAGACAGAGAGCTTGTGGCGCAGGGAATCGGCAATATTGTCATTCCGTTTTTTGGCGGTGTTCCCGCAACGGCTGCAATTGCCCGTTCCAGCGTAGCGATCAAATCCGGTCAGCAGACCAGACTGACAGGTGTTTTCCACTCTCTGTTCTTGTTGGCGGCAATGTTCCTGTTGGGTCCTGTTATGGCAAAACTTCCGCTTTGTGCACTGGCCGGTGTTCTTATGATGACTGCATGGCGCATGAATGAGTGGGATGAGATCAAATATGTGTTTAAACACAAGTTTAAGGCAGCGATCAGCCAGTTCCTGGTTACACTGGTGGCAACGGTCGTGTTTGATCTGATGGTCGCTATTATTATCGGTGTTGTGTATTCTGCAATTCTCTTTGTTGTTGCATCCAGCAAGATAACTGTCAATTTCTCCGGCTTTGACAGAGATAAATATAGAGGAGACTGCACAGGCGATTTTGAAGAGACAGCCATTGCCTATGTCACAGGTCCCGTCTTCTTTGGTGCTGTGGACAAGTTCAATGAGCAGTTTGAGAGTATGCCGGCATGTGAAACATTGATTATATCTATGAAGGGTGTTACCACAATAGACGTATCGGGTGTAAAGGCTGTAATGGAGTTGTGTGAGAATCTGCATCAACTCGGTATTAATATTAAGTTTTGCGGGCTGAAAGAAAATGTTCGGAAATATTTTGAGCGTGCCGGTATTATTGAAATGGTGGGCACGGATAACTTTTACTGGAGTGTAGACAGAGCGTTGGAAGCCGTTATAGAAGCAAAAGACGGTGCAGACGTAGAATAATGATAAAATATGACAAATAACAAAGCAAAGCACGGAGTATAGGGTATTCCGTGCTTTGCTTTTTATGAAAAGAATGGACAGCGGCAGCGGGATTATATAACAGGAATAAAAGCAACAGAGCGAAAGTGAAAATTGAAACTTGTGGAAGTAATGAAACTGTATTGGCACCCGATGAGATTTTTCTGTCGAATGCTGTTTTTTATGGGTGATTTTAAAAAAGATAGTATACAGAAAAATGATGTTGACAAGAAATAGAAGTTCGGTTATCGTTTGATTATAGTAAATTTACAAGAAAAATAAAAAGAGGAAAAAAGAAGAAAAAATGACCAAAATGATGACAGGAGATTTTTGGTAAATGTACCGTAATAATAGCGAGCAGGATTATTATGTTTTAGGCTTGAGTGGTATGGATTTGCAATATGAAAATAACTGTAAGTCGGTGCTTTTCAAGTAAAAATAAAATTGGAGGTAAAACCCATGAAAAAGATCCTTGCACTGCTTCTTGCTTTGATGATGATCGTCACCGTGTTTGCCGGCTGTGCCGACACAACCACCGACGATTCTCAGGCAGAAGACAAGTCTTCCGCTACTGCTGATGACAATGATGATGTAGCTGATGACGAAGAGCCCACCGATGATGGAGAAGAGGCTCCTGTACCTATTACTCTCCTTGTTCCGGATAACAATGTTCCGGAGTATCCCCGCAATATGGATCGCCCCGTAATGCAGAAGATGAAGGAAATCTTCCTTGAAAAGTTCAATGTTGACTGGACTCTCGAAAGCGTTATTGGCGAAAAATTTGAAGAGACCGTCAATACCCGCCTTGCTGCCGGTACTGATCTTCCCGATGCCATCAACTATCGTTTCGGCGATTCCCGTCTCCTTGAAATCTACAACAACGGCCTCATTATCGGCCTCAACGATCTCATCGAAGAGTATGGCCCCAACATCAAGCATGGTATGATGGAAGAAATTCCCTATCTGACCATTGCTAATGGTACTGCTGACGGCGAGATCCTTCGTGTTCCTGACGCTGTTCTCAACATTCAGCATCAGGTTACTGTTCTCAATGTCCGTTATGACTGGATCAAACAGCTTGGTATGGAAATTCCCACCACTCCGGAAGAGTTCAAGGCTTACCTGGTAGCCTGCAACGATCAGGATGTCAATGGTACCGGCAATCGCGATATTATCTTCCTTGCTAACTACGGCAACATGAACTTTTCCCTCGGTACCTCTTTTGGGGTTATGAATGCTTCTAGTGCTTCCAGCTCCTGGTGGTATGATGATGATATGAAGCTCTATAACTCTATGGCCACCGATAACATGAGAGATTATGTAGCTTATGTTGCTGATCTCTATGATGAGGGTCTGATCTTCCCCGCATTCTCCAATTATACTGCTGATCAGTGGAATGAAGTTATCTACAACAACAAGGCTGGCGCTGGTGTTGGCGCATGGTGGGATGGTGTTATTCAGGTTGGCACCCTTTCCTCTAAGGGCATTACCGGTGAGACTGTCACCTTCCGTAACCTTGAAAATGCTGATGGCGAATCCGTTAACGTTCTGAAGAACCTCGGCGGTTACAGCGGAACCATGATCACCAAGGATTGCGCTGCTCCCGAAAAGGTCATCATGATGGCTGACTACTTCTACACCCTCGAAGGCTCAAGACTCGACTACAACGGCGAGATCTATCCGGGCGGCGATTACTATGTGGCAGTTGACGAGTCCAAGCTCGATCCCAGACTCCAGGGTACTCTCTCCGAAGGTCAGATGGAATACACCGAGAAGGGACAGCAGGCTATGGCCGAGAATCCCCAGCTGTGGAATGCCATGGGCTTCAACACCTGCACATTCGGGCGTTGGATGATCGGTACTGCCGGTGACATTGCTCACGAGTTCTCTACCGCTTTCGCAGGTACAGGTCTTGCATGCGATATCGACTGGAATCTTGAAAACCTCAACTTCTTCATCGAGAATGGTATTACTCAAGTTGGTTTTTCCATGCCGACCGATGAGCAGACCGCTGCAATCAACGAGTATACCGACCTGTTCACCTATATGGACGAGCAGATCCAGTTGTTCATGATGTGCGGCCGCGATCTCTCCGAGTGGGACGCTTTTGTTGAGGAATGCAACGATATGGGTCTTGCCGATGTTACTGCTATCTATCAGGAACGCTTCGATGCTTATGTATCTGTCATGGACGAGATGGGCGCTATGGTATTCGAGAAATAATTTTAAGAATCAGGATTATTTGCAAAAATTAGTTTGTGATACTTCCAAAAAACGGAGAGCAGAGGGAATAGCAGCCCTCTGCTTTTTCGGTTCTGTGAAAAGAAAGGGCAGCGATAATTCACCAGAATATCCGGGTAACAGAAATAAGATTAACAGAGCGAAAGTGAAAATCGAAACTTGCAAAAGCAATGAATATTTTATTTGAGAACGATGGGCTCTTTCTGTTGCCAAACAGGAGGATTTGTGCTATCATTTCAGATAGAACACAGTTAAGGGGGCAGATGTGATGATACGTGAAATGAGACGCAAAAATCAGCAGCTTCCGCAGGAAGTGAGTCAAGAGATACTTAAAAAGGGCAGTTTTGGTGTGCTTGCGGTGCATGGGGACGATGGTTATCCCTATGCGGTGCCGCTGAGCTATGTTTACTTTGATGGAAAAATTTATTTTCACAGTGCAAAGGAAGGACATAAGGTGGATGCGGTGCGCCACTATGAAAAAGTATCCTTCTGTGTTGTGGAGAAAGATGAGATTTCGGAAGCCGAGCTGACCACCTTTTACAGAAGTGTTATTGTTTTTGGTAAAGCGCATATAATTGAGGATGCACAGGAAAAACGGACTGCTATTGAAGCTTTGACGATGAAATATTGTCCAGGCAACATGGCAGGAGGTCTTGAGGCAATAAAAAAAGAATGGGACAGGTTTTGCATGATTGTGCTGGAACCGGATTTGATAACAGGAAAAGAAGCAGTAGAGTTCATGCGGCAGAGAAAAGGATAGCGAGATAAGATGCAGTGTGACCGACGGGCAGAGCGCTCTCGGTCACATTTTTTAAGAAAATTATTTTGAGATTTTGAATTACTATTGAGATTTGCGGTAAAATGAGTTATAGTTATAATATATGAAATATAGGTCCGCAAAAGGGAACACAAGGTTGTGTGTTGAAAAAATCTCGGAGGATAACAGATGAAGATTAAATATCTTGGTACTGCCGCTGCAGAAGGAATGCCGGCACTGTTTTGTGTATGCGATGCCTGTAAAAAGGCACGTAAACTGGGTGGAAAGAATATTCGAACCCGCTCGCAGGCCATTGTGAATGATAAACTGCTGATCGATTTTCCGTGCGATACCTATATGCATATTCTGCAGAATGGAATAGATCTGACGGATATCCATCACTGTATTATCACACATATTCACGGCGATCACTATTATCCCACCGATATGGTGTATGTCAAACCGGGCTTTGCGGAATTGCCGGAGGATTATACAGGATTGCATATCTATGGAAGTTCCGATATTGCGGAGGAAATGGAACGTATAAAAGAGAAAACGGGAGGACTGACCGATTATCGCTGTATTCCTGCGTTTGAGCCTTTTCAAATTGAAGATTTTACCGTAACGCCGCTGAAAGCACGTCACGGTGCCGTGGATCCTTACATATATATCATTGACGATGGAAAATCCCAACTGCTGTATGCCAATGATACCGATTTGTTCCCGGAAGAAACCTGGGCCTATCTGGCTGAAAAAAAGCCGAAGCTGGATCTTGTATCTATGGATTGTACCGGCGGTGCATATGAGGATTTAAGCTATATCGGGCATATGTGTCTTGGCAGAAATATCAAATGCCGGGAGAGGCTTTTGGAGATTGGTGTCTGCGACGAAAACACGAAATTTGTGCTGAACCATTTTTCACATAACGGGTTGAACACGGTTTATGATGACTTTGTGAAAATAGCTGAGGAACACGGTTTTATGGCCACTTATGACGGTATGGAGACGGAATTCCATGCAACAAAACGATAAATAAAGAATAGGAGCAGAAGAATGAGTATTATCAAAGATCCTTCCCTTGCCAAAGAAGGACTGAAAAAAATAGATTGGGTACGCCAGCATGAGTTTATGCCGGTGCTGACCGATATTGCAGAGCAGCTCTCCAAAGAACGTCCCTTTGAGGGAATGCGTATTGCCATCTCCATTCACCTGGAGGCAAAGACGGCCTATCTTGCTTTGGTGCTCAAAGCCGGCGGTGCGGATGTGTATGCAACGGGATGCAATCCGCTCTCCACGAGGGATGATATTGCTGCGGCGCTGGATTCTCTCGGTGTCAATGTGTTTGCTGTTCATGGTGCGGATGCACAGACCTATGAGGATCACCTGATTGCTGCGCTCAGCTGCAAACCCCATATCATTGTGGATGACGGCGGAGATTTTGTCAGCCTGCTCCACGGAAAGTGCCCCGAATATGCAGAAAATCTTATTGGCGGCTGCGAAGAGACCACAACCGGCATCCTTCGCCTGAAGCAGAGGGTGCGCGAGGGCAGCCTGCGGTTCCCGATGATGGCAGTCAATGACGCCAACAGCAAGCATCTGTTTGATAACCGTTACGGTACCGGCCAGTCTGTTTGGGATGGTATCATGAACTCCACTAACCTGCTTGTAGCGGGTAAAACTGTTGTTGTTGCCGGCTATGGCTGGTGCGGACGCGGTATTGCTATGCGTGCAAAGGGCATGGGTGCCAGGGTGGTTGTCACTGAAATCGATCCTTTTAAAGCACTGGAAGCCTGCATGGACGGTTATTCCGCCATGAAGATGGATGATGCTGCCGCTGTGGGTGATATTTTTGTTACGGCTACAGGATGCAAGAGAGTCATCACCAAAAAGCATTTTGAAAAGATGAAGAACAACGCTGTGCTTGCCAATGCAGGTCACTTTGATGTTGAGATTGATAAAAATGATCTGATGGAGCTTTCCGATTCGGTGGAAGAGAGACGTCCCTTTATTGAAGGATATCATCTGAAGGATGGCAGAACGCTGAACCTGCTTTCTGAGGGAAGATTGGTCAATATCACCGCAGGTAACGGACATCCGGCAGATATTATGGATATGAGCTTTGCGATTCAGGCGCAGTGCTGCCGTTATATTGCAGAGAATGCCGGTAAGCTGGAAAATACTTTGTATGATATTCCGGAGAATATCGATAACAGTGTTGCTCTCATCAAGCTTGCCGCTATGGGAGCCGGGATCGATGAGCTGGATGAGGATCAGAAAAAATATCTGTTCGGTTAATGGAGCGGTGAAAAATGATGGATTCCAAAAAGGTTTGCCTGATTGTAGGGGCAGGAGATCTGGATGGGGCGGTGCTCCGCCGAAGAAGCAGCGATTTTGTGATCGCGGCGGACGGTGGGATGAAATATCTTGCCGAGGCCGGGATGACTGCTGATTTGGTGGTAGGGGATTTTGACTCACTGGGTTACAGACCGGAGCATCCGAACATTATATATCACCCGCCTGAGAAGGATGATACCGATACGATGCTGGCGGTAAAGGAAGGCTTTTCAAGAGGGTTCCGTATCTTTTTGATTTATGCCGGACTGGGCGGCCGATTGGATCATACCGTAGCGAATATGCAGACGCTTTCCTATATTGCGGAGCATGGCGGAAGAGGCTATCTTGTGGGCGGCAGCAGTGTATGCACCGTGATAAAGGACGGGGAAGCTGTGTTTGATGCCGCAAACAGCGGAATGATCTCGGTTTTCTGCAACGGAGAAACAGCCGAAGGCGTGTCCATCTCCGGGTTGAAATATGAGGTGGAGAATGTTGAACTTGGCTCGGATTTCCCGCTGGGTGCGAGCAATGAGTTTATGGGAAAAAAGGCTGTTGTCAGTGTGAAGAAAGGAAGACTGTTGATCATCTGGCAGCAGAGGGAGTTTTACCCTGTGTGACAAATAAAAAAATGAAACCTCCGATGTGTGACATTGGAGGTTTTTGTCTTGAGAGAAATGAGTGTTCTGAAAGGATTGTAACGATAGTTTGTATTGGTTTTTATTTATTTTCTCGTTATATCAAGTCTGCAATATCAATAATGGCGAGTTCAGCGCTATTCCGGTTGTAGCCTTCTGTTGAAGAAGAATACGCCACATAAAGTTTATTACCCGATTCAATGGCATACGGGTATGATAATATCTTTCCTTCGTCAATAATAAATATTTTGCTGAATTTATCCTCACACTTTTCTGTAAGAGCAATTGTCAGCGGATCGCGTTTTTGAATATCTTTAGCACAACTGCATATAAGATAATTTCTGCCGTCTGAAAGTGTACCGGCATAGGGTTTACTGTCGATCATGGGTAGATCGCTTAAATCCATTTCGCTCCAGGTATGGCCAAAATCGAAACTTTCGGAATACAAAGCCTTATGTTTTCCGGAATGTTCGCGGCAATACATTTTACAACAACTTCCATCCACCGTAATAGTGCACTCACCCCATACTCTTACAGCTTCCGAGTGTTCAATCTTAATCATATCCCAATGCAGAATATCTGAGCCATGGCTTATTGCAACGGCGGCTGCGTTATCGGGAGACATATAATCAGAAGCAACGTATACCCCTGCCATAATATAATTCCCGTTTTCTAAAAGTACAGGCTCGCACATCGGCCAGAAGCGTTCATTTAATGCGACACCCATGTAACGAAAATGCTCGTTCTCTTCATCAAAAACATAGGCGCTCATTTTCAGCATTTCCGCACCAAGAATTCCCTTAAACTGCGGAGCAAAAAAATAAAGTTTTTCTTTGTGAACCAAAAAAGCACCGTGGCTTGCGGCAACCCCTGTTTCGGGGTTCAGATTACCTATGATGCATTTAGACCAGGTTTTGCCGTTGTCATCACTCACGGCATAATTAACTTCTTCGTTATCCGAATTTTCCTGAACCTTATTATGGGCCCATGCACAGTACATTTTTCCCTTAAACTTTACGATAGCTACACCGTGCAAAAAAATATAACTATCCGCTTCGGGTTCAAATGGTTTGATAGTGATGTGTTCTGATGTTATTTTTTTCAACGTGGAAATTTCGGGAAAAGGTATCTCGCGTTTCCATACGTTGTATATTGACATAATAGACACCTCTCTTGGATTTGACAAACAGCTGTGTTTTGTTATAATTATAGGATATATGATACTATATATAAATGGGGTTGTCTATATACTCAACAGACCTTTCAAGTTTAAAATGTCTTTTAAGGAAATGTATTATGAATACAGAGTTTGTTATAGATATCAACGGTTCCAAAGCAAGTGTTTATATGCAGACAGGATTTTTTAATCACAAAGATATGGCATTTCCATTACATAAACACCCTATGGATGAAATACATATTCTTTTAAGCGGAACAGCAGTTTTAAAATGCAATAAAGGTGAAATCGCCCTAAAAGAGGGAGATGTGCTGTATGTACCTGCCAGCATGCTCCATACATACCAATCTTTTGAGAAGGCTTCCAAACGGATGACCTTTTTTATAGATTGTGAAAACCATTCTCAAACAGTTAGCAAGATCACATTTCCGCAAGTTGTTTTTTCATTGCTTTGTAAAGAGATAGAAGAATATGTTCTCAAAGGCAAAGATGGCAAATTAAAGCCGTTACTTTCTTATATTTGTTCGGATTTTTTTGGTGAAGAAGCGAAAAAAGCGTTGAGCCCGATCACAAATCGAGAACTGATTATAGATGATTTTTTTACCGGAAGATACAATTCAAATGTTACGCTTAATGATCTTTCCAGGGAGCTGATGCTAAGTAATAAACAAACTGAGCGGGTAGTGAAAAAAATTACGGGTAACACGTTTAGCGGTGAATTGGCAAAAAGAAGAATGGATGCTGCTGTTGTGCTGACGCAAACCACAAAACTGCCCCTTGCCAAAATCAGTGAGTTGGTTGGGTACTCATCCTATAGTGGATTTTATAAAGCTTATAAAAGGGCACTCAAAAATTCCTCCGGTTTATCCGGAAAATAAGGAGTATTGAAAACGACGGGTTCGTTGTAGAGAAAAGACGGAATATCCGCAGATGAAAAATCACCCATTCAACGGGTGATTTTTTAGGGTAGGGAAGTAGGAATAAAATGTTTTCCCTGAATGATATCGTGGTCCTCAAGATAACGGTTCAGCCCGTTGAGTACACGGTGTTTATCGGCACTCCAGAGCGGGGCAAGGAGAATGCGCTTATCGCCGTCTCCCGTCAGACGGTGGATGACCATATCGGGAGGAAGATGCTCCAGACATTTTCCGAGGAGATCGAAATATTCCTCCTGTGTCAGTGGTGTATAATCCATCTGTGCAAGACGGGTTCCTTTCAGCACATGAAGCAGCTGCAGTTTGATTCCCTGAATATCATGGGAGGAGATGAATTGGATTGTATTCAAAACATCTTCTTCGGTTTCTCCCGGCAGACCGAGAATGACATGGACGATCACCTCAATGCCGGCGGCACGCAGCCGGTTCACCGCAGCAGTGAAAACAGAGTTTGGATAACAGCGGTTAATCAGTAGTGCAGTATCTTCATTGGAAGTTTGCAAGCCGAGCTCAACAAACACCGGTTTAATGTGGTTGAGCTCCTGCAGCAGGGCGGTGTTTTCCGGGGAGATGCAGTCGGGCCTGGTGGCAATAGAGAGAGCTGTAATATCAGGTTCTTCGATGGCGGCAAAAAAAAGCTCGCGCAGCCGATCAACAGGGGCATAGGTATTGGTGAAGGACTGGAAATAACAGATATAGCCGCAGTCATCAGGCACTTTGGCACGGACACGCGCTTTGGCTGCGGTGAGTTGTTGGTGAATATCTTCTCCGCTTTCGGCAAAGTCTCCGGAGCCGGCCGCAGAGCAAAATATGCAGCCGCCAACCCCTGCGGTTCCGTCACGGTTAGGGCAGGTGAAACCAACATCAACGGCGAGTTTGTATATTTTTTTACCGAAACGTTTTTTCAGATAGCTGTTTAAAGTTCGATATCGTTCCATACTGCCTCCTGTTTTTTATTATTTTAACATATTTATGGTTGTTTGACAAATTTTTGTGATGAGAAAAAAGAAAAAAACAGCGACAGAGGTTTATAATAGATAGTGAGAAGAAAGCATGCTTGCAGCCGGAATATTGATGAGCACAAAAAATCTCCCGCACTTTTGGGTGCGGGAGAAGAGTATTGTCCGGGTTAACCAGCAAAACTTAAAGTCTGGCCATCTTTTCGCGCAGGAAGTCGGCAGCCATGGAGATATCCTTTGCGGGATCATCACCGCACTCGCGCTCGATGGTGAGGAAGCCGCGGTAACCGATATCTTTAAGTGCTGCAAGATAAGCATCGAAGGGAACATCGCCCTGGCCGAGGGGAAGCTCAATATAGGGAGCTTCTTCACCGTGGAGCATACGTCCGTCTTTGGCATGGGTGTGAACGATGTAATCGCGAAGCTCATAAACAGCCTTAACGGGATCGTCATCGGAGCACATAACCAGGTTGGCGGGGTCGAGGTTTACGCGTACGCCTTTGGCACCGAGGCTGTCAAGGAACTCACGGAGAACGGTTGCGGGTTCCGGACCAGTTTCAACTGCAAAATAAGCATCGATGCTGTCGCCGTAGTCGGCAAGCTCTTTGCAGGCTTTCCACATAGCTTCGTATTCCGGTGCGTTTTTATCAGTGGGGATGACACCAATGTGGGTTGTAACAATGTTGGTCTCCAGATCTTTGGCCATGTCGAGGATGCGCTTGGATTTTTCTACCTTCCACTTGTTTTCTTCGGGAAGCATAAAGCCGTGGCCGCCGAGGTCGCCGCAGAGAGCAGAAACAACCAGACCGTTGGATTTGATGTAATCAAGGAATTCACGGCGTTTTTCAGCAGTCATCTCTTCGGGAGACATGGCTCCGTAGGTTGTGTATACCTGGAAACCGTCTGCGCCAATATCTTTTGCCTTGAGAACAGCTGTGCGGATGTCTGTATTGAAGGAATCGAGGATAACGCCGATGTTAAAAAGTCCCATAAAATAACCTCCTGTATGTGGATTATTGTTATAATATATTTTATTATAAGTTTTGTGCAATGTCAATATAGCAATATGAGAAGTTTTATTTGTATCAATAAATTTGCACAATATGTAATAAAGGGTATTTTATTTTGGCTCAAAATGTTGTAAAATAGAAGTAACGTTGTGTCAGGCAGACCGGATAACGGGCGGCTGCGGACGGTGAAAGCAAATTCCGCCGCAAAAAACGGCAGAAAGGCATGGGTTTGAATAATGCAAAAGAGCGCTTCTGAAATGGGAAAGAAGATTCTGGAAGGAACACTGCAGGTGTTCTTCTGGATGTTTTTGGCAGTTCAGATATTTTCTCTGGGAATTCTTTTGAAGAAGATGAAGGAAGGCGTAGATATATTCCCGTGGGGAGAGGGATTGGGAGAAGATGTATATGTGCTTCTGCTCTATTGGTTTGGGGTTTTGTTTACCACAGTGCTGCTGTATATTTTTGACAGCATTGGTCCCTGCATCATATCAAGGCTGAGTTATATTGTAATGTTTGTCATTCCCTTTGTATATCCCTTTATCGGAGCTCCTGCCTTTTTTAAAGAGACGATCACTGCGGATCTCTACACCAAAACCATTACATGGATGATCATAATATCTTTTATTCTGATCGGTGTCGATTTGGTAAGATATTTTATAGCTATGATCAGGTTGTCAAGTAAAAAGTAAAAGATGGAAATACAGCGAAAAACAAGCCGAAGCAATGCTTCGGCTTGTTTGTTATTTGGGAGAGGAGCAGGATTTACGTTCAACGAGAGTGAAGTTATCATAGAGGACAACCTGCCCTGTATGATCGCCGCTGTCGATGGCTTCAAAGAGCATTTTACAACCGGTTTCGGCGAGATGTTTATCTGTGATACTTACAGTGGTGAGGGGAGGATCGATGAAATTATCAAGAATAATATCATCAATACCGATGACAGAAATATCACCGGGAACGGTGAGTCCGGTGTTGCGGATGCCGCGGATTGCACCGATGGCATAGACATCTGCAGCGCAGAAAACAGCTGTGGGCATACGTCCGGAATTGAGAATCAGCTTCATCTGCTCTTCGGCAGATTTATCATCCAACTCACTGGCACAGGTTTGAATCCAGGAGAAAGGCGCTTCCAGGCCGTGATCCTGCATGGCGCTGCGGTATCCTTCAAAGGTTTTGTGGCTGAAACCGGGCTGGGAAAGGCTGCCGCCAATATAGGCAATGTTTTTGTGTCCGAGAGAAATCAGGTGTTCAACGGCGAGGCGCGCTGCATTATAATAATCCACGCAAAGGCAGAAGGAGTTTTCTACAACAGTATGGCTGTCGAGAATAAGGAGCGGTAGTTCCAGCTGATGGACGGCATAGGCAATCCCGTTGGGAACACGGCCGAACGCGACAACACCGTCAACGCCACGGGAGCGGATGATTTCTGGCAGCAGAAGGGAGGAGCTGTTGAAATCGCAGGAGGTGAAAACAAGGTTGTAACTGGCATTGGTGCAGCAGCTGAGAAGTCGTCTTGTCAAATCAGAAAAGAAGAGATGCTCCAACGGTTGGAAATCTGTGCTCCAGAGAAGAGCAATGTTTTTGGTGCGTTTCATGACGAGGGAGCGGGAATTCTGGCTTGGGACAAAGCCTGTCTGCTCCACACAATCCAAAATCAGTTTTCGGGTAGCATCGGATATACCGGGGCGGCCGTTAATTGCCAGAGAAACGGCACTGGGGGAAACTCCGGCCAGTTTGGCAACATCTTTAATGGTCAGGCGTGACATAAAAAAACTCCTTTTACAAAGATCCATTCTGTGAGAATGCCTGGGTGGTCGCTATGGATACTAAATATCATAAAGTGATTTTAGTGCGAACCTATGCGTGTGATTATTTGGGTTTAGAATATTATACCACAAAATAATATTTGAGTAAATTACTAAAAAATTATTTTGTTAAACTGTTAAAACGTTTTAGGAAAATACTTGACTTTTTGCAAATGGTGTGTATAATATAAATTGTAGGTACAAACCTTAGTATTTTATTAGGAGGAACATTACAATGCAGGAACAGCTTGCTATTTATGGTGGCCCCAAAGCCAAAACAACAGAAGATTTCCCGATGTATCCGGGCGGTCTTGAGATCGGTGATGCCGAAAAGAAAGAAATATTGGAAGTTCTCGACAACAAATACCTTTTCCGTTATTATGGTCCGTCAAATTGTGAATCTAAAGTTAAAGCGTTTGAGCAGAAGTTTGCTGCACGCATGGGCGCAAAATACGCTCTTGCTACCAGCTCCTGCACCGGCGCACTTATTTCTTCTCTCGTAGCATGCGGCATCGGCCCTGGCGATGAGGTTATCGTTCCCGGTTACACCTTCTTCGCATCCTGTGCAGCCATTGTTGCAGCAAAGGGTATCCCCGTTATCGCAGAAGTTAACGAGACTCTTACTCTGGATCCCGCTGATGTTGAGAAGAAGATCACCCCGGCAACCAAGGGTATCGTAGCTGTACATATGCGCGGCGTACCCTGCGATATGGATGCCATCATGGCTATCGCAAAGAAATACAACCTCATCGTTGTTGAGGACTGCGCACAGGCTTGCGGCGGTACCTACAAGGGCAAGGCTCTCGGTACCTTCGGTGACTGCGGCTGCTTCTCCTTCCAGTATCATAAGATCATCACTGCCGGTGAAGGCGGCATGATCCTGACCAACAACGAGCGTCTCTATGACCGCTGCATGAGCTATCATGATACCGCAGCTTGCTGGAGACCCGACCGTTTTGCTGAGCAGCGCTATGAAGGCGAGCTGTTCTGCGGCTCCAACTTCCGTATGAGCGAGCTCACCGGTGCGGTTATGCTTGCACAGCTCGGCAGACTGGATTACCTCCTTGCCAACATGCGCCGTAACCTTAAGCGTATCGTTGACCAGATCAAGGATACCCCGGGAATCAAATGCCGTCCCGTAAACGACGAAGAAGGCGATACCGGTATCGTTCTCATGTTCTACCTCGACAGCAAAGAGAAGGTTGCTCCGTTTGTTGAAGCTCTGAAGGCTGAGGGTGTTACCCATGCTGCCGGCGTATTCAACGCTGGTATCCCCGACTGGCACATCTATGCTCACTGGAAGCACGTCATCGAGGAGAAGACTCCCACCGATGTCAAGTGCCCGTACGAGTGCCCGTTCCACACCAAGGCCGGCCCTGTTAAGTACGATCCGATGATGAACGTCAATACCCTTGAGTATCTTGGACGCGTTGTTCATATCGATATCCCCGCACAGATGACTCTGGAAGACTGCGATATGGTTGCTAAGGCTATCAACAAGGTTGCTGCTGTTCTTGCTTAATTGAAAGATAGAGCAAACCAATAATATTGTTCACTGAGTGACAGACGGGAAAACTTGTAAAACCTCATAGGAGAGAGTGCGAGTTTTCCCGGGTTTTGTTTTAACTAATAAGAAAATGGAGGTAAAGATATGAAATATTCACTTTGTATTGAGCCTGTTTTTGAGAATGTTCCTTTCTATGATCGTATCGCTCTGGCAAAAGAGGCCGGTGTTGATGCCATTGAGTTCTGGAATCCCTGTTCTTATGACACAAAGAAGATCGGACAGATCTGCGGTCAGCTGGGTATGGCTGTAGCCGGTTGCTGTGTTGCCGATCAGTGGGATATGCGCATGAACCTGCCGTACGACATCGTTAAGAAAAACGTTGAGAAGACCATTGGTCTCGGTAAAGAGATGGGATGCACCACCTTTATCGGTCTTGCCGGTGAACTTGAGTGCAAGGTTGACAGCCAGAAGATGGTTCTCATCGAGAACCTCAAACGTCTCTCTGAGCTCTGCGAGCGTGAAGGCGTTACCATCATCATCGAAGCTCTCAACTCTCTCTATGATCACAAGGGATATTATCTCGATTCCTCTTATGTTGGCTTTGAGATCATGAAGGCTGTCAACAGCCCCAACATTAAGCTGCTCTATGACTGCTATCACATGCAGCTGATGGAAGGCAACCTCGTCAACTCCATCACCAACAACATTGACTACATCGGTCACTTCCACAGCGCAGGTGTTCCGGGACGTCATGAGCCGGAGTTCGGTGAGACCAACTATCCGCGTATCATCAAAACCATCGAAAGCCTTGGCTACGATCGTTATTTCGGTCTTGAGTATTGGCCCGAGATGGCTGATAACCTTCAGTCTATCAAGGATACCCTTGCATACTACAATAAATAATTGCAGTAATTGTGAGAACAAAAGCCCCGCTGCCGTAATGGCGAGTGTCCGTAAAACAGTTTCAGTCCCGGCAGGTAATTCTGCCGGGACTGTTCTTGTATATATAGCTGTCACACGATAAAATAACGCATATAGATAGATAAACTTGAATTTGACGGTCATTTTTCACCCCACCGATGGTTGATTTCTCTCCACTCAACCATCGGTTCGTGTTCTTTGTTACCAAAATTGTCTATACTGAAAGCGAAAGGAGGTAACCTATGGACC
>SVMZ01000018.1 GCA_015067185.1 Oscillospiraceae bacterium | reverse complement strand
AGAAACACTCCTTTTAAGAGTATTGTACTACTTTGTCAGAAACAAATCAAGGCGAAGCCTTGTATATCATCCGCAACTTGTTGCGGTATATCATCAACACGAAGTGTTGCATCTCATCAAGCCGCAGAAAAAATACACGCTGACGCGTGATGAGATACAGCCCCAAAGGGGCTGATGATATGCACCACGCTTCGCGCGGTGATGATATGCCAGGCCTGCGGCTTGGATAAAAAAAGAAGTAACTTTTGGTAGACAAAAGTTACTTCTTTTTTGGTGACCCGTACGGGACTCGAACCCGTGTTACCGCCGTGAAAGGGCGGTGTCTTAACCTCTTGACCAACGGGCCATTCAGCGAAATAAACGGCGTCCACCGCGAGGATGCCACGCCGTTGCTATTCGCTGGTAGCGGCAGTCGGATTTGAACCAACGACACTTCGGGTATGAACCGAATGCTCTAGCCAACTGAGCTATGCCGCCATATGACGTCCATTCAAGGAACGAAAACTATTATATCATCGATATTTAAAATTGTCAATACAAAAATTAAAATTTTTTCAAGTTTTTTTGAAAGCAGCTCCGGTTCAATCAAACCGGAGCTGCTTTTAAATTTTTATCAATGATGGTGCACTTCAGAAACATCACCGGCAAAGGCCATCCAGAACATATAAGCAGCAAACAACACCATCAATATTCCTACAATAATTTCTGCCGCACGCACAAACCCTGCAAATTTTTTTGATTCTGAGATTCTTCTAAAAAAGCCTACGAAGGTTCCTGTAAGAATCAGCAGAATACTGTGTCCCAGGGCATACATCAAAAGCAGAAACGGTCCTGTCAATACATTGCCGACTTCTGCCGCAATAGCCAACAGCATCACCTGTGTGGGAGCTGCACAGTGGGAGCTGAACAATCCGCCCAAAAGTCCGGAAAGAAAAGCACCCGCCAGGCCTGTATATCTATTTCTGGTAAGCTTTCCGAGATTCGGCATAATATTGATGACACCAAATGTCTGAAGCGCCATAACCACCATCAGAATGCCGACAAAAATATACCAGAACATCTCCAGCTTGTGAAGCAGATGTCCCACCAGAGAGGCAGCTAACCCCAGTGCAATAAAGGTGATTGACATACCAAGACAAAACACCAGAGAATAACCAAAAGCGCGGCTTACCTTGGTGTGAGGCATTTCTCCCTGCGCACCGCAGCAGCTGCAAACAATCTTTTCTTCTTTCTCTTCGTTGACATGTCCGTCATGCTCATGTCCGCAGCAGCATCTGTCTTTGTGTTCATGTCCATGCCCGTGATCATGCTTATCGTGATGTCTGTGATTCTTATGCGCTTTTTCTTCATCGGAAACACCGGCACTGACACATCCGATCATCAGCGGCACCGATGCCAGCGAGCAGGGCATCAGCGAAGTCAATACACCTGCTGCCAAAGCAATCAGCGGAGCCAGCCAGTCGCTGTGTTCCGTAAGAGCAATTATGTTTTCAATCCATCCTTCAAGCATCTGTTTCTATACCTTTCTTTTCTTCCTGTAAACTTCCGGAAAACCGCAAAACGGAATGCTTTATTTTACCATATGGAAATACCGGGATTCAAGTATGTTGTTTTAATTTTTCCCAAACTTCCGCTTCTGTTTAAATCTTTTGGAAATCTACTGTGGCGTTGCCGTTCTCATCATATACCACCGCGTTTTTATCCATGATAAAACCATCCAGCTCATTCAGGAAATCCTGAATGGAGGGATACTGCGGTTTATATTCGGAAATAATTTCTTTTGCCGCTTCTGCATTGTTGGAAAGCAGTGCTTCCACAACAAACAGCTGAGCTTTTGCGGAGTTGACACACAGACGGTCGGCATCCTTGACGCAATAATCCACACCGTGACCTGTTCCCACAGCACCCATTGCCGTAAACTGTACGCCGGGCATAACCATTGTCACATCGCCGAAATCCGAAGAACCGGTACTGTGTCCGCTATAATTAAATGCCACCCGATCATTTCCCACAAGATCGATGCAGCATTGCTCCACCAATTTCATAAACCTGGGATCCTCATACTCCGGAGAATAGCCGGGACGGTCTGTCAGTTCCAGTTCACAGCCCATGGCAAGCGCTGCACCGGTAAGGGCTCGATTTATCTTTTTATTCTCGCGCTTGATGGCCTCTATGGTTTTTCCTCTGACATAGCTCTCGATCTTCATTTCATCCGGAATGATATTTACGGCACTCTTTACACCCAGCATGATGGGATGAAAACGGACAGTCTCTGCATCTACAAAGGTCTCTCTCAGATCATTGCAGGCCTGAATGCCCAACATTGCTGCATACTGTGCATTGATGCCGCGGTTGGGAGACCCGCCTGCATGGGCAGCTTTTCCCTTGTATGTCATTCGTTTGGCAATACAGCCGTTATGGCTGGCGTTGCAGCGAAAATCATAGATATCTTCTCCGAGTGTTGCACCGCCATGAGTCATGAGGGAGAGGTCTACACCATCGAAATATCCTCTCGCCATAAACTCCGGTTTGCCGCCGAAATATTTGATGATACCCTTCTGCCTCAGTTCTTCACGGTAACCCAGCTGGATCAATTCCTCTGCCGGCACGGCCATCAGTCGAATCTTACCGCAAAGTCCTTCCAGCGCACCCGGCTCTTTCAATGCTGCTGCAATACCCAACAGTGCGGCACCCTGTCCATGATGTCCGCAGCAATGAGTCATACCGTTGACAGATTCGGGATGATTTGCTATATCCAACGCATCCAGTTCTCCCATAACACAGAGCATGGGACCGGTTTTTCCGGTATCCAAATCGGTGTAAAATCCCGGGATATTCCCAGCTTCGTTCAACACATATCCCAACATCTCAAACTTTTCTTTCAGATAGGCATGTGCCTCCCACTCCGTATATCCGGTCTGAGGATGCTGCCAAAGCCATCTTTCTGCATCCAGTATCATCTGTCGATGAATATCTACATTTTTCACAATTCTCTGTTGTCTTTCTGTCATACACGTCACCCTCACTTTGCAAAATCACCAGTACACCATTATATCACACTAAATATCCTCATTGAATCAGACTTTTTGGAAATCCACGGTAGCGTTGCCGTTCTCATCATATACCACCGCGTTTTTATCCATGATAAAACCATCCAGCTCTTCCAAAAACTCCTTGATAGAAGGATACTGCGGCTTATACTCCGCAATAATTTCTTTTGCCTCTGCCGCATTATTGGAAAGCAGCGCATCCACCACAAACAACTGAGCCTTTGCGGAATTGACGCACAGACGTTCCGCATCTTTGACATGATAAGCCAGACTATGTACTGTTCCTACAGCTCCCATCACCATAAATTGAAGACCTGGCATAACCATTGTTACATCACCAAAATCCGAAGAGCCGGTGCTGTGACTGCTATAATCGAATGCCACCCGTTCTTTACCAACAAGATCAATGCAGCATTGTTCTGCCAGTTTCATCATACGCGGATCTTCATTTTCAGGAGAATAACCAGGGCGATCGTTCAGTTCAAGTTCGCAACCCATCGCCAATGCTGCACCGGTCAGCGCACGGTTTATCTTTTTGTTTTCGCGCTTGATGGCCTCTATGGTTTTTCCTCTGACATAGCTCTCGATCTTCATCTCATCCGGAATGATATTCACTGCGCTCTTTACTCCCAGCATAATCGGATGGAACCGAACTGTTTCAGCATCGACAAAGGTTTCGCGCAGATCATTGCAGGCCTGAAGTCCCAGCATTGCCGCATACTGTGCATTGATGCCGCGGTTTGGCGATCCTCCTGCGTGAGCTGCCTTTCCTTTATATGTCATCCGTTTGGTAACACAGCCGTTATAACTGGCATTACAGCGAAAATCATAGTTATCATCATTATTTTCCGTGCCACCATGAGTTATCATCGCGAGATCCACACCATCAAAATATCCTCTTGCCATAAATTCCTGCTTACCACCGAAATATTTGATGATACCCTTTTTGCGAAGCTCTTCGCGGAATCCCAGCTGAATCATCTCCTCTGCCGGCACAGCCATCAGTCTGATCTTACCGCAAAGGCCATCCAATGCCCCCGGCTCTTTCAATGCTGCTGCAATACCCAGCAACGCTGCACCCTGTCCATGATGTCCGCAGCAATGAGTCATACCGTTGACAGATTCGGGATGTCCCGCAATATCCAGGGCATCCAGTTCTCCCATAATACACAGGGTTGGGCCCTGTTTTCCGGTATCCAAATCGGTATAAAATCCTGGAATATCGCCTGCTTCGGTCAGAATATATCCCAGCTTTTCAAATCTTTCTTTCAGGTAGGCATGGGCCTCCCATTCCGTATAACCAGTTTGCGGATGCTGCCAAAGCCATCTTTCCGCCTCCAGTATCATCTGTCGGTGGTTATCCACATTTTTCACAAGCAGCTGTTGTCTCTCTGTCATTGTCTCCGCCCTCACTTTACAGGTTTACTTTTCATTTATTATACCACATTCTCCCTGCGTAGTAAAACATTTTTTACCGATCTCATCTGATTCACATAAAGAAGGGATCACATTTTCTGTGATCCCTTTGGTCTGTTGTTATCTTTTGTTTTTGGTTTTGTACTGCCTGCCCTCATTCATCTGCGGATAGCGCCCATAAGAATGATATTCCGGTACATCATTAAATTCCAGCTTGATAACTGCAATGCCGGATGGATCCGGGCATTTTTCAGGGAGTCCCTCCAGAATAATACGATGCCCATCATGACTAAACCGAATCTCTTCCCCGGTGGACAAAATGCTCACTTTACGCGGAGCGTCAAAGTATCCGCCAATTGCCATAGATCCGCCTTTTGGCCAGATCCAGCACCAAAGATAGCAGGTCTTTCCGTCTTCGGAACAACTGACAGAGGAAATACCGTTGGCCCCGCCATTCCAACCAAAGCGATCCCATTTTCCAAGTCTGCGGCCGTATACTACCTCCCCGTTGCGTGACAGCCATTCTCCTACTTCCGTGAGAGGAGTGACCGCATCAGATGGAACAGAACCATCCGGTTTGGGTCCGATATTCAGCAGCAGATTTCCGCCGCCCTTACAGCAGGTATTCAGCATTTTTAGTATTCGGGGCGCATTGTATGAGTATCCTCTGACTTGTTCTTCATCCAGATATCCCCACGAAATACCGTTAAAGGTCATGCAGGCCTCCCAGTCGCGCTCTGAAGCGGTGACATGTTCCTCCGGCGTACCGAAATCTTCTGCCAGACGGCTGCGGTCGTTGATGATAATATCCGGCTGCAGCTCACGAAGACGCTGATTGCGCGCAAGGGAATTCCATCCCTCCCAGCTTTGCAACGGCTGGGAAACATCATACCACAAAATATCAATTTTTCCGTAGTTGGTAAGCAGCTCTGTATTGAGTGCTTCAATATAATCGAGGAACCGGCAGCGCGCCGCTTCGTCCACAGCACATCTCCAACCATCGGGATGGTGCCAGTCCATCAGTGAGGAATAGAACCCGATTTTTAGATCGAATTCCCGGCAGGCGTCCACAAATTCTTTGACAATATCCCGGTGGGGACCATAATTCACCGAGTTGTAGGGATTGACCTTAGAATCCCACAGCGAAAATCCTTCATGGTGTCTGGTGGTGAGCACCATATACTTCATGCCTGCCGCTTTGGCAAGCATAGCCCACTCTCTGGGAGCTCCCGGTTTTGGTGCAAAGCTATCGGCAAGCTTCTCATATTCCTCCACGGGAATACTCTCAAGCGCCTGAAGCCATTCATTGCGTCCCACCTGTGAATACAAGCCAAAATGCACAAACATTCCAAACCTTGCCTCCCTCCACCATGCCATGCGGCGGTCTCGTGATGCAGCAATCTGCTCTTCATATTCCGATTTGCTCAAAATAACACTCATATTTACACTCCTTCTGTTGAATTACAGGCGGTATCATGCTATAATTTCTATTATAAATTTTAGTGCAATTTTTTCTGGTTTGCAATGTTTACAATTGACTTTTATTTGTTTGAAATCGACTTTGGAGCGGTATATTATGATTGATGAACCTTACCTTTATAATTTTGGCCGATGTCTGGCACCTCCGGGGTGGAATTTTACAAAAATGAGAGACTGCAACCGGATCTATGTGGTCTATTCCGGCAGCGGATGGTATTTTGATGGAGAAACACAGCGTCAATTTCTGCCGGGAAACATTTATCTTCTTCCCATCAAATCCAATTTCCGCGCATATCAACTGGATTCTGATCCTCTTGATCATATGTTTTTCGATTTTTCTCTCACGCCGCCGCTGCGCTCCGGCAAAGCGGGACAGGTTGATCTTTCCTCCGCAGCCAACGATCACCGGTTGGCTGCCCTTCGGTATACTGTCAAAGCGCTGGAAGAACTGCTTTCAGACAAAAATCATCTCCATATGCAGGAGAATACCGATACCATCAAAGCCTTGTTTCCGGGACTTTTGCGGCAGTTATGCACCGTTACCGGATACACTTTCTCACGGGATCCCCGTATTGAATCGGTGATGGACCGCATTCATGCCACCCACCCGGATGGTTCGCTGGATATTCCGGACAATGAAGAGCTTGCCTCGCTTCTCCACCTTGACATTAGTCATTTTATCCGACTCTTCCGGCGCGAAGTGGGTATAACCCCCTATCAGTATATCCGAAGCCACCGGCTTAATGTGGCTTCCGCCTATATTTCTTCCGGCACCTCGGTAACCGATGCTGCACGCTTTGTCGGATATGAAAGTGTCTCCGCACTCAGCCATGCGCTTGCCGGAAGAAAATAGTTCTTTTCTTCTCAATCTCTTCGCTTTCGCAGCATTTTATGATATAATATACCAAACCCGATATCAACCTAATCTATACAATAAAAGAAGGTAAAAACCAAATGGATACAACCGAACTGATCAGAAACGAGCTCTCCTCGCGTAACCTGACAATGCTCACCGATTTCTATGAACTTACCATGGCCAACGGGTACCTTGAACACGGGGTTGGCGATAAAATTGCCGTGTTCGATATGTTTTTCCGAACCATTCCCGACGGCGGCGGTTTTGCCCTTTTCGCCGGTCTGGAGCAGCTGATTGAGTATCTTAAAAACCTTAGCTTTACAGAAAAAGATATTGAATATCTGCGCAGCAAACATCAGTTCAGTGAAAAGTTTCTCGATTATCTGGTCAACTTCAAATTTGAATGCGATGTATGGTCTGTAAAAGAGGGAACCCCGATTTTTCCGAATGAACCGATTATCGTTATCCGTGGCCCCATTATTCAGGCACAGCTTATTGAGACCATGGTTCTGCTCACCATCAACCATCAGTCTCTTGTCGCCACCAAGGCTAACCGCATTGTCAGAGCCGCACAGAACCGTTCTGTCTTTGAGTTTGGCTCCCGCCGTGCTCAGAGCTATGATGCCGCCATCCTCGGCGCAAGAGCTGCCTATATCGGCGGCTGTGATGCCACTGCCTGCACCATCTCCGACAGAGATTACAATATCCCTGCTGTTGGCACCATGGCACACAGCTGGATCCAGATGTTTGACAGCGAGTACGATGCTTTTAAAAAATATGCTGAGATTTATCCCGAAAACTGTACCCTGCTGGTAGATACCTACAACGTCCTCTCTTTCGGTGTTCCCAACGCCATCAAGGTATTTAACGAGGTGCTTATCCCCAACGGCTACAAACCCAAGGGAATCCGTCTTGACAGCGGAGACTTGGCTTATCTCTCCAAAAAAGCCCGCAAAATGCTGGATGATGCAGGGTTTGACTATGTCAAGATCGTTGCCTCCAATTCTCTGGATGAAGTCATCATTCGCGACCTGCTGCTTCAGGGTGCCAAAATTGACCTCTTTGGTGTCGGCGAAAATCTCATTACCTCCAAGAGTTCCCCCGTATTCGGCGGTGTCTATAAGCTTACGGCCATTCTTGAGGATGGTAGATACATCCCCAAAATCAAAGTCAGTGAAACCATTGAAAAAATCACCAATCCGGATTTCAAAACTTTCTACCGTTTCTATAACAAAGATACCCATGAAGCAGTGGCCGACTATGTCTGTCTCTACGACGAAGAGCCCGATACCTCTCAGCCAGTGGTTATCTATGATCCTGTTGCCACCTGGAAGCGGAAATCTCTTGATAACGTCTATTCCAAACGCATGCTGGTTCCCATCTTTGAACAGGGCCGCTGCGTATATGAATCTCCGGCTCTCAGCGAGATCAAAGAATACTGCAGGCAGCAGGTGGATTCCCTCTGGGAAGAGGTGAAACGCTTTGAACATCCACACAGGTACTATGTGGATCTTTCCGACAAGCTTTGGGAGATCAAGCGCGATCTTCTATCCAACCTCAATCTTAAAACCTATCACAATGAAGAAAACAAAAAATAATATTCAGGAGGATCTATATTATGGCAAAACTTCAATTTGCACCCATGGCTTTTACCCGCTATGACGCCTCTCAGACTCTTCCCGCAAAATTCGAGCGTATGCTCGCAGCTTCCGGTCTTGCTGAAAAGGTGAACGGAAAGGTAGTTGCCATCAAAATGCATGTAGGCGATAACCTCACCTTCTCTACCATTCCGCCAGTGTTTATCCGTATTCTTGTTTCCTTTGTCCAGAAGAATGGCGGAAAATGTTTTATTACCGATCACTATGTTGCTGACCGTCACCCGGAAAATCGCGGCTATACCGATGGTATCCTCGGATGTCCCATTGTGGATGCCTGTGGTTATTTCGGAAAATACTTCTACACCAAAGATGTGGACTTCCGCACCTTTAAGCATGTGGATGTAGCCGGTCATATCCACGATGCCGATTTCCTCATCGATTTCTCTCACGTTAAAGGACACGGTGCCTGCGGTCTTGGTGGTGCCTGCAAAAACATCGCCATGGGTTGCGTAACCGACCGCACCAGACACGAGATCCATGCGCTGGAAGGCGGACTTGTATGGGACAGCGAAAAATGCATTCATTGCGGTCAGTGTATCGATGCCTGCAACCATCATGCCAACAGCTTCGATGACAACGGAAACTACAAGGTATTCTACCACAACTGCACCAACTGTCAGCATTGCGTAAAGGTTTGTCCTGCCGATGCCATCACGCTGGATTCTCACGATTATGCCGATTTCCAGATGGGCATGGCCCTCTGCACCAAGACGGTTGTGGACTGCTTTGAACCGGGTAATGTGTTCTATATCAATGTTCTCACTGCCATTACCGCACTCTGCGACTGTTGGGGCATGACTACTCCCTCCCTGGTTCCCGATATCGGTATTCTCGCCGGCTGGGATATGGTAGCACTGGAGACCGCCACCCTCGATGCCATTAAATTTGAACGTCTCAATCCCGAAGGAGTTCCCGCCGGTATGGAGCTTGGCACAGAAGGACATCTCTTCCAGCGTCTCCATGGTAAAGACCCCTATATCCAGATTGATGCCCTTGAAAAGGTCGGTCTCGGCGAAAAAGAATATACCCTTGATATTGTTGAATAATCTTGTTTCCCAATAACCTTAAGAGGAGATGAGTTTATGTATCTCTCTGTTAAAGAAGGCCACAATTCACCTGTTTTGCTCTGTGCAGCTTATATCAACAAATAAGCGGCAGTGCACAGAGCGGTAATGCCGCTTTCTTGATATATGCTGCACTCTGTCAAAATTTTTTATGGAGTGATCAAATGTCATATATCAATGCTGAAAAGGAGCTTCCTCCGTGGTTGGTCAAACTGCTCCGCACCTACGTGAGTGAGGGGTTAATCTATATTCCTCCTGCCCAAAACATCCAACGGGCATGGGGCAGCCGATCAGGAGCCCGACAATTGTTGGATGAGCGCAACAAAGAAATCCGGGCCAAAAAATGTGCAGGTGCGGAAATTTCCGATCTGGCAAAGGAATATTACCTCTCGGAGGAAACTATCAAACGGATACTCAAAACCTGATTTTGTGATCTTATATTCTCAAACGGTGCAAAGCCTCAAAAGACTTTGTACCGTTTTTATTTAAGGCTCTTTTTCTCTCCTTGCCGTCCGTTGGTGTTCGTGCTATAATAGCGGTAAGACAAACCAATCTTTGGGCTTTTCACAGCCGACAGGAGGAAGCCATGACTGAAATCACCAGACTCTCAGAAAATATTTACCGCATCCGTCATTGGCAGGGCCGTATGCCCAGAGAATCTCTTCTCTCCAAATATAAAATTATCAACCTGATGCCGGACGGCGTTCCTGCTGAAACACTCTCTTCCAGCGAAACCAATACTGCCGTTCTGAAACGCGGATATTCCCTCTCTTTCACACTGTCTGCCGATGAAGACGGCGGATTCTCCATTAAACTCCCGCTCACTCCGGCAGATCGTATGTTCGGTCTGGGCGACGAATCCCGTGATTCTCTTGAAAAACACGGAAAAATTGCCGTTATGAAACAGGCAAACGTCACCTCCTACGGTCCCGTTCCTTATCTGATGAGTTCCCGCGGTTGGGCCGTTCTGCTTAACTGCACTTATGCGCACACCTTTGACATTGCCGCTACCACTCCGGATCTGCTGCAAATCTCCTGCAACAAAGGTTCTTTGGATCTGATTGTCTTCTGCGGCAAAGATCTGCATGAGGCATTGTATCTTTCCGGCAAAGTTATGGGCCGTCCCGTCATGCTCCCGAAAGGCGCCTATGGTCTGACGTTTGTTCTGAACGAAGAAACTACTGCACGCACACTGCTGGATGACTCCCTGCGTTTCAAGGAAAGGGAAATCCCCTGTGACATCCTCGGTTTGGAACCCAGCTGGATGTCCAAACACTACGACAGCACCACCGAGAAAAAATGGAATTCCGACCGTTTTCCCATCCCCTATTGGCAACCGGAGAATTATTACGGTTCCTGGTCCTTCATCTGGAATCTGAAACAGATGGGCCGTATGCTCAGTCTGTGGCTCTGCTGCGATTATGACCTCTTCTGGAAAGAGGAGGGAGACTCCTATGCAGACGAAACAAACGATAATCCGAATGCTGTAATCAACGATGCCCATCTAAATCAGGGCGTCCGTATGGATAAGGTCACGAAAGCGGGAGAGCCCTGGTTCGAGCACCTGAAAAAATTTGTAGACAACGGTGCTGAAGCCTTCAAACTGGATGGCTCCTCACAGGTTATTCCCTTTCCCGACCGTCTCTGGGCGGGACGCTATACCGATGATGAGATCCGCAATCTCTATCCGGTCGTCTATGCCAAACAGATGAAGGAAGGATATGCCGAATATACCGGCCGCCGTGCCATGATTTATACCTGCGGCACCTATCCCGGAACCCAAAAGTATGCCGCTACCTGGGCAGGCGATACCGGCTGCGACAGTGCCGTGCTGCTCTCCCTCATGAACTTTGCCATGTGCGGTCACTCCAATGCCTCTTTTGACATGGAGTGCGACGATAAACAAAAAATTCATTTTGGTTTTCTGGCACCGTGGTCTCAGCATCTTGGCTGGGCCAACTGGCAATTTCCCTGGTATTGCGGCGATGAGGCAGAAGAATGCTATCGTTGGTATGCACAGCTTCGCTCCAGACTCTTCCCCTATCTCTACGCCTATGCCCATATTGCCAACACCACTTCGCTGCCGATGTTGCGTCCGCTGAGCCTGCAATATTTCCACACCGACCGCTACGACAGCATCGTCAATGAATATATGCTTGGAGATTCTTTCCTCGTCTCTGTATTCGATGATCATATCACTCTTCCGGAAGAAGATGAGTGGTTTGACTTTTTCACCGGTAAAAAATATACCGGCCCGAAGCAGTTCATCGACACTCCCACCGGCATCCGCGGCGGCTCCCTCTTTGTTCGTGCCGGCTCCATCGTTGTCATGCAGGACTGGGCACATTCTCTGCGCGATTATCGTCCGAATACTTTGTATGTCCACATCTATCCGGGCAAAGATACCTCGTTTACCTTATACGAGGATGACTATGCTACCTACGGCTATGAAAAAGGAGAGTATGCACAAACCCTTATGACCCTTGAGGATAACGTGCTGACGATTCATCCCAGAGAAGGTACCTACCCGGATATGCCCAAAGCCGTGGATTACCACATTCTTTGGCACCACGATGATGGTTCTGTTACAGAGACAGCCGTTGAAAACAGGGGAGAAACCATTACCCTGAAAGATTGATCAACAAATTTAGAAAAAGGAGCATTACTATGGATTTTGAACAGTTGATACAGATTGCCCGAGACACTTTGAATCCCCGTAAACTCTCCGATTGCGCTTCTGCCGGCTCCGTTGCTGCCGCTCTTGTAACAGACAAGGGCAATGTCTACACCGGTGTGTGCATTGATGTTCCCTGCTCCATGGGATTTTGTGCCGAACACGCTGCCATTGCCGCCATGATTACAGCAGGAGAGAGCCGCATTGAAAAAATTGTTGCTGTATGGGAAGATGAGATTGTCGCTCCCTGTGGGCGCTGCCGTGAATTTATCTACCAAATCAATCCCAATAATCTTTCCACCGAAGTCATGCTCAAAAGCGGTGTTGTTACCATCCGCGAACTGCTCCCCTATATATGGAACGAATAATCAGCATTCTATATTTCCAAAAGGAGTTATCTTCACATGAAGCTTGATATTGCTGCTTACTGCAGTAAAGAAATTAACTGCTCCTGCGGCCGCAGACATTTTTGCCCGATTTCTGATGTTGTTGTCAGCAGCGGTGCTCTGGCACATCTTCCCATTCTGCTGAAAGAATATTCCCACATCTGGCTGGTCGCCGACAACAACACCGCTGCTGTGTGTGCAGACAAAATACGTTCTCTTCTTGGCCACCGTATTGCCGGAGAGCTGATTTATCAAAGAGACAGCATACTGGTGCCGGATGAAACCGCTGTAGCAGAACTTTCCGACGTGATCTCCGAGCAAACGGATTTTATCCTCGGTATCGGCTCCGGTGTTATCAATGATATCTGCAAATTTGTATCCTGGCAGCGCTGCATGGATTATGGTATTGTCGCCACCGCCCCTTCCATGGACGGATATGCTTCCTCCGGAGCAGCTATGATTACCGACGGCATGAAAGTCACCTATACCACCCATCCGCCCAAGTATATTGTTGCCGATGTAGATGTGGTTAAAAATGCACCATTGGATATGATCCGTGCAGGGTATGGAGATATCATCGGTAAATACAGCTCTCTGAACGACTGGAAACTGAGCCGGCTGATCAACGGTGAATATTTTTGTCAGGATATCTATGATCTGGTTCTGGATGTCACCAATCATATCCGTGATTCAGCAGAGCGTATTCTCGCCCGTAATGCAGATGCCATTGAACTGCTTACCAAAGCACTGATTCTCATCGGAATTACGCTCAGTCTGGCAGAAACCACCCGTCCTGGCTCCGGCAGTGAGCATCACCTCTCTCACTTCTTTGAGATTGTCGGGTTGGTAAATAAACAGCCGCATTTTGTGCACGGCATTGATGTCGCCTACAATACCATTCTGACTGCCGGCATGCGGGAACAGCTTGCAGCCCTGGATTTTCCCGTCTTCTGCCAGGAAACTGCCGAACAGCGTCTTGCCGCCTGGCATACCATCTATAAAAATATTGCCGACGAAGTGATCCAACTTCAAGCAGGCGCCGGTTCTTATGAGAGAACCCTGGAACCCATCTATCAGGAAAAGTGGCAGCAGATCATTGCCGTTCTGAAAGAATGTCCCTCCGCTGTTCAATGCGCCGAAATGTTCCGTTCCGTCGGATTTGACCTTGCTGCACAGGAAAAGATGTATGGGCGGGATAAAATCCGCAGTGCCATGCTGTACGGCAAAGATTTAAAGGACCGCTACAGTGTGCTGTGGCTCTATTATGTCATGTTTTCCGGAAAGCCGGAACAGGTTGACTATCGTAAATTTACCGCTGTAAAATAAAGGAGACACCGATGAATTATAATTGGGATCCTCTGAAAAACATATTGGATCGGCTGCCGGAAGATACCGTTTCCCGTGCTGCCGCATGTATCAACCGGCACCGCCGCATCTTTGTCTATGCTGCCGGCCGCTCCGGGCTGATGCTGAAGGCTTTTGCTATGCGGCTTGCTCAAATGGGACGCACAGTATATGTAGTGGGAGAGACGGTTACTCCCGCCCTTGAACCGGGTGACCTGTTGATTCTGGCCTCTGCCTCCGGTACAACCCAAAGTGTCTGCCGCTATGCTCAAAAAGCAAAAGAGATTGGAGCTGACCTGTTTATTATCACCGCCACCGCTGACTCGCCCCTGACTCAAATTGCTCCGGCAGATATTCTGATTTCTGCTCCCAACAAAAATTCTGCCGCATCGGGACAGATCATGGGTTCTCTTTTTGAACAGTCCCTGCTTTTGCTGTGCGATAATATCACCGAAAATTTGGGAGCCGATCCTGCGCAGATGCGGCTCAGGCACGCTAATCTGGAATAAAATATTCCGTTCCCAATCCTCTGCCGAAAAATCATCGGCAAGAGGATTTTCTTTTTCTTTGGGAATAAGCCTGTTTTTATTGCCTATACTACAGGTATTCCACTATCTCCGGAGACCGGAGTTCAAAGGAAAGGAGACTGAAAATGAATTGTGAAAAGATCCGGGTCGTTCAATACGGCTGTGGAAAAATGAGTCGTTATATTCTGCGGTATCTCCATGAAAAAGGGGCAGAAATTGTTGGAGCCATTGATATTGATCCTCATATTGTAGGGAAAGATGCAGGGGAATGGGCAGGGCTCGGCGTCCGTCTTGGGGTACCCATCCGCAGCGATGCCGAGGCGGTGCTGGATGAATGTGATGCCGACATCGTTGTTATGACCTTGTTCAGTTTTATGGATGATATGTACCTCCATATGGAGCGCTGTCTCTCCCGTGGAATCAACGTCATCACCACCTGTGAAGAGGCAATCTATCCTTGGACCACCGCCTCCGCACTCACCAATAAGTTGGATAAGCTGGCCAAGGAAAACAATTGTACCATTGTCGGTTCCGGCATGCAGGATATCTACTGGATCAACATGATTGGCTGTATTGCCGGAGGTGTTCACCGGATAGACCGTATTGAAGGCGCGGTGAGTTACAATGTAGAGGATTACGGCCTGGCCTTGGCACAGGCCCACGGTGTTGGTATGACACCGCAGGAATTTGAAGAAAAACTGGCCCATCCCGAGATTTTGGAACCCAGCTATGTCTGGAACTCCAACGAAGCACTCTGCAGCAAATTCGGATGGACCATGAAATCACAGACTCAGCGCTGCGTTCCCTATTTTTATAATAAGGATCTCTACTCCGCTACCATTGATGCTGTCATCCCAAAAGGTAACTGCATTGGTATGTCTGCTGTTGTGACTACCGAAACCTTTCAAGGGCCCGTTATTGAAACCCAGTGTATCGGTAAGGTATATGGCCCTGATGACGGAGATATGTGTGATTGGAAGATCATCGGCGAGCCGGAGACCACCTTTTTTGTAGAAAAACCCGCCACCGTGGAACACACCTGTGCCACCATCGTCAACCGTATTCCTACTGTCCTCCATGCTCCTGCAGGATATATTACCGCAGAAAAACTGGACGAACTATCCTATCTCTCCTGGCCGCTGCATATCTATCTTGATTAAAAAAACTTTCCTGCACCTGAGAACAATGACAGCCGATTAGTTTTCGGCTGTCATCGTTTATTTTTTTGTTCCCTCTTGCATTTTTCTCCTGGCTGTGATACAATAATTCCATTCAGCAATGCCGTTCTCTTTTGCTGCAAAACAAAAAAGAATATCTGCCACCGGGTAGTGAAATGCATCTGCATTCGTCTGCACATCATTAGGTCTTTGAAGATGTGTATACGGATGCTTATTTTTTGGAGGAAAATCATGAATCTGTTTAAAAAAGCATACCGATATTTTACCAAAGGAGAGCTTATATTGTGGGGGGCTTCTGTGTTGCTCGTCCTTATCTCATTCTTCTGTTTTGACAGAGTCAACTATCTCACTTTGACAGCCTCACTGATCGGTGTTACCTCGCTCATTTTCAATGCCAAGGGGAATCCTTTCGGGCAACTGCTGATGATTATTTTCAGTCTGCTGTACGGCATTATTTCTTATTCCTTCTCTTACTATGGAGAGATGATCACCTATCTCGGCATGACAATGCCGATGGCACTGTTTGCTCTTATCTCCTGGCTGCGCAATCCCTATCAGGGCAACCGCGCAGAAGTCAGCGTCAACCGGTTAAAACGCCGGGAAATCCTCTTTATGCTTGTACTTGCTGCAGTTGTTACCGCTCTCTTCTTTTTCGTTTTGAAATTCTTTCGCACTGCCAACCTCTTTTTCAGCACACTTTCGCTTACCACCAGCTTTATTGCCGTATATCTCACCTTCCGGCGCAGCCCCTATTTTGCTCTGGCCTATGCATCCAACGATGTGGTACTGATTATCCTTTGGGTTCTGGCTGCACTGGAGAATATCTCCTATCTCTCTGTTATCGTCTGTTTCCTTGTGTTCCTTGTCAACGACCTCTATGGTTTTATCAACTGGCTGAAGATGCAGCACCGCCAGTCCTGCTGAATTTCAGCCTGTCAGGCTGAGTCCTTCTCGTTCTCTCTTTACGCAACAAACAACCCCGCGCCGGTTCTCAGAAACAGGCGCGGGGATATTTTATACTTTCATAATATTGATCAGTATTCCTTCTTTGCCCACTTCCACCACTGCGTAGCTGGAACTTCCAATCAGGTTTCTGGAAACGCTGCCGGGACAAAGCAGATATAATCCGTCAATGTATTTCTCACGCGGAATATGTGTATGTCCATGTACTACCAACGATGCGCCGCGGGATGTAGCCATAGCAAGGATTTCTTTATCGGTAAATTTTACATTGTATTCATGGCCGTGAGTAAAAACCACCGTTTTATCCGCAAAACAGATTTCCTCCGTTATGGGATCTGAAGAAGAAAAATCGCAGTTGCCTGCCACACTTCTCAGGTCAATTTCAGGATACAGCATACGCAGTTCCTCTATCTCACGTATCCCATCTCCCAGATGAAGAAAAATACATTTTTCTTCCTTATGACGCTGCACTACCATATCGGCGCTTCTGAAATCGCCATGGCTGTCTGACATAATAATAAGCTTAAGTGCGTTTACCATAATATGCCGACATTTCCTTTCTAACATGTATATTTTTTAAAACTATGTCATAGCAATACGAAGAATTTAATATGATGATAACAGAGCTTCCATCTGCTTTTGCGAGAGAGAATCACATTTTATTTCTTTTTTTCATATCATAGAATAAGCAACAGTCTCAATATTTTTAAATGGAGCGTGATGATTCGATATGAAAAACGAACTTACCCCCGAACAGAAACAAATGCTTTCCCTTGCTGCCGCAAAGCTTGGTATTTCTCCTCAGGAACTGGAAAACAAACTCCGTTCCGGCAATGCCGAATCTCTTCTGCGGGGCAACAGCAAACTTGCTGCCATTCTGTCCGACCGCAAGGCGATGGAGCAGTTGATGAATTCGCCTCAGGCACAGGCACTGCTGAAAGCGCTCACAAAATCTTCCGGCAAAGGCTGATTGAAAGAAACACCGAAAGGAAGGAACGATCATGGAGGACATTTCCAAAGCAATTGGCGAAATACTGGGTTCTGAAGAGGGAATGAAAAACCTCCGGGGTGTTGCCGCTATGCTCGGCATCGACCTGCCCGGCGAGTTTGCGGACTCCGCCGTACATACCGACGGCAGCACCTCTTCCAACAGTTCCGATTCTTCTGATTTTGCCAACGGTATTTTTGGCGGAATCGATCTCGATACCATCATGAAGATCTCACAGCTTCTGCAAAAACTGAGCTGCGATGACGACAATACCCGTCTTTTAAAGGCATTGAAACCACACCTCAAAAATGATAAAAAAATTGATGAAACCATCAAGCTTCTTCGTCTGGTTTCTCTGCTGCCCGAGCTGAAACAGCTTGGGTTATTCGGAGGCATTTTAACATGACACCAGCAACATGGCAAAAAAGCAACTATTCTTCCGCTGAACTGATACGGATGCAGCAGGATGCCCACCAACGGGCAGAACAGATGTGGCAGAATTCCGGTGGTACTTCGGCCCCGCCAATCCATCCGGAAACTCCTCCTCATTTCAATTCAGGCAAAGAAACTCCTCAAAGCAGAAGAGAATCTGTAGATTCATATCACCGTAAACAGAATAATACCGTTTGTGCACCGGCCGCAGCCCCTTCGCCACTTTCCGGCTTGTTGTCTGTTTTTTCAGGAACGGAACACGACAAGCTCCTTGTTCTCGCTCTGATTCTTTTGCTGATCAATGAAAAAGCTGACTCCAAATTGATTTTAGCCCTCTTGTGGATCATTCTGTAATCGTCTTGCTCTGCTTTTCTTCATAAAACTGGCGATAAATTCTTTTTATTTCATCGGAAGGTCCGTTTTCGCCTTCTACAATCAGCGGTGGTTCCACCCGGAGTCCCTGTTTTCCTCCGCGGCGGCCCTCCATAAGAAAAAGCCATGGTTCAGCAGCCGCTCTCTGATGGATAAAACGCAGTCGCTTAGGTTCCAGTTTATTTTCCCGCATGGCGTATACCGCATCTGCCAGGCGTTCCGGGCGAAGGCAGATACAAAACCTTCCGCTGAATCTCAGCAGACGGGCAGCTGTTTTGCAAACAGAAAAGATATCACAGCTTCCTTCGTGTCTGGCAATCAAATCAGCGTCTGTGCGGCTTTTTATCCCTGTTCCCTCCGCTTTATAGGGAGGATTACAGGTAACCAGCTCAAACCTGCCCAACGGAAGCTGTGCCGATGAAAGCGTGGTCATGTTTGCTTCGACAGGGAAAAAGCGATCGCCAATCTTATTTTTCTCCGCCGAAAGCTTCATCAGCGCCGCACCCTCGCTCTGTATCTCAACCGCATAAACTTTTTGCGGCGCACATCCTCGGCCAAACCATAAAAGGGGAATGATTCCGCAGCCGGATCCCAAATCACAAGCCAGTTCCGGTTTTTTGGCGTCTTTGGGCAATGAAAAATCCGAAAGAAGCACCGCATCTGTTCCAAACTTGTGATTCTGCGATACACAAACCGTTATTCCTCCGCCCAGATACTCTTCTGTGTTTCTGTTCGTTCCCATTCCATACTCCTGCAAACCTTATTTATGATTTGAATTTTTATTTCCACATACGAAGAGCCGCGAATGATTCGCGGCTCTTCGCTTTAAGAGAATAACTTCGATTACTCTGCGGAAGGAGCGTCTACCGGGCAAACATCAGCGCAAGCTCCACACTCGATGCAAGCATCAGCATCGATTGTATACTTACCATCACCCTCGGAGATAGCTTCGACAGGGCACTCACCTGCACATGCACCACAGCTGATGCAATCATCACTAATTACGTATGCCATTCTGTTACACCTCCATATATTGAATGTATTTATTATTGTAACACATAACGCAGAAATTTCAAGTCCTATTTATAAATTTTATTATTCCAGTCCTTTAAAGGCCTCGGTATCTTCGCGGCTCACACTTACTTGTGCATCGCGGATCAATTTCAGTTTATTCTTCGGGTACTGTCTTGCAGCGCCCTCTCCGCTTTTATCCAGATGCACCGTCAATATACCCGTGAGAAGGTTCAGATCCGTTACAGTTCCTTTTCCATCCGGTGTTTGGACATAGGCCCCTATCTTCGGTGTTGTGCGGAGCAGATCCTCATAAGCATCCTGCTCATATTTAAGGCAGCACATCAACCGGCCGCAGGTTCCGGAAATTTTCGTGGGATTCAGGGAGATTCCCTGCTCTTTTGCCATCTTGATAGATACCGGCTGAAACTCTCCCAGAAAGGTGGAACAGCACAGCGGTCTGCCGCAGACACCGATTCCGCCCATCATCTTGGCTTCGTCACGGACACCGATCTGCCGCAATTCAATTCTGGTTCTGAATACCGAGGCAAGATCCTTCACCAGTTCGCGGAAATCTACTCTTCCGTCGGCGGTGAAGTAAAAGAGGATCTTGTTGCCGTCAAAAGTATATTCCACATCTACCAGCTTCATGGAAAGTTTGTGGTGTGCAATCTTCTGTTCGCAAATCTCAAAGGCTGATTTTTCTTTTTCTTTATTTTGCTTTATCGCATCTATATCAGCCTTTGTGGCAACACGAATCAGCTTTTTCAGGGGTTTTACAATGTGCTCATCCGGCACGGCTCTGTTCGCCATAGCAACAGTTCCGCACTCAACGCCGCGTATGGTTTCGACAATAACATTTTCACCGAGAGATAATTTTTTTCCGTCCGGATCAAAATAATATATTTTTCCAACATCCTTAAAGCGGACACCGATTACTTCAGACATAAAAGTTTACCATCCTAAATATATGTGCTTTCTATCATCAATCCCGAAAGATCGCTTAACATTCTCTTAATTTGGCCGCAAACGCAGACAAGATCAACGGAAAATACAAGTTCTTCTCCATATCGCTGCGCGCCCGGTCTATTGCCTCACTCATTGCTATATGCCGTCTGTCTGTGTTTATATTCTGCCCGGCACAACGGCAGCGGAGTCTTAAAAACTCCAAAAAGCGGACAAAACCATCTTTATCCTTTTCAAACTTTGCCAGAATTTCAAGCAGCTCCCAACCGGATGGCTTTCCTGCGGCAATATACGCCGCTTCGGAGAGCTTCAGCAGTTCGGCACTGTGCCTGTCTTCACCATCTCCCAATATCTCCACACAGCGTCCTACGTTCCCTTCAAACATACGGCACAGTTCCATGAGTTTGTCTGTATCTTCCTCCGGGAAATGCTGTTTCAGAATACCGACACACTTCTCTTCTGAAAAACCGCCGATCTTCACCGGAACCGTTCTGGAGACAATGGTTTCAAGCAATCTGTTCATGTTATCGCAGGTGATGATAAACCGCACCTGGCCGGGCGGTTCCTCCAGTACCTTCAGCAAGGCGTTTTGTGCCTGAACATTCATATTCTGGCCATCGCATATAATAAACAATCTGACATCGGCTTCATTCGGTCTGATTCCTGCGGCGGTTCGGATTTTCCGTATCTCATCCACCGTGATCATCTTTGAGCCGTTATCAATAACGGTGATATCCGGATGCGTTCCCGCTTCCACTTTCATACAACCAATACATTTTCCGCAGGGGAGGCCATCCTGCGTGCGTGCACTGCAAAGCATGGCCGCTGCCATTTTGCGGGCAAGTGTCCTCTTTCCGCAGCCGCGTTCACCTTCTATCATGATAGCATGATTTTTCTCCTGTGCCGCAAGAGACAAGGCCAATTCACGGCCACTTAAGCTTTTCAATCCGCTATCCCGCCTTTACACCGAATAAAATACAAACGATGTGGGCGGGAACTCCCGCCCACGCAAAAAGTTTTATACTTTTTCAAATCTGTCGACATTCAGCACAAAAATAGTTCCGCCGCCAACAGTAACTTCAACCGGGAAAGAAGAGTACATTCCCACGCCGTAAGTAGTGCTCGGGACGATCTGCTTGCGCTTTTTACTGTGTTTTCCGACTGTATCGATTACACGGTCAACATCTTCATCCTCAACGCCGATCAGGAAAGTGGTGTTTCCAGACATAAGGAATCCACCGGTTGTGGCAAGCTTTGTCACAGAAAAACGCTCCTTAGTAAGTGCAGATGACACGGCGCTGCTGTCATCGCTGGAAACTATAGCCAGTACAAGCTTCATAATCGCTCCATTCTCCGCGGACGGTTATTCTCCGCAGTAATTTTATTTACAGCGTTACAAAACAAAATCAAGGATTAACGTTGCAAGCTGTTTACATTATTATAATAACACATTTCCACGGAAAATGCCATCATTTTTTTGAAATTTCTATCGCTGTTCATCAATTTTTTCTTTATTGACAATAAATATTCTTCCGAATTTATACTTTTTACAAATCGTGGGGGTCGTTTCCCGTATTCTTACCGTTCACAACCGCCAGATTTCTTTCCATAACGGCTCTTCCACGGTATCCCCAGGCTTTTTGTTTCAAAAGTCCCGACACCTTTTCCGGCGTGACAACAGGTTCCAGATTTCTGCGGAACTCAGCAATCTCTGTCAGTTTTTTGTGGTTCATTGGGCAAATATCCATACAGAGATCACATCCCCACACCATACCGCTTTCCGCAATCAACCGTTGTTCTTCTGCGGTGAGTTCGCCTTTTCTCTGGGTAATCGCAGAAAGACAGATGCTCTTATCCTTTTTTTTCACCGCCCCTGTCGGGCAGGCATTCAGACATTTTCCGCAGCCGATGCAGCTTTCCTCTTTCCCTTCGTCCGGCTCTATGGAAAGAGTTGTTGCTATTTCGCCGATAAAGTGATACAAGCCTACTTTCGGGTTAATCAGCAACCCGTTCTTCCCAATCACACCCAACCCGGCCTGCTGCGCAGCCTGTGTCTCGCAAAAGGGAGAAACATCGCAAAAAACCGCAAACTTCTCTTCAGGAAAAGCCTCTTTCAACGTTTCTACCGCTGCTTCGAGGCGGTTTCGCACAATTTCATGGTAGTCATCCGGTATGGCATACTTAGCTACATTTCTTTCCGGATAATCACCAGAGTAGTAGCCAAACACCGCAACAACAAGAGAGCGTGCTTCTTCTGGTATCAGCCTTTCTGCCCGGCAAGGTATTCTGCCTATTTTTTCGATTGTACACACGCCCACATCATCTGCACCAAATTTTCTTATTACATCCAAAATATATTTTTTCTTCGCTGCTTCTACATATAATTTTTCCGTCACAAACAATCCTAACCTATATCTTCCATTTTTGTGTAAAAGTTTCCATTAAAACCATGTATAATGTTGCACAATATTTTTGATACAAGTTGATAAAAACAATACAAACAACCACACTTCGTCATTTGAAAATGAAATTTACAACAACTTAATAAACTCTTTATATTTATATGAAACAATTAGTATCGTATAATCTTTAGGAGGTTTTTTAGCTATGAAAATGCAGGTTCTCTATTTTTCCAAGTACGGCGCAGCTCAGAAGCTCGCTTACGCTGTTTCCACTGAACTCCAGTGCAAATGTGACAGCATTCCCCCCGCATACCCCCCCGAAAACGAGAAGGTTATCTTTATTGGTATGGAAAACTTTGGTTCTCCCGCCAAGAACATCGTTGAGTTCTGCAAGACCCTTACCACTGCCCGCGTAAAGAATGTTGCTTTCTTTGCAGCATCCAAGACCGGTAATGCCGGATTCGAGTCTCTCAAGAGCACCCTTACTGCTAAGGGCATCAATGTTATTGAGAACAGCTTTGAGTGTGTTGTTAAGCACTCCATTTTTGGTACCGGCACCCCCACCGATGCTGACCTCAACAACGTTAAGGCATGGGCTTCTGACATTGTTAATTCTCTCATGCAGTAATCTGTTGCATATGTTTTCTTCAAGGGAGTCTTTCGACTCCCTTTTTTGCTTATCTGTTTCTGTGAAAGGAGGCTCCCATGGCTGTTTCACTCATCCCCGATTTGAATCTGTTTATGATGTGTGAGCACAAAGTTCAGGCTGCTTTTTCAACGCTTCCTGAGAGTTTTTATTTTGATCTTTGCAGGGGGGATGAACTGGATATCTGGAAACGAATGCATTTTGATTTCCCTGATGCAGAGGCGCTCTCCTATATGAATAATTATTTTGATTGCGTTTATCGGGAGCAAAAAGAGCTCTTTTTCTCCCGCTGTTTGTTTGTGCGTAATCAAAATGACCAGCCTGTGGCTTCCTGTTTTATCTGGAAAGCCTATCAAACTGTAAACACACTTCATTGGCTCAAAGTGAAAAGGGAATATGAAAACCTCGGTATCGGGCGTGCACTTCTCTCAAGGGTGCTCGGTGAACTGTCAGATTCCGATTTTCCTGTTTTCCTGCACACGCAGCCATCCAGCTTTCGCGCCATCAAACTCTATACCGATTTTGGATTTTCTTTCATTACCGATCCGATGATCGGTTTCCGAAAAAACGAGCTTGCCGATGCGCTGCCGATCCTGCAGCGGCATATGCCAGAAAAAGCATACCGGGCGCTTCGTTTCTGCAAAGCCCCTGCCTTTTTTCTGGAAGCTGCCTCCTCTTCCCCAGTCAATGAGTTTTAATTTGCTGCAAAACCCACACCCTCACACCAGCTGTGGTGCGAGGGTGTTTTTTTATGCTCATTCTTCACCGTTTAACATCAGCCAGCGGTCATAGAGTTCTCCCAACTGCTGTCGGTAATTTTCCAGCTCATCACACAGCCGGATGGTTTCGCGATAATCCTCGATCGGCTGTGAAAGCTGTTCTTCCAGACTGCTGATGGTGTTTTCTATATACTCAATTTCCTGCTCCACCGCTTTCAGCTCATTCTTCAGTTTTTGCTGTTCGGCGCGCTGTTTTTTTGTTCTGTGCCCCGTCTCAAAATCTGCCAAACTTTTCGGTTTTTCTTCCTTTTTTTCTCCGCGGTCTATCTCAAACCGATCCTTTGTCTGAACGTTGATGGGGCTTGTTTTTTCCTGCCGCATGTGACTGTCCACATAGGCTTCATAGCCGCCTTCGGTGATTTCAATATCCTTTCCCGTCATCTCAATAATACGGTTCGGTACGCGGTTAAGCAGATAGCGATCGTGAGAAACCATGAGGATTGTTCCGGTAAAGCGAACCAGCGCGGCATCAATGGCTTCTTTTGCAGAAATATCAAGGTGGTTGGTGGGTTCATCGAAAATAAGCACATTGGGGTGCTCCATCATCAGAACAGCCAATGCCACTTTTGCTTTTTCGCCGCCGCTAAGCACGCCGATCTTTTTAAACACATTGTCACCGGTGATTCGAACAAGGCCCAGTACAGAGCGGATATCCAGCTCTTTCAGCCGGGGATATCGGTTCCACAGTTCATCCAGCACGGTGTTGTTTGGATTTAGTCCCGTGATATGCTGATCGTAAAATCCGATTTTGACATTGCGGCCCCATTTGACTTTATTTGCGTTTTCCCTGCATGGTTCCCGCAATTCGTGCAGCAGTGTGGATTTTCCCACACCGTTCGAACCGATGATTGCAACTTTGTCTCCCCGCAGCAGGTCAATGCTGAGTGATTTCATCAGCTCCACAGAGGTTGCCCCTTCTCCTGCGACAAGATGGATTTCTTCCGCATGAAGGACATCCTTGACCGGTTCCCGTTCATATTCAAAGTTGAAGTGAGGCGGTTTGGGAGGAGGAAGAGGTTTTTCAATCGGTTCCATGCGCTCCAGCGCCGCTCTGCGGCTTTTGGCCATGTTCGAGGTGCTCGCTCTTACAATATTTCTCTGGACATAGTCTTCCAACTCAGCAATCTTTTCCATCTGAGCTTCATATTCTTTCTGTTGCCGGGCCAGCTTTTCTTCTTTTAGCACCACATATTTGGAATAGTTCCCTTTATAGCGATAGAGCTTATGCCACTCAATCTCACAAATTGAGTTAACAACACGATCGAGAAAATAGCGGTCATGGGAAACCACCAAAAAAGCCCCTTTATATCCCAGCAGAAACTCTTCCAGATAATAAAGTGTTTTAAAATCCAGATGGTTGGTAGGCTCGTCCAGAATCAGCAGATCCGGCTGTTCCAGCAGCAATTTGGCCAGTGCAACTCGTGTGCGCTCACCGCCGCTGAGGGTAGATATAGGGGTGTTTTTGGCAAAAGAACCAAAGCCCATACCGTTGAGTACGGTCTGTATCTTCACCTCGACCATATATCCATCCATACTGGCGAAGCGATTCTGCAGCTGTTCGTATTCGGTGGAAAGTTTATCAAAGAGTTCTCCGTTGTGTTCGATTGCTGCAATACGGATCTCGGTTTCCCGCATCTTCTGCTCTATCGCGCGAACATCTCCAAACACGCTTTCCAGTTCTTCCATGATTGTGCGATCCAATTCCAATCCGCCGCTCTGCTTCAAAAATCCTACGGTTTTCCCGTTGGTCAGAGCAACAGTCCCTTTATCCGGATCATCTTCTCCTGTGAGAATGTTCAGCAATGTGGATTTTCCGCATCCGTTAACACCAATCAGACCAATTCTGTCTCCCTCCTCAATGGAGAGATTCACTTCTTCCAATACCGATTTTACACCAAAGCTTTTATATATGTTTTCAGCTGAAAGTATCATTTACTGTAAGTACTCCCTTATAATAAGGCCGCCCCGTTTTGATTTATGCGTATACTATGGATGCAAGCAGCACCAGCGTTTTTTCTCCGCGATTTGCCACCGCATGTCCGTCGCCGCTTTTTACATGCAGCACATCTCCGGTGGAAGCTTCCACCTCAACACCATTGTCATTATACAGTGCATCACCCTCTATAACATAGAAGGTCTCGGTTTCTCCCTCGTGAACGTGATAACCGATAGAACAGCCTTTTTCCAAAGTGATGAGTGAGAACATTCTTCCGTGACCGTTAAGCTCTGCGGGGGCAAGCAGCTCAGTCAGCTTCACAGTGCCGTCTCCGCCGCGCATATTCTCTCTGAACTGTACCGGACAATCCTTTAAACGTGTTATCATTTTCTTTTCTCCTTTTTTCATTCCGCTTTTATGATCTCAATGCTCTCAATAACAATATCCTGCGCGGGTCTTCCTGAAGAGGCACCTTCCGTCATGGCGAGGGATATCTCCGTTACGACATCCATTCCCTCTGTAACAGCGCCGAATACAGTATACCTATAATCGAACTGAGGGATACCGCCATACAGAGCATAAGCCTCTATCAGTTTTTCCGGATATCCCAGCTCGGCAAGCTGTGCCAAAGCATCCGACCCAACATCTTTTTGCGCTACAATAAAAAACTGACTGCCGTTGCTGTCCGGTATTCCTTTGTTGGCCATGGCCAATGCTCCGTAGAGATGGGGGAGATTTGGGGAAAACTCATCTGCAAAGGTAACGGGAATATCATTGGAATCGGTGTATATACTCTGTCCGCCGCTGCCGGTTCCTGTGGGATCTCCCGACTGAATCAGGAAGTCAGCAACAACATGGTGGATGATCACACCGTTATAGTATCCCGATTCAGCCAGTGTCAGAAAATTCTCCACGGCAAGGGGAGCCTCTTCTGGGAAAAAACGAACAGTAATTTCACCTGCGGTAGTTTTGATCACAGCCGTCGTTTCATTCTCTGCCGGATCAATCAGTTGCAGCAATTCAAAATCTATCTGGGCTTCCGGCACCGGCGACACCTGTTCCGACTCCCCTTCAGAGAGTGTTCCCGATATGATTTCGGAATCTCCAATCAAAGAAGAATCTCCTGTTTCGGTACAGCCTGAAAAAATTAATCCTGCAACCGCTGAAAAAAGCACCAACACACATATCCAATGTCTCATCATCAATCACCTGTATATTATCGGCATCGCCTATTAAACGACAACAAGTCTGCCTTCTCGTTCTTCCACTTCCACAATCTTCGGTCTTTCAAAAGGTGTTCCGTTGGGCTGATGGAAAGTAAAATTCAGTTTGCCATCCTTGGTTTTGAAAATCATTCCGTGACCGCCGTCTTTTTTGAAAAGCAGCTCCTCATCATGACTCCAGTTTCCGCGCAGATCATTGGAATCGCAGCGTGCAATTGCTTCACAATAACCGTCTTTTGCACTAGAGGCCCATATCAGTATAATTTCATTTTCTGAAGAAGAATAGACATACGGGCCGTCTGTTACCCATTTATCGGTCTCCTTCAGTGCCCAGGACGGCTCTGAAGCTTTAAAGAGAAAGATCGGTTCTCCGACAGCTTCTGTAAGATCTTCCGAGAGCTGTACAGCGCACATCTCGCCATCTACAGTCTGCACCCACTCATGGCAGAAAATCATGTAGGGAACACCGTTTTTATCCACATAAAGCGTGCCGTCCAGACACTCCCAGTCTCTCGGAGTAACCGGCCTGCTGCTGTGGGGAAGGAAGGGACCAATAGGAGAATCTGCAGCAAGAATCTGTGTTCCTCTGCATTCCGCATCACACTTAAAGCTGACAAACATATAGTATCTGCCGTGGTATTTATGTACTTCCGGAGCCCAGTAATTTTTATCTGCCCAGAACCCCTTCGGCGGGGTGAACACTTCAATTGCTTCGCTCCAATCCTCAAGATCTTCGCTTACATACACATCAAGACCATAACCGAAGCCCCAGGTTTCTGCGCCGCGGGTACCATACATGTAATATTTTTCACCCTCCAGAAGAATAAAGGGATCTCTGATATGAATATCGCTCAGTTTCATATTACCGCTCCTTTTCTTTATCATGTTTCTTGTTTTATCAGCAGCGTCAAAAGAGTTTCACGATCCATTCCTGCTATATAGCTTCCAACATCACAAAGGATCAGTTTCTCTTCCAATGCCGTTGTTTCAAACCGCGTTCCGGTCAGCAGCTTCTCCAGTTCGCCGATTTCTTTCTCTCCGAAAAAATCGCCCAAGATGCGCAAATCGGATATGGCTCCATCCTGTACAGAGAGATTCACTTCCACCACACCAAAATCAAACTTTGCTGCGCAGCAGAACTGAAACTTTGGAGATTCTCCAAAATTCCACTCCCACCGTCCATACTTTTCCGTCACCAGTTTTTCTGCAGCAACCCGTTCCTCTTCCGTTACCCGGGACAAATGTGCATCAGAAAGGTGATTCAAAAAATATTCCAGCATCCCCAGAAGGAATTCTTCCGGCTCCATCTTTCTCTCAATTTTCTCACAAATATTTACCACGCGGGAACGGTGTGATTTGATCCCCTTGCTTTCCACCTTGATATTTCTTGCCCGAAGAGCACCGGAAAGACGACCCAAATCCGCAGAATAAAGCATCGTTCCGTGGTGAAGAATTCTTCCTCTTCTGACCGTCTGGGCATTGCCCGATATTTTCATGCCATCGATCAGCAGATCATTTCTGCCGGACAGCTCACATTCTGCCCCGAGAGAGCGCAGATAGTCTCTGACCGGAACTGTGAACAAATCATAGTTGTTGAAATCTCCGCTCCCACAGCGCTGGATAAATGTAAAATTGATATTACCCAAATCGTGGAATACCGCTCCGCCTCCGGTCATACGGCGTATGACCGCCACGCTGTTGCGTTTTACAAAATCCAGATCCAGTTCCTCAATCGCATTCTGGTTTTTTCCAATGATTACTGCCGGACTGTTGCGCCAGAGCATAGCGATATCGTCATCGCACTCTGTCAGCATCACTTCTTCCAGTGCCAGGTTATATGCCGGATCTGTCGACTGGTTATATATTACCCTCATAAATTCCTCAGAATAACAAGATAAAAGATTTTATTATATTTTAATATTCCTGTGCGGATCTGTCAACCTTACGTGAATAAAGAGGTGTATAGATCAGTTTTCCGTTTGTGCGCTCGGACAGCATCAGTTCCATACTTGTCACGGACTGCCGCAAGCCTGCGGTGTTCTCGGGGATTCTTCCTCCGCCAACAACTCTTCGGCCAAGGGTAAGATGCGGTTTGAACGGCTTATCGTCAGGGGAAAAGTTCCTTTTTTTGAGTTCTTTAATCAGAGACTCCCGCATAGACGCAAGTTTGCTGTTTGGCTTCAATCCGATCCACAGAATATCCCCCTCGTCCCTCCGGAATCTGCCGGGAGATCCGATCTCTATATCAAAAGGAGCAAACGCCACAGTTTCCATTGCTGCTTTTATATCAGAAATTCTGCTTCTTTCCACTTCTCCGAGAAAAACAAGTGTCAGATGAAGGTTTTCTCTCCCGGAGAAGGTTCCTTTTGAGCCCTCTGCCTGCAACTCTCTCATTGTCAGACAGAGGGATTCTTTGATTTCATCGCTCAGGTTGATTGCTATAAAAAGTCTCATCTTCCGCACTCCCGGCGTACTTTTTATCAGAGATTAGCTCCGCAGCACTTTTTGTATTTCTTTCCGCTGCCGCAGGGACAGGGATCGTTGCGTCCCACCTTGCCTGTCTTTCTGACAGGCTCTTTAACGGTATCACCGGCCGGTTCCACCGGCTTTGCCACCTGTTCGCGTTGGGGTTCACTTTCAGTGCGGATTTTTACGGTGAACATCATCTTGACTGTCTGCTCGCGTATGGAGGCCACCATATGATCGAACATATCAAAGCCTTCGATACGGTACTCAACAACAGGATCCTTCTGAGCATAGGAACGCAGGTGAATGCCCCGTTTGAGTTCATCCATAGCATCGATGTGATCCATCCACAGCATATCCACATTCTTAAGCAGAATAACACGTTCTGCTTCACGGATGATGCTCTCACCTAGTTCTTCTTCCCGCAGCGCATACTTCTCGTGAGCAAAACGCTTCACTTTTTCTGCTATTTCATCCCGGGACATGGTCATCAGTTTTTCAGCTGTAAAAGCCGTATCCTCTTCGGTAAACAGCCAGCCAAAGAAATAATCGTGCAGTCCGGCGACGTTCCAGTCCTCTTTTTCACTTCCATCGGTAAGATAGGCAGCAACCGTCGCATCCACCAGTTCATCGATCATACCGGAAATACTATCTTTCAGGCTTTCACCGTCCAGTACCTTGCCGCGCTGACCATAGATGATCTCACGCTGACGGTTCATAACATCGTCAAACTGAAGTACATTCTTTCGGATTCCAAAGTTGCGTCCCTCCACCTTGTTCTGAGAGCTCTCAATCACATTGGTGAGCATCTTGTTCTCAATGGGCATGTTCTCATCCACACCGATGGTATTCATCAACCCCTGCAGACGTTCACCGCCGAACAGGCGCATCAAATCATCCTCAAGTGAGATATAGAATCGGGAAGCACCGGGATCTCCCTGACGTCCGGAACGGCCGCGAAGCTGGTTATCGATACGGCGGGATTCGTGTCTTTCGGTACCGATAATAAAAAGTCCGCCTGCCGCCTTGGCCTGCTCGGCCAGCGGATCGTTCTGCGCTTTATATTCTGCCAACAATTCGGTAAAGCGTTTACGCGCTGCAAGAATCTCTTCGTCATCGGTATCTGCATGTCCTACCGCTTCATTGATGATCTCTTCGGTAAACTCTTCGCGGCGCATTTGTGCCTTGGCCATAAACTCCGCGTTACCGCCGAGCACAATATCCGTTCCTCGTCCTGCCATGTTGGTGGCAATGGTAACCGCTCCTGGTTTACCTGCCTGTGCAACAATCTCCGCTTCCTTTTCGTGATATTTGGCGTTGAGCACTTCATGCTTTACACCGCGTTTTTTCAGCAGAGCGGAAAGCAGCTCGGATTTTTCTATGGAGATGGTACCAACCAGTACCGGCTGTCCCTTCTGATGACATTCCACAATCTGATCAATGACAGCGGAAAACTTGCCCATTTCCGTTTTATAGACTGTGTCGGGATGGTCTACTCTGATTACCGGTTTATTGGTGGGAATTTCAATGACATCCAGATTGTAAATCTGCCGGAACTCTTCCTCCTCCGTCATAGCAGTACCTGTCATACCGGAAAGCTTGCTGTACATGCGGAAATAGTTCTGGAAGGTGATGGTAGCCAGGGTTTTGGATTCACGTTCTACTTTTACATTTTCCTTTGCCTCAATTGCCTGATGCAGACCCTCGTTATAGCGGCGGCCCAGCATGAGACGGCCGGTAAATTCGTCAACAATAATGACTTCGCCATCCTTGACCACATAGTCGATATCGCGGGTCATAATACCGCGGGCCTTGATGGCCTGATTGATGTGGTGGGCAATGGTAATGTTTTCGGAATCATTCAGGTTGTCTATATGGAAGAACTGTTCTGCCTTTCTGACACCGGAGGGGGTGAGTGTAGCTGTGCGTGCTTTTTCATCAACGATATAATCGCCATCGATTTCCTCTATGCTTTCCTTGTCATCCCGCTCGCGCACCTTGACCATTTTCAGGGTCTTGGCAAGCTTATCCGCCAAACCGTAAAGTTCGGTGGACTTATCTCCCTGCCCTGAGATGATAAGCGGTGTTCTTGCCTCATCAATCAGAATGGAGTCCACCTCGTCAACAATGGCAAAATTGAATCCGCGCTGCACCTTTTGGTTTTTATAGATGACCATGTTGTCGCGCAGATAATCGAAACCGAACTCATTGTTGGTTCCGTAGGTAATATCGCAGTTGTAAGCCTCTCTGCGCTCATCTTTGGTCAGACCGTGAACAATCAAACCAACCGAGAGACCGAGGAAACGGTAAATTTTGCCCATCCACTCGGAGTCACGCTTGGCAAGATAATCGTTGACGGTAACAACATGAACTCCTTTACCGGCAAGTGCATTGAGATAGGCCGGCATGGTTGCAACCAGGGTTTTACCTTCACCGGTCTTCATTTCGGAGATGCGTCCCTGATGCAGAACAATTCCGCCGATAATCTGGACAGGGTATGGTTTTTGTCCCAGAATACGCCAAGCTGCTTCCCGGCTGACAGCAAAAGCATCGGGAAGAATATCATCCAATGTAGCACCGCCTGCCAGACGCTCTTTGAATTTGGCAGTCATACCGGCAAGTTCAGCATCACTGAGTTTAGCGTAGGTTGGTTCCAAATCCAGCACTTTCTGCATAATAGGCTTAATGTTTTTCATTTCACGGGAGGAGTATGTCCCGAAAATTTTTGTAAACAGGTTCATCTAAGTGTATACCTCCAAATATATGTCTGCAAAAACGGCGTTTGGAGTGCTGTTTTCGCTGATATTATTCCAGAATTATCCCATAATATAATATTGTACAATACACGCTTGTAAAAGTCAAACAATTCACGTTTTCAAAATTAAACATTTTCTGACAATAATATAAATTTTAAAAACTCGCAAACATTTAACAAAGGACTTCTTGATAAATTCTTCCGTTTGTATTAAAATATATATCAGTATGTTTGAAAGGAGTACCCATATGAATTATTCTCATGAAGTTGAGAGAATGTGCCCGATAGCCAAAGGTCCGAACCACGGTCCGGCACCGATCCCTGAGGAGGGAAGATGGGTTAAAGCAAAAGAGATCAGTGATATCTCCGGTCTTACCCACGGTATAGGCTGGTGCGCTCCGCAGCAGGGCACCTGCAAACTCACACTCAATGTTAAAAACGGTATCATCGAAGAAGCTCTTGTTGAGACTCTCGGATGCTCCGGTATGACTCACTCCGCCGCTATGGCAGCTGAGATTCTCCCCGGCAAGACCATCCTCGAAGCCCTCAACACAGACCTTGTTTGTGACGCTATCAACGTAGCTATGCGCGAACTGTTCCTCCAGATCGTTTACGGCCGCAGCCAGACCGCTTTCTCCGAAGATGGTCTTCCCATCGGCGCAGGACTGGAAGATCTCGGCAAGGGCCTCCGCTCCCAGGTCGGAACCATGTTCAGCACCTCCGCTAAGGGCGTTCGTTACCTCGAGATGGCTGAAGGTTATGTTACTTCCATCGCTCTCGATGAGAACAACGAAGTTATCGGCTACCAGTTTGTAAAGCTTGGCAAGATGATGGAAGATATCCGTCACGGCGCTGACGCTGACACCGCTCTCAAAAAGAACACCGGAACTTACGGCCGTTATGACAACGCCGCCAAATATGTTGATCCCCGCGAAGAGTAATTCCCGGGTGAACGCAACTGTTTGGTAAAACGGGTTTAATCCTTAAATTTTGTGAAAGGATAGAAATTATGGCTAACTATGAAGGAAAAGAAAGACGCGCCGTTAAAGTTGATGCGTGTCTTAAAGAATATGGTTTTGCTACCATAGAAGATGCCCGTGAGCTCTGCCTCTCCAAGGGTATCGATGTTGACGCCATTGTTAAAGGCGTTCAGCCGATCGCATTTGAAAATGCGGTTTGGGCTTACACTCTCGGAACAGCGATCGCTCTTAAGAAGGGCATCACCAACGCCTCTGAGGCTGCTGAGGCAATCGGTATCGGTCTGCAGGCTTTCTGCGTACCCGGTTCTGTTGCTGAGCAGCGCGCTGTTGGTCTTGGTCACGGCAACCTGGGCGCAATGCTTCTCCGCGAAGAGACCAAGTGCTTCTGCTTCCTGGCAGGTCACGAGTCCTTTGCTGCTGCTGAAGGCGCTATCGGTATTGCACGCACCGCCAACAAGGCACGTAAAGAGCCCCTCCGCGTCATCCTCAACGGTCTTGGTAAAGATGCTGCATACATCATCTCCCGTATCAACGGCTTTACCTATGTTGAGACTGATTACGATTTCTCCACCGGCGAGCTCACCATCGTAAGAGAGAAGAAATTCTCCGATGGCGACCGCTCCAAGGTTAAGTGCTACGGCGCCAACGACGTTCTCGAAGGTGTTGCTATCATGAAGCATGAGAATGTTGAAGTTTCCATCACTGGTAACTCCACCAACCCCACCCGCTTCCAGCACCTCGTAGCCGGCACCTACAAGAAGTGGGCTACTGAGAACGATGTTAAGTACTTCTCCGTTGCTTCCGGCGGCGGCACCGGACGTACTCTCCATCCCGATAACGTAGCTGCAGGTCCTGCTTCCTATGGTCTCACCGACTCCATGGGACGTATGCACTCTGACGCTCAGTTCGCAGGCTCCTCCTCCGTTCCCGCTCACGTTGAGATGATGGGACTTATGGGTGCCGGTAACAACCCCATGGTTGGTATGACCGTTGCTTGTGCTGTTGCTGTTGCTGAAGCTGCAAAATAAGATGTGATTTATCCTTGATTTTGCTGACTTTTTAAGAACTTATCATATCTTTTTATTAAGTTGTAATCAAGAAAGAATCATCTTAAAAACATCTTTTAAACAAAAAGGGTTAGACACATCATTTCAGGGTTTTCCCTCATGATGTGTCTAATTTATTTTAGGAGAAAAAAGATGAAAAAATTGAAACTTGTGGTGTTGTATCAAAGATCTTTGAAAGTTGTTAAAACAGCTTGACTTCTTGTATTGATCTAGTATACGCATCAAAAATAACAAAAAGAGCGGGTTATATTCCCGCTCTTTCGCTCTGTAATATATGTTGTAAACTAAACAGCTATTATGCTGCTAAGGTAAGTAACTCTCAATAGAACAATATTTCCACAGTTATTGCAGTATTAGTGAAAGCGGAAAACTTATGTTCACAGAAGAAAGACATCAGGTATTTCCATATGAATATGACTGTGAGAAAAAAGGGATCAATGACAAGGGAAATGTATGTTGGCTTTTGGATGATATCTCTCTGCAGAAAGAGGAGTTTGCAGAAAGCTCTGCGCAGCAGGCAGGACGGTATTGCCGATAAAAAACAGGAACAACGGAGAGGAGTTTTCCTCTCCGTTGTTTTATGGTGAAAGCCATGCAGTGAGTATAGAGAATGTTGTGCTGCTTTTGTTTTAGTGCTTTCTGTTTTGATCAAACAGGGGCTATGTCAGCTTGCGGCAAATTCTCCGGAATGCGTGCCGACTGTAACCGTGTATTTTTCTCCCTTTACCAGTTCGGGTGTTGAAAGAATAACCACCGCAAAGTCGAGTGCAGGGCTGTGGGTGATGATAGTGTTTCCCTTTGAATCCTGCAGTGAAATTTGTGTTTTAGCCGCCTGATTGCCAACACTCAGCGCAATAACACCCTGTTGGGAGTTGCTGAAAGTTTGCGCCATCATTGCAGATCCGGTTCCGATGAAGGTTCCGCCGGTTATAACAGCGGTTTTGTCATAGTCAAGGATCGCGGTATCGCCTTGCGTCGGACCGGTAACCGTTATGCAGCCGCCGGAAATTTCCAGAGTTCCGTTGGCATCAATGCCGTCACCGGAAGCGTTGATGGAAAGTGTTCCGCCGGAAATGGTAATGCTGCCGTTTGAATTGGCAGACATTCCGCCGTGACCACCGGGTATACCGGGAGCACCGCCTCCGAATTTGCCGTCGCGGCCGCCGGTAATACCGCTTTGGTCTGTTCCTCCTGCAGCATTGAGTCCGTCATCATCGGATGTGAGATTGATTTCTCCGTCCTGAACATCGATGTGCAAGGCTTCAAGTCCCTCGTAGCATTCCGAGACATCAATTTTGCCGGAGGTAATTTTCAGGGTTTCTTCGGCATGGATGGCATCATCCCCTGATGCAATGTCAAAGGTTCCGCCGTTTATGACAACCGAAGCATCTGCGTGCAGAGAATCGTCGGCAGAATTTACAGTAATGCTGCCGCCTGAAATCAGCAACGTGTCGGTGGCTTTCAGGCCTTTCATGCTGACGGTATCTTCGGTGGTTGTTGTGAGGTTCTGATTTTTACCGGGACGCATTTCTGCATGAACGCCGCCCATAAATTCGCCGTAGTTGCCGGAGGAGGCTTTGATGCCGTTTTCGCTGCCGCCGCCAACAAGCAGATCGATTGTGCCATCGGATATTTGCAAATAAGCCCCTGCCGAGATACCGTCGCTTTCGGCTTCGGCATGGATCGTTCCGCCTGCAATATAGATAAAGCCAAGTGAGGGATCATCGGTGTTTTCAGCGTGTATGGCGTCTTTGCCGGCATCAATGTTAAGTGTGGTATTGATGATTCTCACGCTGTCGTTGGCATCCAGACCGTGTGATGCGGAATTAACAGTGTAAGTTCCGCCTGTAATTACCAAATCATCCTTGCTGACAATGCCGTGTCCTGCAGGAGAAATAACTGTCAGGGAACCGGTTCCGTTGAGAGTTAAATCCTGTTTTGAAAACAAAGCCGCATCGATATTGTTGTCATCAATGGCGGTAAAGCTGCCACCGTTGGCAAGGGTGTTGACGGTTCCCTCTGCAAGGGTTAAAAACACCTTATCGGCATTATAAATGTAGAGAGCCGCCGAAGTTTTGCTTGTAATATTTACAGCGTTCAAAACAATCTGAAGTTTTGCGGTATCGGGGGCATTGACAATCAGCATACCGTCAGTCAGTTCACCCGAAACAACATAGGTTGCTTCTTCAGTAATAGTAATTTCAGAGCCGGAAATGTTAACGCTGTCAGAACTTGCGACAGCTGTTGTTCCATTTAATTTGATAGTAACTGCGTTACCTTCGTCATAATCGATTTTACTGTCTCTTTCGGTAAACATATCCGCATCGGTTCCGAAAAAATCAAACTCTGTGGATTCGGCATTAGTAGTTGAATGGCTGCTGTCTTTTTCACTGTTGACTGCAGCATTATCGCCTGCGTTTTCTCTGTCGATTTTATCTTTAAGGCTGCAGCCGGAGAATGAACTGAGAATAAACAAGAAAACGAATAGAATTGATAAAAACTTTTTCATATATATCACCTGTTATAATTCTGTACCGGCAGTTTCTTGTTTAGATACGACGATTTCGAGATTCCCGTTGCGGCAGCGAATTTGATCGATCATCTCTTTTTCGCGGGTGACGTCACGAAGAATGATATTGTAAGTAAGCTTAAACATACTGCCCATGTTGGTGCTCTTAACACGCACAAGGTCATGGGAGAGTGTAAACTCAGCAAAAATATCATCGAAGATGCCCGTATAATCCAAATCTTCGGGGATGGTGATGGTAAAGATTTTAAAGGTGGCGGCATTCTTTTGGGTGCCAAAATCCAAACGGTTATAAAGCAGGAACACACCGCACATCACAACTGTGAAAAGCACAGCAAAACCAAGATAACCCATACCTGCTATAAGACCTGTACCCATTGCTGAAAACAGGATGCAAATTTCTTTTGCCGTACCGGGAACAGAGCGGAAACGGACAAGACTGAAAGCACCTGCCACTGCAACGCCTGTTCCGACGTTTCCGTTAACAAGCATAATGACAACACAAACTACTGCAGGCAGCAAAGCAAGTGTAATTACAAAGCTTTTGGTATAGCGTGTGCGGTATATATAGGTAAAAGCCATAATAAGGCCTAACACCAGGGAAAAAGTCAGGCATAGTAAAAAGTCGGTCACGCTGATGACTGTCACTAAATCTGTATCGAATAATCCTTTAAATAAATTTTCAAGCATTTGCAGCTACCTCCAGCATATTATATGGGTTCATTGTATGAGTTTGTGGAAAGATAATCGTTCTGTAAGCCGTTCCGTATTTGGAAAACGCCGTTTTGTATATCTTTTCTTTTGATAAAACACTTGCCATCCAAAGCGGAATACCTCCTGAACATTTGAGCTCCATCAGCACTTTGCCTCGAGGCAATATTGGCGTGCCGTATGCATCTGATTGCAAAGACAGATCTTCCTGTCTGCACAGGATATTATCGTCAAAGGTTACACGAAAGCCGCTGTTGTCATTTGCATAATAGGCTTCCCGCTCGTAAGAAAGAAATACCGTAGGATGCAGTGTGCCGTACAGTTTCATAAAATAATCAATTTCGTTTGCGATTTGTGTGTGATTATCGGTGTACTTTTGAGCTGACAGCCATTTCATCGCTTCGGATTCCGGCAAGGAGATTCTTCGCTTATATACCACATGCTTATATTTCTTTTTTAGTTCTACAAAAACCGTGCTGTCGGCATATGCCTTACAATAACTGCGAATACGCAGTTTTTCCCGATAGACAGGTTTTTCAATCGTGCGCCGAATCAAAAGATAGGAGTCTGTATCAAAATAAAGGTTGCGAATGGTGGTTTTGCCGTATGGATCAGGCTTCATATGTGGAATAATCGCTTCAAGGATACGCTGTTTTTGCTCGGATGTCAGCATATATTTCAATTCGTATCGTTTGAATACGGTTTGGAACGCCATAAAAAAACCTCCTGTACGAAGATATACTCATTATACAGGAGGAAGATTGAAGTTTTATTGAATTTCTTTGATTTTCTGGGTTGCGGGAAGCTGCACGCTGAATTCAACAAATCCGTCAAAGCATTGCACCTCAATGCGGCCTTTGTGAGAAGTGGTAATGGCTTTGGCAATTGCAAGACCAAGCCCGTAATGCCTGTCCTCACTGTTGCGGGCAGAATCCGCACGATAGAAACGCTCAAAGATCTGTTCGCGTTGTTCTGCGGGGATTGTATTTCCCTTATTGATTACGGAGAGCTGAGCAAAATTGTGTTCCTTTGTCAAGGTCAGCCGTACTTCACCCTGCCCGTTGCTGTGGCGGATAGCATTATCAAGCAGTATGGAAACAAGTTGTTTAAGCTGGGTGCTGTTGCCTTCTGTGCCGATACCGTTTTCAATGCTGCTGTTCAGCACAAGACCTTTTTCAAAAGCTACGCTTTCAAACGGCAGTGCTTCTCCGGCAACAAGGCGGCTGAGATCAATATGCTCCATTTGGGGCATGACACTTTCGGTTCGGGCAAGATTTAAAAGCTGACCGACAAGTATTCCCATCCGCTCGTTCTCATACTGAATATTTTGCAGCCATTGATTGCAGCCAATTTCGCGGGAAAGCAATTCTGCATTGGCACTGACCACCGATACCGGTGTTTTCAGTTCGTGACCGGCATCGGAGATAAATTGCTTTTGTTTCTGATAGGTTTCTTCCAGAGGATTTACAATCTTTCTTGCAAGAAATACTGATAGAAAAAAGAATAACACAAGGGCGGCGCCGCCAAAAATCAAAGTATAGCGGAATAAGGTCATCGCACGCTCATTTATAACGGTATTATCCATAAAGGAGACAAGCATGTATCCATCCTTATCGGTTTTATAAAAAGCAAGGTTGTCCTGCGTTCCGGATTGCTTATTCCCTTTGATAATATCCTGCGCCAATTCCTTCAGATCCTCATCTGAATGGATGGTTGGAGGAGCATTTTTCACTTCAATAATATCGCCGTCATAGGTGGCTGCAACCATATAGAAGGTGGATAACCGGAACATGGGGGATTCCGGATTGAACCCGGGTTTGAAGCCGGGGGTTCCATTGGGTTTTGGCCTGTTTGACGGCAACATCTCACCAAATGAGGTTGGTAAGGAATACATTGCAGCGTGTGCCTGAAGCATTTCTCGGTTCTGTTTTGACACCTCAAAATAACTCGACGCATAAATGACACCAAGCGTTCCAACCCACAAAAGCACCAGGACAGACATAATGACTGCAACGATTTTTTTTCTTGTCTTTTTAAACATCGTCATACCTCAATTCATATCCGATGCCGCGAACCGCTTTTATCTCGGTTTTTGCCTCAACAAAGGCAAGCTTTTTACGGGTAAAGGACATATATACTTCCACGTTGTTGTATTCTGCTTCGCTTTCAAATCCCCAAATCTTTACCGCCAATTGTTCGCGGGTAAGAACCCGAGAGCCGTTGGCGATTAAATATTCGAGAATTCTGTATTCTTTTTCGCTAAGTCGAATACTTTGTCCGTTGGTAATACATGAAAGCATCAGGGTGCTTGTGTCAAGTGCAATATCGCCGAAGGATAGTGTGCAGTCGGTGGTGCCAAGCGTTCTTCTTCCAAGTGCCCGGAGTCGGGCCAGCAATTCCCTGGTCATAAACGGTTTTGTCAAATAATCATCTGCACCGCAATCGAGACCAGTCACTTTGTCATCAAGTTCTGATCTGGCAGTGAGCATTAAAATGGGGGTAGCAATTCCCTGACTTCGAACTCTTTTCGCAATTTTATATCCGTTTATTCCGGGGAGCATTACATCAAGGATAACAATATCATAAATATTGCTTTCAATTGCGGCTAACCCATCGGGACCGTTAGCGCAATGATCAACTTCATATTTTTCAAGGCGCAGAATCTCGCACAGTGCCTGCGCCATTCTTGTTTCATCTTCAACAAGTAAAATCCTCATGGTGACACCTCCATAGAATTATTATATCACAAAAGATTGAAAAAGAATTGAAGATATTGGATATAACAGAACAGAGGAGAAACGCTGCGGCGATTGTGCGCAAAGAAAATAAAATCCCTCCGGTTGAACCGGAGGGATCAAAAGTGTTGTTGAAAAGAAAACGATTAAAGGAAATGTCTTTTGGGATCCTGAGCGGAGTTGAATAAAAGGAGTTGCGGGATCCGACAGGATTCATTTTGGAGAGAAGCGTATGAATTAAACGTTCTGTTTCAGCAGCTCCTCGCTCTGGACTTTGACAAGACGAAGCACCATCAGGAGACCCAGCAGAGCGACAACCGCCCAGGAGACAAACATAGGAAGATAGCTGAATTTTTCAATAACCACGCCATAGCAGGCAGAAGCTACACCGGCACCGAGATAAGTGACAAAATCCATAACACCGCTGACGGAAGCTACGTTGCCGGTATCCACAAAGTGGATGGGATAGATGGAGAGGAAAGAAGTATTGATAACCGAAGTAGCGGCATAGATGAAGCTCAGTGCCAGCATGGCAACAACGGGAGGAACACCGGGAATGCACATGATAACGGCGAAGAGAACGCAGGCAGCAAAGCCGTAAACGGAGACTTTATGCTCCTGATTTTTGCATAAACGATAGAAGAGGGAATAGATGCTGCGGCCGATGAAGCCGACTATGGGGATGAACAGGACAAACCAGGCCGATTGCTCCAGATTGATGGCATAACGGTCAACGAAGAAAACGGTCATCCACAGGGTGACGTTATCCTTCATGACGCCGTGGAGAAAAGCGGGAACAACGGCGGTACGGATTTCACGGTTGATGAGCAGACTGAAAATATTGATATGTTTTTTGCTGGCAGTCTGGTCAGGGGCGGGGAATTTTTTCAGCAGGAAGATGTTGATGGCGGCGAGAACCAAGGTGATGGCACCGGGAATGATAAAGGCCCAGCGCAGACCAAAGGTATTGATCAGATAGGTGTTGAGCAGAATACCGATAATATTACCGGTGGCAACAGAGGTGACGATGATGGTGGTACGCTTTTTGGCGGTCTCCTGATCATACATGGCAGAGACAACACACAGCACGGAGCTCCACAGCATGGACTGAGCAAAGGCATTGGTGCTCCAGAACAAGGCAACGCCGGCAAAGGGCGGCATAAAACCGATGGCGATGTTGGAGATACCGGCAACGGTGAGACCGATGCAGATCATTTTCCAAGGAGCGATGCGGTCGGCGAGAATGCCGTTGAGCAAACGGCCGCAGGCGTAGATGACGGAGAAAAGACTTCCCAGTAATCCAAGTTGAGCGGAATTGAGCAGGTCAGTGGCCTTCATCTCCGGTGAAGCCATAGAGAGGTTGAGCCGTGCTACATAGATGGCGGTATAAGTGACATAAAGTGCAACAAAGATGATCCAGTTTTTCTTTTTCATTTCAGGTAAGGACTCCCTCTGTGTCCGGGTGGACACGATAATAAAATAAGCAAACTATATTTAATTATAGTGTGATTTCTTTTCTATGTCAATAGGCGAAAAGATGGGGGGGAATGCACTTCGAAGATTTTTTTTGGAGTAACTGTGTAATGACAGCAGCCTGCCGCTGCAAAACAGGGCAGGCTGCAACTGCAAAAAATTGGTTTAAAAAAGGATCATACAAATTCAAATACAGCCGTAGTCAATCCGGATTTAAGTGTTAAGCGGTTTCCGGAAAGAGAAAGAATATGATCGTTGCCTTGACGAAAATCAGACAAGCTGAGTGTGGATTTGTTTCTGAAGAAAAGTTCTGAGGGGGAATCCGTAGGCTCGGAAAAGTGGAGGGTAAGGGTATTGTGATCCCAGGAAATATCGATACTGCCGCAGGAATAGCTCAGTTTTTCTATACTGAAAGAATCGTTAAACCAACTTTGCGGAATTGCTTTGAGTAACTGCAGTTGTTTGTTTTCCACCGTTTCGTATGCAAACATCCAACCTAACATAACGGCAGAAGTGAGCAGCGATGGAATACAGTCCGGATTAAGTACCTTTCCGCCCACTGCAATTTGCTCATAATAACAAAGAAGTGATGGAGAGCCGTGATGGGTCGTGTGGGAATAGAGAAGCAGAAGATATTTTTCAATGCGTCCGCTTTCGAGAAGAAAAGACGCATAATTGAGGACCGGCCAATCGTCAAGATGGCCGAGGAAGCGGGTCATACCAAGACATTCACCGCCAATGGATTCCCGCATATGCACAAGGGCGTCGGTAACAGAGGTGTCCAACAGCATGGCGCTGAGCATCTCGGGATAGTAGCGGTAGTTGGCATAAGAATTTTCTGTTACATCAAGTTCATCGCGGCCAAGGTCACGCATATAGCTGGGGGTACGGTAGATGTTCCATTCCTCTTCAGAAAGGGGATCAAAGGAATCCTGACAGAAGCTGAGTGTGGCGGGACGAGCGGTATAACCGAGACGGAAAGGAACAAGAGGGCCAAATCGTGTCGTCTCGGTATATTTTTTGATAACCACATCGATATTTTCGCGGAGCATGGATGCCATAGTGCGGAAACGGCAGGCTGCTTCATGGCAGCTATGCAGAGCAAGCAGTTCGGATAAAGCATACAGCCCACGAATTCCCCAGAAGTTGTTGCTCAGGTAGACATGGACACGGGTGTTGGTATCTGCCTCCGCGCACATTTTAATCAGGAGACGGCCGTCCACTTCATCGCAGGGAAGACAGCAGGAGAGCAGCTGATTCCCGATGGCTGTCAGTTTGTCAACGTGTGTTTCCGGCCAGTTTACGGCATTCAGCAGTTTGTGGTAACGGTTCAGGAGGAAAAGAAGCTGACCGTATTCCGCTGCACTGACACCATAGACAGCCTGTTCGCCCTGGCGATAGACGATGCGTCCGTTATGGTTGACCACATAGGTCAGGAGATGGTCAACGATCCGTGCAGCATACAGAGCGCGGCCAAGAAGACAGGCGGCACCGATGAACCAGATATAATTTGGGGGAAAGTTATCATTGTCATTATCGGCATAAAAACCGTGGCCGTAGTGGGCGTGGTCACCGGAGAAGGTCTCTGCTGCAGCAAGAAAGGATCAGTGGAACAGGTTTTGAAGTTCTTTTTGCGGAATTTTCAGTTGTGTTCCTTCTTCACGAAAACGAACCCAGAACAGGATCGTTTCTTCCAAAGCTTCGGAGAAGAGTGCTTCATCGACGGTCTGCAGCTGATCGCTCAGGCGGGTGAGCAGGTGGTATGCTGTGCGGTAGAGGTCCGGTTGTGCAAGCGGATAGCGTTTGGCACGGATCCAGACAGCCGGTGTTTGATCAGGCTCGAAAGGTTCAACAAAGTAGAGCAGTTCCAAAACCTCGGTACCGTCGGTAAATACATTGAAAAGGAGAGGGTACTGGTCGGAAAGCAACTGCTGAAGCGGCAGATGCCGGCTCAGTTTGTCATCAAGCCGTGCGGGAGAGAAGAGCGGGGCAGCGGTATCGATCCGGCTTTCAGCCTGAGGAAAGATATTACCATAGGCATCTACGATAACACCTCCCCAACCGGAGATACTGCTTAAAAAACAGAAGGTAGCATGGTTGGGAGGCGGCAGCATAGATGCAACGGTATCATAGTCGGGATCGGTATTTTTGGGAAGCTGTTCGGCGAGAATATCCCGTCCGGAGGAAAGAATGGCAGCAAGTTCATCCTCTGTCAGAAAAGAGGGCATCTGCCGGTTCAAAAGTTGTTGAACAGAATAGGCACTGAACAGATATTTCTGAGAATGGGTGGTGAGATGAATCGACCAGCCATTTTGATAGGTTTCTGTCATACTCATGGGATTCACTCCTGTAAAAGAATTTTGGTATGACAGCCGCAGGCGATGCTCGTCGGCGGAGAAAAATCAGGAAAAGAAAACACCGCCATCGGCTGTCATGAGGTAGCCGACATCGTATCGGCATGGGCGGTATTGTTTTTGAGGAGGTGCAGGGCCGATATGGACGCCAAACATAAACTGGCAGCCGGAAGGGCAGCGGCAGAGACGAGGCGGTTTATGAGTATGGGGAACGCCGTCTGAATTAACAAGAAGCGGGGAGACACGCAAAGCGGTTTTCTGGCAAAGCTGGTGGTCATATGCTGATGAGATCGGGGAAATAGTGCCGGAAAGCATGGGGCGGTCTCCTTTCGTATTAGGATTTGATGTTTAAAGAATGTCGGGGATATGCAGCAATTTAAGAATATCTGCAAAGCAATAGGCGATATCGCCGATGTAGCTTACCTTTCTGCTGTTAAAGAGAATGGGGTGCATACCAAGTGCGGCAGCGGCATCCAGAAAATGCTCTCTGTCATCGATATAAATACATTCTTCGGGAGAGAGGCCGAGGCGGGCGGCGGTGAGCGCATAAATTTCACGACTGGGTTTGGCAATGCGCTCTTCTCCGCTGACGGTGACGGTATCAAACAATTTATCAAGACCGTGTTTTATGCGGAGAGCCCGGTTCCACTCGGCAATATCGTTGGAGAGGATGGCTGTTTTATATCCGTTTTGGCGGAGTGTGGAGATGACAGGGAAGAGGTCGGGATCAATCTCGATGGTATCGATATAGTCCGACTCGGCGGCAGCGGGATCAGCAAAGCCGAGTGCGGTGAAAAATTCAGCCGAGGTCATCTCGCCGCGGGAGGCAGGGATCCAGTATCCATACAGCATCTCATGGGAAATATGAGGGGAAACACGTGACATATAGTCGGAGAGACCGCCTGTGGGGTCTTTCACGATGACGCCGTACATATCAAAGATGACTGCTTTTTTCTTATTCAAAACAGTGGCCTCCGATTCGGTTGATTTGGTTATCTTTTATTTTATAATATTTGTTATCATCCTGTCAACAACGGCGCAAAACTATTTAAAGGAAGAGGTTTCAATTTGAAATGGAAGATGGTATAATAAGACATGAGAAAAAGGAAACAGGAGAAATTACATGAATATGACAAGGATCGAAGAGCTGGCGGCAGAACTTCTTATGAATAAAAAAAGCCATCCATGGAAAGAGATCGGAAACAAATATCATCATGGAATCCGTACGGCAAAGATTGCGCTGGCACTGAGAAGACTGATTTTTCCGGAAGACAACTCTCACGATGAAATTCTGACTGCGGCTGCGTTGTTTCACGATGTGGCTAACAGCGAAGAGGGATACAAGGATCACGGCAAAGCAGGTGCAATCCAGGTACGGGGACTGCTTGCCGATTTTTGCAGTGAGGCTGAATTGAATGAAATTTGTCACATCATTGAAGTACACGATGACCGAAAAAGCGAGCGCAGGCATGGATATTCCAACTGGGTAAAACTGCATCAGGATGCGGATTATCTGGACCATGCCGGTACCTATGATATATGGATGAACTGTATTCAGGGCGGTGTATGGGATCAGACAGCAGCAGAGGCTGCAGAATATATGGCGAACAAGAGAATAGAAGAATTATCAAATGCCCATAAGTTGATTAATTATGCGGTAAGCCATAAGATACTGGATGAGAAAATTGAATATCAGCGGCAGTTTGCGGTGCGTTTTTCCGCAGAGATGGCTGGTGAGATTATTGACCTGGATAGGCTGTGGGCAGAGGCAAAGTGAAGAAAAACTTTACGGAGAGAGAAGACCCGCCGCCGAATCTTTGATTCGGCTGACGGCGCAGCCGTCTTTGCTCTGACAAAGTCAGAGAGCGGGTCGGGCTTTCGGTTGGATGGAATTTACAGAGAGGACAGAAACGATGAGCAGAATAAGACAAATTACCTTTGAAGAAGCGAGCTGCATGGCGCCATTGTTTGAAGGATGGCAGGAAACAACAATTTGGTCCTTTCTGCAGGGATGCATGGGAAGCGGAAGAATTTTGGAAAACAGCACCGGAGAGGTTGTGTTGGGACAGATTACTGTCGGAGATTTCACTTTTATGGCGGGAGATGTGTTAAAAGCAGACAGGGAGGCGGCAGCTGAGCTGATTGGGACACGGCCGGCGGGATTTGAACGTACGCTGTTGTTTATGGTGCCGGAAAATGAGAGCTGGAATGAACTGATAGAGGAAGTTTACGGAGAAGACTGTCAGAAAATTACCCGCTATGCCATTAAAAAGGAACCGGGCATATTTGATCGTGAAAAACTAGAAAAGATGGCGCGGCAACTGCCGGCAGGTTACTGTGTAGTTCCCATGGATGAAGCGCTGTACGAGACAGCAAAAAGTCAGGAGTGGTCCAAAGATTTCTGTGCACAGTACGATACCTGGGAAAAGTATGAAAAGTTCGGCATGGGATTTATGGCAGTTTATAGCGGTGAGCTTGTGGGCGGAGTTTCATCCTATTCCCATTATAAAGAGGGAATCGAGATTGAAATTGTCACCAGAGAGGATCACAGAAGAAAGGGCCTTGCTGCTGCCTGCGCGGCTCATATCATTCTGGCATGTATGGATCGCGGACTTTATGCTAGCTGGGATGCGGCGACGCAAATATCTGTGGCTCTTGCTGAAAAGCTGGGATACCATTTCGACAGGGAATATACCGCATATAAAATTGATACCGGCAGGCATTTTAAAATGAACTGCAAAAAATAACAAGAGTATAGCAAGAAATGCCGTGTAAGCAACATTGAAATAAAAGGAACAATTCTGATATAATTTTGCTAAGGTTCTGAGATGCCATGAATTCAGCATGATGAGGTGAATGATATGAGAATATGTGATTGGCGTGATATAGCAAACGGACGGATCATACCTACTGAAGAGGGTGGCTACTGTGACCAGCCTTCTTTTGTTGAACTCAGTGACGGCAGCTGGCTTTGCTCTGTTACCACATCCAGCGGTGCGGAGGGTAGTACAGCTCAGTATGTCAGCATTATGAAAAGCAGAGATGAAGGAAAAAGCTGGAGTGAACCGGAGCGGTTGGAGCCGATGGAAGACGGTGCTTATTGGGAGTCCTCTTACAGCAAATTGATTGTGGCAAAAAACGGTGAAAAAGAAACGGTGTTCTGTTTTTACTGCTACAATGATATGCACATGAAACCGGAAGAAGCTCTCTATCCCCGGGTAGATATGGGAATTTCCTTCTCTTTCCGTTACAGCACCGATGGCGGCGAAAACTGGTCGGACAGAAAGAGCATACCGGTAAAAGATACGCTGATCGATGAGATCATGCCTCATTTTGGCAAAAAAGGTGAGAAGGTGCCGCTGTTCTGGAATGTGTCAAAAGTGATTGTCAGAGACGGTGCCGTATATGTGCCGTTGACCAAGATTGGCAACCGCAACGGCTTTATGAGCCATGGAGAAGGCTTGCTGCTCAGAAGTGAAAACCTGATTGCAGAGCCTGAACAGGCCGTCTGGGAGACTTTGCCGGAGGGAAAACAGGGAGTAACATGGATTGAGGATTTTGACAGTGTCTGTGAAGAACACTGTTACACCTTCCTTTCCGATGAGAGTGTTCTCTGCACCTTCCGCACAGCCAAGGGAAGAGCGGGCTGTGCCGTCAGCCATGATGGCGGAAGAAGTTTCGGAAAATCGGAACTGCTTCGCTATCCCGACGGAAGAGCGGTAAAAAACACCCGTGCCAACAATACATTCTGGTATATCGGCGAAGGGAAATATCTTTACTGGTTCACCAACTGCGGACATGACGGATACTATCCCCGTAATCCCACATGGGTTTGTGCTGCAGTGGAAGAGGATACTCCGGAGGGAAAACAGCTGAAGCTTGCTCAGCCGGAGATTCTGCTTTACACAAAGGTGGCGGGATCCGGTTTCAGCTATCCTGATATTCTTGTGAAAGAGGATCGCATATATATCAGCGAAACACAGAAATCCATTGCAAGAATCCATGAGATTCCCATGAGCTTTGTTGATGATATGTTCCGTCAGTTTGATCCACAGGCGAAGCCGAAAGCCATACCGGATTATGAACTGAAATCCGGGAAAAATATCATAAAACCTCTCGGTAAAATTTATGAGTACCTGCACTTTAAGCCGGACTATACCATGAGCGGACTGACCTTTGATTTTGACATTGATTTCAATGGAAAGGCACAGATTGTATTTGATAATCTTGACGCAAAGGGAGAGGGAATCCTGATCTGCGTGGAGAAGGACGGCAGTGTGAAGGCTGAAATTGAGGAGACGCGTGAAACCTGCACCGTAAAGAGTGAATGCTGTCTCGAAGAGGGAAGAAACAGAGTCTCTGTTGTTTTTGATTTTGTTGCAGATACCGCTTATTTCGTGGTTAACGGGTTACTGTTGGATGGCGGCGATCAGAAAAATTGCGGTTGGAGACAGATCAAAGGAGAGTTGATGAGTGCCGGGGAGTTTGGCGCCGCTGTGGTTGGTGGATGTACGGAAAAACTGAGAATTTACAAAAAAGCCCTCAGTGTTACCGAATGTATAATAGCGCACAGAGTATTTTAATAAGAAAAACACAAAGCACGTTTCCGGTTGGGGCGTGCTTTGTGTTTTCAGGAGGATAAGAAATTGTTGAATGAAAAAGATCAGTATTCTCTGACATTGTCGGCGCCTTCAAAGTAAAGAGCCAGCGCACCGGGGCCGATGTGAGAACCGGTAACGGGTTCGTGTTTGACAAGCAGCAGCTCGATTTGGGAGAATTTTTCTTTCAAAAGGCTCATAAGATATTCTGCATCTTCCTTGCAGCCGGCGTAAGAAATACCGACGATCCCTGTGTTTTGCGCCAGTGTAAAATATTTTTCGGCCAACGCCTTAATTACCTGACGGCGGCCGCGAATTTTGCCGAAAGCAACAATTTTTCCTTCGCTGTTTCCTTTAAGCAGTGGTTTGATTCCGAGAACAGAGCCGATAGCAGCACTGATGTTGGAGAGTCTGCCGGTACGGCGCAGATGCATCAGGTCATCCACAATGAAAACCTGATAGATCCGGTCACGCAGTTTGAGAAGATGCTCATAGGTCTGATGGATATCCATCCCTTTTTTACGGCACTGCGCTGCCTTGATGGCGATCAGACCTTCTCCAAGAGAGGCACCGAGACTGTCAACAAGAAGAATGGTGCGTTTGGGATATTCTTCGGAGAGCATAGAGGCAGCTATTTGGGCTGAGGCAAAGGAGCCGCTGATGCCGGAAGAAAGACCGATGAATAAAACATCCTTTCCCTCAGATAAAAAAGGAGACATATAATCCATATAAACCTGAGGGTTAATCTGTGAAGTGGTAACGTAGGTGCCGTTTTTGATGGCATCATAGTAGGCGGTATCGTCAAAGGTATCGATATCGGTGCAGGTATATTCCCTGTTATCGATGAAGTAGGAAAAAGGAATAACGGTAATATCATATTGAGCAGTCAGTATACGGCTTAGATTGGCTGTGGTGTCGGTGATGATTTTAAAGGACATGTGTGTACCCCTTTTCAATAAAACTGTTATTATTATAACTTCGGGAAAGGGGAGAGACAACCTACTCTGCCGGAAAACGGTTATACTGGTTGGGAAAAGAGGATGGAAACTGAGAAAACGGGTTCTACCTGCAGTAGAACTGCAAATAGAGCAGGGAAAAGAGACAAAGACGAAGGGATACGGTTAATATTGGGGAAAATAAGAAGTTTTGAGAGGGAAACGGATGTAGCAATTGACAAGAGAAAGACAACGTGATAACATTACAATGAGAAATAAATTTATTACCGGGAAATGAGGTGATCAGGATGGAATATGCCTGGGAAGAGATAATAGGTGTACTTGAGAGCGCAGCGGAAAGTTTTTCGGGAATACAGGGAATCATCTCTCCGCTTACATCACTGGGCGGAATTGCATCCTATATTCTGTTGGGAATTGCCGTAATGATGATGGGTCAGAAACTGGGACTCAAAAATCCCTGGCTTTCGTGGATTCCCTATGCAAACAGCTATGCTTTTGGAAGAATAGCCGATCAGTATCGATCCGCCGATCCGGCACAGGCGGGAAAGACAGGGAAAAACGCAAAACTTCTCTTGATACTGAGTATTGTGCAGTCGGTGTTAGTCGTTCCCTTGCTGATATTGGCTGTTCTGGTTATTGTTTTAGGTGTCAGTGAAGTGGCTCCGGTGAGAATGATTGTAGCGCTGACGTTTATCATGCTGTTGGTTTTGGTTGGTGTGGTTGCTGTCGCTGTAACCTATTCGGTGTTTTATTATATTGCTTTCTATCGCATAACAAAGCTGTATATGGGGAGACAGTATCAGCTCTGGTTTGTAATCGGTCTGGTGTTGTCTTTGGTGGGGATCTCTATCGCCATTCCGGTTATTATGCTGATCCTTTCCGGCAAAGAGCCGTTTGCGGCAGAAAAAGCGTGGAAAGATTTTTGGCAGCAGCCGACACAGGCGGGAGATAAAGAGATAACCGGGGAACAGGTAATTTCTACTATGGAGGAAGCAGTAAAGAAAAACATAGTGGAGGAATACCCGAAGGAACCCGCTGTAAAGACGCCAGAGAATGAAGGATGGATTGATACCGAAGCTCCTGCTGATAAGCAGGATTCTCCTGATCAGAACGAGAAAATGTTCTAAATAAAGATAAACGGCAGAAAGGAAGAGTAAAATGAACGCAGATATCACTTATCAGTTTCGGGATTTTTTCCGTTATCTCGAATCGGATCCAGAGCTCACAACATTTTTGGCAATATACATTGTGATACTGTTGGCAATTCTGGCTGTAGGTGTGTTGGTGGGGGCAGCGACATATGTAATGACAGCCATTGCTGTAATGAAAATGGCAAAAAAACGTGGGATTAGCAAGGCATGGCTTGCGTGGATTCCGGTTGCCAACACCTATGTTTTTGGAAAAATATCGGAGACACCGGATAAAAAACGTAAAACAGCGGTAATATTACTGATACTCCATATAGCATACAGTATGATGGCGGGGATATATGCCGGTATGGTCAGCGTCACGGTAGGAATGATTGCGCAGTTGGAATACGGCAGCATAGAGGAAGCTGGTGTTATCATCGTGTTTGTGATGATGATGCTGAGCTTTGTTGTGTTTTTGGCAAGTGCCGTTGCGTATATGGTTATCTACTATATGGCATTTTACCGGATATGCAAGCTGTTTGGCGGAAGTCAGCATATGACATATTTCCTGCTCGGGCTGATCCCGGTCGTTCTCGGTATTGGGATTGCTCTGCCGATTGCACTGTTGGTGCTTGCGGCGAAAGAACCGGATGACAGCAACATGTTCCCCAAACCGCCGATACCCCGATGGGGACAACCGGATTCCGCACAACCGCCTCAGAATCATATCCTGTAAAAATAATACAAAGAATAAAACATCCCGAATCGGTTATACGGTCGATTCGGGATGTTTTTACATAGCGTTATTTTTTAGATGAAAACTTTGGGAACACGGCGGCCGATGCGGGTAATAATCTCATAACTGATAGTTCCGGCAAGAGAGGCCAGCTCATCCGCTGAGAGGACGGTACCGTGATCGGTGCCGAATACGGTGGCGATATCGCCCGCCTGCACGTTTTCAATGCCAGAAACATCCAGCATCAGCTGATCCATACAGACACGGCCGATGACGGGTGCGGGTTTACCATGAACCAGCATATAGGCCTTGCCGGAAAGATTGCGAAAATAGCCGTCGGCATAGCCAATGGCAGTGGTGGCGATGACGGTGGGTTTGTCGGTGACATAGGTGCGGCCGTAACTGATGGGTTCTCCTGCGGGAATGGTTTTAACCATAGAGATGACGGTCTTGAGCTGCATGACCGGTTTGAAATCCAGCTCCGGCAGTTGTTTTCCGGGGAAGATACCGTACTGAATTAAGCCGGGTCTCACCATATCCAGCCGCATTTCAGGATAGTAGAGGGTGGCGGCACTGTTGCAGCAATGACGAAGCTCAAAGGTAATGCCGCGTTTTTCGAGAGCGGCAATGGTGGAGGTGAAACGGCGGAACTGCTCACGGGTATATTGCTCTGCGTCCGGGTCATCCTCATCAGCGCTGGGGAAATGAGTAAAGATGCCGGTGGGATTCAGACCGGGGAGAGTGCAGGCAGCGGCAATGGCATCAATATCATCCTCATCGCTGTTGGTGCAGCGGAAGCCGATGCGTCCCATGCCGGTATCAAGCTTAATATGTACATCAAGAGTAATTCCGCTTTGAACAGCCTGTTCAGAGAGAAGCCGGGCATATTCCGAGGAATAGACAGCCTGTGTGATGGCATCGTTCTTCATGAGAGCGGCATATTCGGGAGGTGTTGTGCCGAATATGAGAATGGGCTTGCTGATCCCCTCGTTGCGCAGGGCAATAGCCTCTTCCAGATTGGAGACGCCAAACCAGTCTGCACCGTTTTTTTCGAAAATCAGCGGGACGGTGGCGGCTCCATGTCCGTAAGCATCTGCCTTAACAACGGAGAGCCATTTGGTGTCACCGAGGAGAGAGCGGATCAGTTTAGCGTTGTGCTCCAATGCGGCGAGATCGATCTCGCTCCAGGTGCGGCGGAGATATTGATCCTGCGGAAGGTTTTCAATGACGTTTTTGGGATACATGAGTCTCTCCTCCTTTCAGATTGTTTTGGCGGTGGCTGCGTTGAGCCCCCAGAACAAGTATATTCACGGCAATCACATTTATAATAACAGAGAGAAATAAAAGTACGGTGGAAATGGCAGAGTCTACATAAATAGCAAGCAGGATGGTGGGGATGAGCAGCAGCGTACCGATAATCAACATGCCCGCTGCCGTTTTGCGGGTTTTCTTTTTCATTAGGATCGCTCCGTATCTGATTTTGCCGATTGAAACCGGCGGGAGATCATAACGAATTTATTATACCACGTTCAAAAGCAAAAAATGTAAATAAACCAAAAACAGTAGCCGAGGAAAGAAAGTATAGCTGAAAAACAGGAGAAGTCAGCCGGAAGAAATAGCGGAGAGCGGTTTTGCATTCGGAAAAGAGAAGTTATTGCTTTCCATGGAGCCAGCGTTCGATCAGTTCCAGCAAGGCAAAGCGAATTTCATATTTAGCCGGGTTTTTAACCAGCTCGGCTGAGGTGGCGCCAAAGTGTTTTTCCAGTTCTTTGTCAAGATAAGCCTTAGAGGCATAGGAATTTTCGGAGGCGGCGGGGAGACACAGCGGAGGAAACATAACACACCACCAGTTATGTCCCGCTGCATCGCCGATGGTAATGCGAAGGGCATCGTACACACCGGCGGGCATGGTCAGGTTTTCGTAGTGAGTGGTTTGAAAATACATTTTTACCAACTCAGCCTGTACCCCACCGTCAAAGCCGGATTCCAGCAGCAGGGTGTTGGCGGTATGTTCAATATCCCGGAGAAGAGAAGAGGTTTGAGCAAGTGCAGCATCCTTCTGCTCGCCGAGGAGAGCGGCGGCATATTTCTCCAGAATGGCATCGCGGACGGCCAGCTTAAGCTGTTGATCTTCATCGGAATCGGAATGGGCAACGACGTGCAGCCGAATAGTATTGCTGCGGATATGTTCACATTCCGAGGCGAAGGAAGTGATGGAACTGATGACAAGAGAGAGCAGGATAAACAGAAGAGCAAGCAGAGCGGAGAACTCAAAACGGTTGAGACGAAGAGAGGGGCGTTGTGTGTTCATACTATGTAACCACCTTTTTAAAAGTAAAACTTCCTGTTAAAAGTGTTGGACAGAAAACAGGAAGTTATACAGTGGTTATAAAATTGAAAGAGTCTGCCGACGGGGATCAAAGCCGATTGCCATCTTTATCAAAAGTTTTTTTCAGGGCAGACTCAGTGAAGAAAATGGAGACAAACAGGGGAATCAGCTGAACCAGTGCAAGAACAGAACCCACAGTCCCGACGGTATCGGTGCTTTTACCTATGACGAGCAGCATGGTCAGCAACGAAAGAGGAAAGAGGACAAGAGAGAAGCTGACCCAGAGTTTCCCGCAGTAATGGTGGGCAAAAATCCAGGTGTCACGGTTTTTCATGGATCTTTCGGTACGGTAGCCGTATATGATATTGATGTCTTTGGGGGCGGAGCGAATGAAAATGCGACCAAAAATCAGCATGATTGCCGGAATCAGCAGAGTAAAGAAAAGCATAATAAACCAGAAGACCATAGCAACAGCTCCTATCATTTTTTCAAGGCGGCACAGAGGGTTTGATAGAGTTCCAGTGTGCTTTCAGCATTGGTATCGCTGATAACCAGCGTTTTTTCATCGATTGTCAGGACAATGCAGGCATCGCAGGCAGTATAAGAATAACGAGTGTAGCTGCCGAATTCCTCGTTGTGAAAGGAACCCATTAACAGGCGGGGAGAACCGAAGCCGCTGGTACGGTCACCGACGACACAGGTTTCACGGTATTCTATGTGGTCAACAGCATCGTAGCTGACGGTCAGATCGTCCCAATAGGTGGCTTTCAAAGTAAAAGAATCTTCAGCGCAGATACAGGTGATGCTGCCGGTGGTAAGCAGAACAATAACAAAAACGAGAAGAACTGCCACAAAGACAAGCGAGAGTTTGTGGATGAGGGAATGCTGCGGCGGCAGAATAAGAGCTGTCTGAGGGGTTCCGTTTTTCTGTTCTTTTTTGTAGAAACAGTAGGAGTAGACCGTGGGGATGGCAACCAAAAGCAGCAGAACGGAAATAAAGAAGGCAGGTGTAATATTTTCAGGGAGAAAAACAGATAGAATGATAAGAAGACCGCCGATGAACCAGACTTTACCGCCCAAGCGGTGGGTGCAGTTCCAGTTTTCTTCACTGCCAAGAGTCCAGGGTAATTTGATGCCGAGGGTGTAGTTCTGCTTGCATTTAGGGAGATAGTTGCCGACAACCACAAACATCAGTCCCAAAAGAGCGGGCATAAGGCGGGTAAGAGAAAAAGACATACCAAAAGCGGTTCCGTATATGATGCCGGAAGAGAAAAGAGAGACAGCAGGAGTGATCCAAAATATCATCCTCATGGCTTTTGGGGTTTGCTTTTTGTTTTTAGGGTCGGCTCCGGTGACAAGCAGACACAAAATATGCGTAGCAAGGAAAATGAGAGGCAGCAGAAAAACAGCCAGTAATTTGCTTCCAAAGCCGTCGGGATTGCCGTCG
>SVMZ01000017.1 GCA_015067185.1 Oscillospiraceae bacterium | reverse complement strand
TTATCGACACCAATATAGCCCTTGAAAATTCCGGATTCGATGGTGAGGTTGCCTTCGTTCGATATTGCCGAAGAAGCATCGCCATTCGTCTGCACTGTACCGCCTGCACCGCTATCCTTGATGGTAATTTTTGCACCATTCGCAATGCGAATCGTATAAGAGCTTGCATTTTTAAGAGTTTTTCCGTTGAGGTCAATGGTGAAGTTGCCGGAGTCGATATACAGATACTCGCTAAGTTCAATGTCCTCCAGCAGTTTGAGTGTGCTGCTATTGATGTTCTTTGCTGCTGTGAGTGCTTCGTCAATGGTCTTATAGGAATGCTTGCCGCCGTATTGGTCGATTACAGAAGCAACAACGTACTCTTTAACCTGAACATAGCCATCAATCTCAGTTGCATTGTCTTCGACGGTTACCCTGTTGCCGTCTTTGTCATAGAACTTGTAACCATCTGCAAGGAGGGCGTTTGCTGTTGTACCACTGACAACAAAGCCATTGGGAAATTCGCCGCCCTTAAAGACAAGGTCACCTGCGGTATAATCCACAGTAAATTCGCCGTTGGCCTGGCCGGTGAAAGCGCCATACTCATTATCAGTGCCGCTGAAGCTGCCGCCGGTTACCTCAAGCGTACCTTCCATCATATTGATGGCTGCATATCCTGTGCCTTCAAATTCTCCGCCGTTAATATATGCTGTGGAATAGTTTGTAATTGCCGTATATCCACTTATTTTACCGTCGTAAACATAGAGGACACCGTCAGAACTATTTTGGATTCCAGAGGCGTAATCACCCTTACCTTCAAAAACGCCGTTGTACAGATGTGCTATGCCATAGTTCCATATTGCACTGGTACCTGATTCAAATTTGCCGTTTTTGATTGTGAGTATACCGGTAACACGGTTATCGACACCAATATAGCCCTTGAAAATTCCGGATTCGATGGTGAGGTTACCTTCGTTCGATATTGCCGAAGAAGCATCGCCATTCGTCTGCACTGTACCGCCTGCACCGCTATCCTTGATGGTGATTTCTGCATTAGAATTAATATAAAACACATTCTCGGTTAAACTTTTAATGGTTTTGCCGTTCAGATCAATTGTGAACTTTCCGTAGTAGATATACAGCTTGCTGCTAATGTCAATGTTATCCATCAGTTTGAGGGTGCTGCCTTCGCTGCCCTGTGCTGCTGTGATGGCTTCGTCAATAGCCTTATAGGAAAGCTCGTTGCCGAATACATCGGTTACAGAAGCAACAACGCACTCTTTAACCTGAACATAGCCATCAATCTTCGTTACATCGTCTGCAACGGTTACCCTGTTGTCGTCTTTATCGTAGAACTTGTAGTCTTCTGCAAGGAGGGCGTTTGCAGTTGTACCACTGACAACAAGTCCATTGGGGAATTCGCCGCCCTTAAAGATAAGGTCACCTGCGGTATAATCCACAGTAAATTCGCCGCCGCTGGCTTGGCCGGTTAAATGGCCAAATTCATCAAGACCAGTGAAGCTGCCGCCGGTTACCTCAAGCGTACCTTCCATCATATTGATGGCTGCATATCCTGTGCCTTCAACTTCTCCGCCCTTAATATATGCTGTGGAATGGCTTACAATTCCCTGCTCTCCACTGATTCTGCCGCCGTAAACAGTGATGACATTGCCATCACCATTACATATTCCAGAATTACCACCGTCAAAAACACCATCGTACAACTCAACTGTACCATCCAGGCTATAAATTGCAACATGGCTGCCTTTAAACTCGCCGCCATTAACCGTGAGTTTACCTCCGCTTCTGTTATAGACACCTCTATAACCATAGAAATTTCCGGATTCAATGGTGAGTGTGCCAACGTTATCTATAGCATCACTAGTATCTCCATCGCCATACACTGTACCGCCCATGCCGCTATCTTTGATGGTGATATCTGCACCAGACGCAACAGTAATCACAGGACCGTTTGCGCGTTTAATGGTTTTGCCGTTGAGGTCAATGGTGAACTTGCCGGAGTCGATATACAGCTGGCTGTCACGTTCAATGCTGTCCAGCAGTTTGAGGGTGCTGCCTTCGCTGCCCTTTGCTGCTGTGATGGCTTGGTCAATGGTCGCATAGGGAGAGCCTGAAAGCTTGTTGCCGTCTTTGTCGGTTACGCTGGCTTCATACAGACTCTCAACAGTGACGGGGGTGGTTTTAAGGCTGTCGCCTGTAACAGTGTTTCCGTCTTTATCGACAAAAGCACAACCATCATCCAGATATTGCTCTGGAGAGGACCCATCGTACAGTTCGATACCGTTTGTAAAAGCACCGCCGGAAATGGTGATGAATACGTTTTCTTTATTGCTGAGAAGCTCGAACGGTAATCGACTCTTAAATGTGCCGCCCTTGATTATTACAGTACCACCGCTAAACAAATAAATGTTACTCGCCGCTTCAAAAGTTCCGCCGTATATATTAACAGTTCCGTTACCGCCGCTATTTCCTACTTTATCGCAAAATACACCATCGTAGATGTTTATAGATGCACTGCTGCTGGTATCGTTTAAAATGTCCCCTGGAAAAATTCCGCCCTTTACATTCAGGGTGCCATTATTATAAACAGAGTCGTATATGTAATTAGTGGATTCAAATTCACCACCAAGGATAGTTAAAGTTCCCGCGTTCCATACAACTGTGCTGATATTAGACTTAAGGACCCCATCTCCACCGGCGCTGCTGTCAGTGATTATTGTGGAATAGCCCGAATTCACTACATAGTTATATCCACCATCCGGAACCAATGTGAAGCCATTCAGATCCAGAGTGAAACCATTAAGGAAAGTTTTTCCATTGTAAACTGTTGCATCCTTCAAAAGCTTGAGGATTACTTTATCGGTTGCAGCACCGCCTCCAACTGCCTCGTCGGCAGCAGCGTGTGCTTCGTCAAAGGTGAGATAGTTGGTGGTAACACCATCCACTGTAAGGCTTGCCTCATAGGAAAGCTCTTCAAACACAGCCTTGATTTCCACGTTTTCTGTGCCCATTGTGAACTTGTCTTCCGCCACGGTGACACCGCCGGAAACAACCTGCCACTCCTTGAACTTATAGCCCGTGTTGGGGGTTGCAGTCAATGTGACTTCTTCACCCTCTGCCGCAGAAGCAGGGGTTGCCGCACCTGTGCCATTGCCGTCGTTGGTGACGGTGACGGTGTAGGCGGTAACCAGCTCAAGCGTTTTTTTAGCCATTACTCCGCAGAAAACCTCTGAATCATAAGTTGTGGGAACATTTACACACAACAGCAATGTGTCAAAGAAAACATTGCTAGCTCCCATTGGCTCTGTGGTGCCCCAATATTCAGCCGTGGTCAGTCCGGAAGAAGCAAAAGCATTGTTGCCGATGGCTGTCACGCTGCTCGGAATGATTACGCTTTTCAAATTGCTGCAATTTCTGAAAGCATTGTTGCCAATGGTAGTAACACCTTCCTCAATTACAACACTTGTAATATCCGTGTTGCTTCCAAAAGTATTTCCTGAAATTGCGCCGTTGCCCCAGATGATAAGATTTCCTTCGCTATCCAGCTTATAATAGCATTCGCCGGTTACGCCGTCATATGTGCGCTCTTCTGCAATTGCCGTTGTTGGTGCATAGGCAAACACCATTGCAATGCAAAGCAATATGCTAATGATTTGCCTTGTAAAACGTGCTGTTGTTTTCATTATTTTTCCTCCCAATTTGTTAAATGCAGAATTCAAAATGCAAAATTATTTTTTGTTTTTGCATTTTGAAACTAAAATTGCAATCATTTCGTTTATATTTTTTTAGATGCTCTCAAATTCAATTGTTGTCAAATACTCTGTTTTATAAAGAAGCCTCAACCTGCAATCGTTTTCGTTTGCTTCTTTTCACTTTGCATTAAAGTCTGCGGCAGTTTATGCCTTTTGTGCTTCAGCAATGTTGGCACAACACCTGTACCGCTTCTAAACAGCTGTTTTGAAAGAATGCACCCCTTTTTATCTGTTGTAAAATCTTGATATAACCTTACCATCCTTACAGTAAAATCAAAGCTTTTTTCTTCAATAATCTTCTCTATATCTCCGAACCCCCATCCTGTATTTTACATCTAAATTATGTTTATCTCACAACCTGCATTCTTGTAAGCAGGGAGGAAGAAATCCTTTGCAATTCATCCTGCCCACAGGCAGATGCGATAGCCCAAAGCTCCATGCAGACACCTAAAGGTGAGCTGCTGTCCTCTGATATTTCCTTCTCCATCAGCTTGCCCTGAAAATTGCAAAGCATATCCACAAGCGCTGTCAAAAGGTGCTCCTTTGTGTGAAAATGAAAGGCATATTGCCAGTGCTCATGTTAAGTGCCTTACTCATCAAGTTGATTGTGTTTTTTGAGTAACTGTTGCTGAGAAAACGGTTTGCCGCAACGCAGATAATCTCGTTTTGAGGCAGGTCCGATCTGTCTTCTCTGATCGCTTCTGCCTCTCCAAAAGATTTTATTTATACAAACAACCGCATTATACAACCCCTCTATTTTAGCACGCATACTAAAATAATGCAATAGTCTTTTGAAAAAACACAAATTATTTTTCTAAAAATTTTTATACAAAACGTATCATTGCAAAACAGCAGCCCACACTGCTGTTTAATCAATGTGGGCTGCTCTCTACATTCTATTGCATTTTGCATTTTACAAGGCCGTCCCTGCGCAGTGCTTCTTTTCTTGACATCAATATTGTTATATTGTAAAATGGTGTTGATTTGAAATCCTCTTATTAAGAGAGATTGAAATTCCAACTTACTGCATCACTGCACTTTGCAGTGCCCCTGCAATTCAATAAAAAGGATAACCATATGAAAAAGTTTGATAAAATTCTTATTTGCACCGATCTCGATGGTACTCTGCTGCGGAATGATAAAACTATTTCTCCTGAAAATTTATCGGCTATTGAATATTTCAAATCAGAGGGAGGGCTTTTTACTTTTATCACCGGCCGCATGCCTTTTTTTGCATCGGATATTTGCGATATTATTAAACCAAACGCACCCTTCGGCTGCATCAACGGAGGCGGCATCTATGATTACGCTGCCCAAAAGTATCTGTGGACCCAATCGCTTACACCAGACGTTCTGGATTTGGTTGAATACGTTGATAAAAATCTTCCTTTTATGGGGATTCAGGTAAACACCTTTGAGAAAATATATTTCTGCAAAGAAAATGCCGCCATGGCAGAGTTCCGTGCTGCCACCAAACAACCTAATATTACCTGTCATTATCGCGAAGTCAACGAACCCATCGCCAAAATTCTTTTCGGAGACCAAAGTGATCATCATATTTTATGCCTGAAAGACCTTTTGGATCACCACCCCAATGCAGATAATTTTGATTTCATTCGCTCAGAATTTACTTTGTATGAAATTCTTCCCAAAGGGATCAGCAAGGGAAGCGTTTTGCCAAAATTAGTACAGCTTTTGAATATCGATCCCAACAAAACAATTGCCGTCGGAGACTACAACAACGATATCGCCATGCTCCGTGCTGCCAAAACAGGAATCGCCGTTGCCAACGCTCTTCCCGAAGTCAAAGCGGCAGCAGATTACATCACCGTCAGCAATGAAGAACATGCCATTGCTGCCATCATCTCAGATATAGAAAATGGAAAACTGCAAATATAAGTTTTATCACATCCGAATATGCTTTTCCAGCTCTTTTCCATGTTGTAACCTTGCTTTCTCCCTAACTATAAAATCCCGGTTCGATATAAAACCGAACCGGGATTTTTACATATAAAAACTTTGCCATAACATTCAGAAGTCGGTTACAGCAACGGAAAACTCTTTCAAACGCTCCCTTATACTGCTCTGAAATTATACACCGAGATCGACCCATATGGCCGGACGCACCGCACCCTTCTCATAATGTACAAAATATCCACCGTAGTCGATTTCTCCATCACCGCATACACCAGCGGCATCTCCGGAGGTGCTTCCTGTTGTCCGCAGCCACCACCAGGAATTTCCGTTGGCAGAAATGTACGCTCCCATCTCCTTAGCATACGAACTGGCAGATGCACATCTTTTTTCCTGAGACGGGAAATACTTTTCAACTTCCTCTATACTGAGAAGAAAAACCTTATCTAATGTGTCATTTCCGCTCTCGCTTCTATATACACTGTTGTCCGGATTGGTAATTCTGCTCTCCGCAATCATCATTTTTTCTTCTTCGCTGAATGCCTCGTTATAAAATTCATTATTCAGCCACTCACGGATTGAACACTCTTCCCATGTAAGCTCCGTATGCTCTTTATGGTACCGTTTGCAATCGATACACTGCTTGCTGACCAACAATGCTTTACCGTTTTCTCTCGCAAGCAGAATCCAACGGTCAGCTCCGTGATAATTTCCGAATTTCAAATCCTTCCCTATTGCGCACATCAGAAATGCACGGATTTCTTCAAACCTTTCTTCTCCGTATAACTCCTTATAATATTTCTCCAGTCTCTTTTCACTGTCTTTGTAACCGTTAAGTTCTTCAAAAATAACAACAGCTTTCTCTCCCTGGCCGGATTCCATCAAAGCAATAGCCTCTTTGTATTTATTTTCCGGTTGGATCACTTCGGCATCATAGTTTGCATAAAGCCGAATTCCATAAAAAGCTGCTGCCGCAACAACGATAACCACCATAACACACAGGACAATTTTCTTCAGCTTCGCTTTTTCTTTTTTTATTTCCGCTTCCCGCTTCAATTGCCGCTCTTCTTCTTTTTTTCTGAGTTCCTCATAGTTTCTCCGGCATTCTTCTATTTGTTCCGCAGCGTCCTCCCAATCGGGAATCATCTCAAAATTTTTGATAGCCGCTTCATACCCCAGCAATGTGTTTCTTACTTTATACTGCATACCAAGTTTGTAATACTTGCTGCCGCGGCTGATCCTCGCTTTTTCCGCACACACTTTTGCCAGCTCTGCCGCATCTTTATATTCCGGAATCGTGGCAAAAAGCTCCGCTGCTGCCTGATAGGTTTCTTCCGTATGTGCCGCCCCCATTGCTGTACGGGCTTTTATATATATTTCCTCTTCTCCCTGTGAAACTACCATATCTTTTCGTTCATCCATGATGTTATACCTCTTCTCCTCGTATCCCAACAATACCTCAGAACAAATCATTTTTTATTGTACCACAAAGTATTCTTTTAGACAACAAAATGCCGTACTCTTTTCTCTATCCCTTCATTATATTTCTAAACGTTGACGGTGTTATCCCTTTCAATTTTTTATACATGGCAATAAAATAAGAAACACTGTTAAAACCACAATCGGAAGCAATTTCGGTAATTGGTTTTTCGCTGGAAACCAACGCCTTTTCCGCATGATTGATCCGTGTCATCATGAGATAATCCCGAAAAGTTCTCCCGGTAATTTGTTTGAAATTGCGCGAAAAATAACTGTAACTCAAAAAAACATGATTACTGCAGCTCTCCGCAGTAATTTCCTCCGCATAGTGTCTGTTGATATACATGACAGCATCATAGATGCGCCGAATCAGGTTTTCATTCTGTACAATCTCTCTCTGCCGGTTATTTTGTTTTTCGGTATCCCGCAGCAGCGCCAGAATAATCTCCGCTGCACAAATCCGCACTGCTATATCCGAACAATAATTGTTTTCTGCTGCTTCCTCAAACAATCTTGTAACAGAGGCATTTATTCCGTTACAGCGGCACTCCTCTTCCGTCCATACCGTCTTTGCATTTTCATTATGAAGAGCAAGACTCAAAAGATAGGAAGCGCCATGCTCTTTGGATGAGAAATCCACAATAAACGACGGTTTCAGCTTCAGGACATAATATCGGTTGCCGGCATTCAGCGGATAAACACGGTGTATGGTGCTGGATCGGAAGAGAACGGCTCCGCCCTCCTTCACCAGATACTCTTCATCGCCCGAAAACACGCGAAAGTCCCCCTTCACAATGAAGAGCATCTCCACGGCATTGTGTATGTGCGGCGGAACATTGCTTTGGAGCGTTGGAAAAAACTGTTCAAAAAATTCAATCCCATCCTGCTCCATCTTTCGGTTTTCTTTTTCTATATAATAGTCACTCATTGTTTATTCCTCAAATGACAAAAAATTGATATTATAGGGTGATTCGATTATAGCATTATTTTTACCAAAATGCTATCCTTTTTTTAACGGCTGAAAAAAATGATGGATGCCGTACCGCAAAAGCGTATATTTTTAATCAACGCACGCGGAAGAAAGGAGACTATATCATGGATAGAATTGTAAAAGTCGGTATTATCGGCTGCGGCGGTATCGCCAACGGAAAGCATATGCCTTCTCTGCATGCCATCCCCAATGTAGAAATAGTTGCCTTCTGCGATCTGATCGAAGAACGCGCCCAGAAAGCTGCCGCCAAATTCGGTACTCCCGATGCCAAAGTCTACACCGACTATAAAGAGCTGCTGAAAGATGAGTCCATTGAAGTTGTCCATGTTCTCACCCCCAACCGTGAGCATGCCGATATCACTGTTGATTCTCTCTATGCCGGCAAACACGTTATGTGCGAAAAGCCCATGGCCAAAACTGCTGCCGATGCTCAGCGCATGGTTGATGCCGCCAAAGCTACCGGCAAAAAACTGACTATCGGTTACCAGCACCGCCAGAAACCCCAGAGCCGCTATGCCAAAGCTTATATCGACACCGACGCACTGGGCGAAATCTACTATGCCAACTGCCTCGCTACCCGCCGCAGAGGTACTCCTAACTGGGGCGTATTCCTCGATGAAGAAGCACAGGGCGGTGGCCCCATCATCGATATTGCCACTCACTCTCTCGACCTGACCCTTTATCTGATGAACAACTATGAGCCCTCTGTTGTTCTGGGCAAAACCCATAAGAAACTGGAGCATCCCGAAGCCGGCAACATCTGGGGCGATAATGGCGTCAGCACCACTCCCCTGGAAGAAGCAGCCTGCGCTATGATCATCATGAAAAACGGCGCTACCATCATGCTGGAAACCAGTTGGGCACTGAACACTGCCGAACCCATTGCGGAAGGCAGCTGCGTTCTCTGCGGCAGCCGCGCCGGACTGCAGATCAAAAACGATAAACTGCTTATCAACAAGGTTGAACTGGGACGTCAGGTTCAGACTGAAGTCAATACCGCTGCCGGCGGTGTCGCTTTCTATGACGGTGCTGCCGAAACTCCTGCCCTCACCGAAGCCATCAACTGGATCAAGTGCATCGTAGAGGATACTGATCCCGTTGTTTTGCCCGAGCAGGCTCTGGTCGTTTCCCAGATTCTTGAGGCTATCTATACCTCCAGCAAGACAGGAAAGCCGGTGTATTTTGAATGAAAACCATCATCTGCGGATTGTGGCATGTCCATGCAGAAGGTTACTACAAAACCGCTGCTGAATACACCGATGTGATCGGCGTATACGAGCCCAACGAAACCTGGCGCAAAGAGTTCTGTGCCAAATACAATCTCCCTGAGTTTGTCACCGTTGATGAAATGCTGAACAGCGGTGCCGATGCTGCTATCGTTTGCACCTCCACCGATACCCATGCCGATATCATTGTTCGTCTGGCAGAGGCAGGCATCGACATCTTCACCGAAAAGGTTCTCGCCCTCACCACCGAAGAATGTGAGAAAATCGAAGCCGCCGTCAACAAGAGCGGTGTTCGCTTTGTCATTTCCTATCCCCACAAATACGGTGCCGGCGCTCAGACCCTTAAAAAGATTGCCGACAGCGGAGAGCTCGGCAAAATCAATTTTTTCCGCTGCCGCAACGTTCACAACGGCAGCACCGCCAACTGGCTTCCGCTCCATTTCTACAATGCAAAAGAATGCGGCGGCGGCGCTATGATTGATCTCGGTGCCCACGGCATGTATCTTTCTGACTGGTTCTGTGGTATGCCCATGGCAGCTAAGTCCGTTTTCACCATCGCCTGCGACCGCGAAGACGTAAAGGTTCTGAACAGTGACGGTGTGGAAGACAACGCTGTCACCGTTATGCAGTATGCCAACGGCTGCATCGCCATTAATGAAACCGGTTTTGACTCTACCGGTTATCCCCTCACACTGGAAATTTGCGGCGAACAGGGCCGTGCCCTCTATGCCGGAGATAAGGTTGAAAAATGGACTGCCGAAACTAAGGAAACCGTTATCGTTCCTATGGAAGAAGCACTTCCTTCCCCGCTGGTACAGTTCTGCACTGGCAGCATTCTTCCGGGCTGCGGCATTCAGGAAGCAAAAAATCTGACCAAACTGATGGAAATGGCTTACGCAGGAAAATAATTCTTTGCAAAACTCAGCAACCGCTGCTTTGGCAGCGGTTGCTCTTTTTTCTCAACCTCCGGTATAATTAGCACTTTTCCACTCCAACTTTCTCATTATTGTTTTTTCGTTTCCGGTCGTTATAATAAAATTACAAAAAACAAGGAGGAACGACAATGATCGACCGTGAACAGATTGGAATCCGTATTGCAGCACTCAGAAAAAAAGCCGGATTATCTCAGGCCGGACTGGCAGAAAAACTGGGAATCAGTCCTCAGGCTGTCAGCAAATGGGAAAGCGGCAAAAATCTTCCGGATATTGATTTATTTCGCGAACTGGCCTGGCTTTTCAATACTACCATTGACTGCATTGCAGATACCTCCCTCTCCTTTGAACCCAAATCCGAACAAACCAGCCTTCCATCCAACGCAACAGCACTAATTCACGATAATGAAAGCCGATCACTTCTGGAAAGTCTTGCTCCTTATTGTTCTGATACCGAGCTCTGCAATCTTGCCAGAGAGTTTGGCAAAGGGAACCTTCGCCTGTCGCTGTCTGCCGCTCTGGAAAAACAGGATGAACAGCTTGTAAAAACAACTTTCATTCCACCGGAAGCTCTGACAAAGCACACGCTGCGGGAACTCGCCCCCTATTTTGCCAAAGTATTCGGAGAGATGCTTGGCGATGTTGAGCCGGGTTTGTGCCGCGTTGCCAACCTGCTTTGCTGCCCCATATGTGGCGGGAATCTTTCACTATATACACAGGAAAACCAGGAAATTTATTTTTCCTGCAAAAACAGTCACCATTATCCCGTTATTGATGGTGTGGTGGACTTCGGTTCACGGGAAATTCCCGGTGAAATGTGGTCTCAGTTTTTCAAAAACTACGATTACTATCTCCGGGAACAACATGCTCCCGGCAATCCTCGTTACCATCAGGGAAGCGTTTCCTGCAGCGAAGCACGCTGGCAGGAACTGAAAAAGCGCCGTCCGCGTGTGATCCTTGATATTGCCAGCGGGACCGGTTCCGGACTCAAGTATGATCTTCAGCGCATCAACTGGCCCTGTCTTGTCATTATGACCGATCTTTCTCACCGCGTTTTGAAATACAACAAGCGTTATTTCAGCGAAGAACTGGTCAATCCCTATGTTGATCTGGTCTGTCTTGCCTGTGATTGCTCCTGTTTACCTTTTGCAGATCACACCGTTGATATGGTTGTCTCACATGCCGGTTTTGAGAGTATGCAATTGAAAATGCTGGATGGCTTCCGTGAAGGCTACCGTATACTGAAGCCGGACGGAACTGCTGTATACAATATGAGTCTTCTTGAAGACCACAATTCTGCCAACACCCGAAAATGGCTGGAGCTTTGCCATACCATTCCTGATTTCACTTCATTCTGCGGCGAACTCTACGACCTTCCCTCTTGGCAGAACCTCTGCAGCCGTGTTGGCTATTCCTGCACAGAGACGAGGAAAATCTATGGGGAACTGCCTGCCCCTGACACGGATGTATTTCCTTTTCAAAATGAAGTTCTGCAATGGATGGGAACCACCCTCTGTGTATCTACTAAATAAGCATTTTCTCTGCCGACCGGATTGATTCCCGTCGGCTTTGTTTTTTATAAAATTCTATATCCGCTCTTACTGCAATGCTCTCCGTCTATACTGGGCAGGGGTACTCCCTTTGATCTGTTTAAATGTTTTGATAAAATAACTGAGATCATTGAATCCGCAGGACAAAGCAATCTCCGTTACACTCATCTCCGTTCTGATCAGTTTGCCGGATGCCTTTTCTATCCTGTAAAGATTGAGGTACTCCACCGGCGTCTTGGTCGTCATTTCCTTGAAAAAATGGCAGAAATATTTGGATGACATTCCAGCCGCATAAGCCATCTCCTCCAAAGAAATCGGCACATCATAATGGCTCCGCATAAAAGAAAGAACCGTTTTCAGTTTCAACATGTTTTTCTCAGTGGTGAGCGATACGTTATCCCCTGAATGATACCAGTTGATATCTGCAATTTCTCCGAACAGCTTCAACAAAGCCCCCAGAATTTTCAACTTGCTGCCGGCAGAATCGGTTGCCATTGTTTCAAAAAGTTCTTTTACTGCTGCTGTAATACTGGGATATCTGTCGGCATGATACTCATCAATAATCAATTCACGGTTTCTTACACAATCAATGAAAAAAGTAGAATCAATATTCAGGGAATGTATCATATCCAGCCTGAACACGATACATTCATACACACAATCCTCCGGATATGCCTGATGCAGTGTCTCCGAATTGACAAAAACCGTCTCATTTTTTGTGACTGTATAGGAATTGTTATTGAGACGTACATTCAAAACGCCTTCCAGCACACGTATAATTTCAAACTCGCTGTGCCAGTGTGCCGCCATTTCATAACGTGTGTGCGTTTTATCAATATGGTAAAGCTCAATGGGAAAATCTTCTGTTCCGTGCTGTTTCAGTTCATTATACCCCATCAACCTCTCCCTTTCTGAATATTATTATATTATTATCCATTATAATACAAGTATTTCATAAATATCAAGTATTATAATTATATTAACAGCAATTTTTTCAACTTAATCATAGATTGATAAGGAGGAAATCAAAATGGCAGAAAACAGATATGTCGGCAAATACCCTGTTATCGGCATCCGTCCCATCATTGACGGCCGCTGCGGACCTCTAAAGCTCCGTGATAGTCTGGAAGGTCAGACCATGGAACTTGCTTTGGCTGCAAAAAAATTGTTTGAAGAAAACCTCAATTATTCCAACGGTGATCCCGTTAAGGTAGTAATTGCAAACAAGAGCATCGGCCGTGTGCCCGAGGCTGCCGCCTGCGCAGACCAGTTCAAGAGAGAAGGCGTTGACATCACCCTGTCCGTTACTCCCTGCTGGTGCTATGGCTCCGAAACCATGGATATGGATCCCAACACCATTAAGGGCGTATGGGGCTTTAACGGTACTGAGAGACCCGGTGCTGTTTATCTCGCAGCTGTTCTGGCTTCTCATGCTCAGAAAGGCCTTCCCGCATTCGGCATTTACGGACACGAAGTTCAGGACCGCGATCAGGTATCCACTATTCCTGAAGACGTAAAAGAAAAACTCCTGCGCTTTGGTCGCGCAGCTCTTGCTGTTGCCACCATGAGAGGCAAATCCTATCTTCAGATTGGTTCCCAGTGTATGGGTATCGGCGGCTCCATTATGGATCAGGACTTTGTGGAATCCTATCTCGGCATGAGAGTGGAATCCGTTGACGAAGTAGAAATTCTCCGCCGCATGGAAGAAGGCATCTACAACGAAGACGAATATCAGAAGGCTCTTGCCTGGACCAAAGAACACTGCAAGATGGGCCGCGATGATAACCCCGAATTTGTCCGCTTCTCCGATGAGCAGAAAGAAAAACAGTGGGAGTTCACTGTAAAGATGTACTGCATCATCAAAGACCTGATGGCCGGCAACCCGAACCTTCCCGATGCATTTGAGGAAGAAAGGCTTGGTCATAACGCCATTGCCGGCGGTTTCCAGGGGCAGAGACAGTGGACCGACCATTGGCCCAACTGCGACTATCCCGAGGCGCTGCTCAGCTCCACCTTCGACTATGAAGGCGCCCGTGAGCCGTATACTCTCTCCACTGAAAACGATGTTCTCAACGGTCTTGGTATGCTGTTTATGCGTCTGCTCACTCACCGCGCCCAGATCTTTGCCGATGTTCGCACCTATTGGTCCCCCGAGGCTACCAAGCGCGTTACCGGTTATGATCTGGAAGGCAAAGCAAAAGAGAACGGCGGTATTATCCACCTGCTCAACTCCGGCGCTGCCTGCCTGGATGCCTGCGGCGAATGCACCGATGAAAACGGCAATGCCATCATGAAGAAATGGTGGGAAGTAACCGACGAAGATATCAAGAAGATGACCGACGCTACCGTATGGTGCGAGGCCGGTTTTGATAACTTCCGTGGCGGCGGCTTCTCCAGCCACTTCACCACCCGTGCAGAAATGCCTGTTACCATGATCCGTCTGAACCTTGTCAAGAATCTCGGACCCGTTCTCCAGATTGCTGAAGGCTGGACCGTTAAACTCCCCGACGAAGTTTCCGATACTCTCATGGAGAGAACTAACCCCACCTGGCCCTGCACTTGGTTTGCTCCCCGCTGCGACGGTAAGGAAGGCAGCCCCTTCAAGACCGCTTACGATGTCATGAACAACTGGGGTGCCAACCACGGTGCCATCAGCTATGGTCACATCGGTGCAGACCTCATCACCTTCTGCTCCATGCTCAGAATTCCTGTCTGCATGCACAACGTCCCTGAAGACAAAATCTTCAGACCCTCTGTATGGAATGCCTTCGGAATGGACAAAGAAGGTCAGGATTATCGTGCCTGCCAGGCCTATGGACCTCTTTACAAATAATTCCCCATTGTTTATCAGCTTGCGCGTTTTCTTAAGAGAACGCGCAAGCTTTTCTTTACATTGAAATTCGGATTTTCCTGTGCTATAATAGTTAAAAATAGTTTCTTTTATCTTTTTTCTATAACGACTGCGAGGAGTTTCTTATGAATCACCTGCCGATCATTACCAAAAATTTCATCTTTGATGATCCTACTCCTACTCCCGAATGTCATGCCTCTACCCTTGTCCGGCTGTCTGACGGTACTTTTGTTGCCGCCTGGTTTGCAGGGACAAAAGAATCCAAAAACGATGTCATGATCTGGTGCAGCCGCCTGGAAAATGGCTGTTGGTCTGCGCCTGTCGCTGTTACAACCGAACAGAATATCCCCCACTGGAATCCCGTCCTCTTTCAGACTGCAGAAGATACTCTGACTCTTTACTATAAAATCGGACATCGTATTCCCGACTGGAAAACGATGTATATGACTTCAAACGATGGCGGCAAAAGCTGGTCTGCTGCCCGGGAGTTGGTTCCCGGAGATGAAAGTGGCGGACGCGGTCCGGTAAAAAACAAACCAATCCGACTTTCCAACGGCCGTCTTCTTGCTCCGGCATCTGTTGAGCGCGGCCCCTGGCGTGCTTTCATAGACATCACCGATGATATGATAAATTGGCGGAAATGCCCCATTCCCGTTCTGGATTCAGCTCCTGATACTCTGAATATGATTCAGCCCGCCCTTTGGGAATCCTCTGACGGTCATGTTCATGCTATGATGCGTACCAACAGAGGCTGTATCTACCGCAGCGATTCTGAAAACTTCGGTGACAGTTGGTCTGTCGCCTCCCCCATTGATCTGCCCAACAACAACAGCGGCCTTGATTGCGCCATGCTTTCTAACGGCACGCTACTGCTTGTCTGTAATCCTGTTTCCGCTGATTGGGGAGCCCGTTATCCGCTTTCCCTTTTTGTTTCTGAAGACAACGGCATCACCTTCCGGAAACTGTTGGACCTTGAAACAGAACAGGGAGAATACTCCTATCCTTCTGTTATCACCCACGGCAGCACGGCTTATGCCGTGTATACATGGAACCGTAAAAAAATTGTATTCTGTGAAATTTCTTTCTGATCTGCAACCATACTGTCCATCCGGAGGTAAGCTTATGCTGCTCGCTCATATAACACCGTTTCTCAGAGTCTCTGTCAGGATGTCTCTCCCCTCCGACAGCTGCAGGCTCACCTCTTCCGATCACCGTCTTTTTTATATTATCAGCGGCAGTGGAACCGTTTCACTCAATGGCATTCTGTTTCCTTTCTCTCCCGGTTCTCTGATGATCTGGCAGGCAGGTACTGTTTATCAAATTCATACCAACGAACCGACCGAAGTTATCCAACTCTGTTTCGACTATACCTTTGAAAACAGCAAACAAGTTCACCCACTCCCTGTAATTCCTGTCGATTCTGTTTCCCCTCCTTCAGTTCCCGCTCCCCTTCTTTTTTCAGATGCTCCCGAACTGAATGATCCGTTCCTTTTGAACGCCTGCCCCGACCTATACGCATCGCTCCTGGTTATCCTCGATGAGCATCTGACACAAGCTCCTTTTTATGCAGAAAAAACTTCCACCCTGCTAAAAAGCTTTCTTTTGGACCTTCTTCGGCGCAAAAACACCTTTACTGAGTTTGGCCGTGTTGATGATAAAGCTGAACTGATACTGAAATATATCAAAGAAAACTACACAAAAAATCTTTCCAGCAGTTTTCTCTCTTCTGTTTTCAACTATCATCCCTACTACATTAACCGTATCTTTACCGCCGCTTACGGCATCTCCCTGCACCAATACGTTCTCAACCTGCGCATGACCGTAGCTGAACAATTGCTTATTTCAACAGATGACCGTATTTCAGAAATTGCCTATCATTTAGGTTTTCACAGTCCGGTTAATTTCACCTCCTGTTTTAAAAAGAAAAACGGTTTTTCTCCTTCTGAATACCGTCAGAAACACACTCTTCTACGTTGACATCTTCCTCATCAAAAAGAACCAATGCACCATAATGCATTGGTTCTTTTTGATATCCCATATTTTCAGCAATCGGTATGATATAATACCGAAAAAATCATATGCCCAATCATCATATGCGCATCTTCGGCAATCTGCATGTCATCAACAGGAATATGCAGCGAGATATCTGCCTCTTCTTTCAGTTTTCCGCCGCTGAATCCTGTCAGCCCGATCACGGTATTTCCCCGTTCCTTTGCATATCGGACGGCGCGCAGAATATTTTCGGAATTACCGCTGCCCGATATCCCTATGACAAGGTCACCCTCATTCAGAAAATTTTTCAGCTGCTCCACAAAAATATCATCATAGGATACATCGTTGGCCAGACTAAGCAGCGTTGGAGAATTATCTACCAGGCTGATGCTGCGATATCTTTTTCCGCAGGTTTTTCCTAAACTTAACCCCTTATTTAAATCTCCAACAATGTGGGAAGCACTGGCACCGCTGCCGCCGTTTCCCATAAAAAAGATTTGCTTTTGCTCATCTCTTGCCTGAAGGATTTTGTTAATCATTTCATTCAATATGATTGGATCAATATTATCCACCGCAACCTTCAACCGCTCTTTGTAATTATCAATCCGTTTTAAAAAATCCATTCTTCTTCTCCTTTACATTGACTTTGGAAAAATGCTGTGATACCATTATAGCAACGACGCTTAAAATGCGCAATCTTTGGCTAATAAATCGAAAAATGCGCAAAATATTCAATCATTTTTTTAATTCAGGAAGGGATACTATGCCGAAAGCAATCCGAAAAGAAGAAATTCTCGATATCCTGCGCCGCTACCATTACGTAACCGTAAAATATCTGTCGGAAGCACTCTACATCAGTCAATCCAGTATTCGCCGTGATCTTGCCGTATTGGAAACTCAGGGGCTGGTAATAAGAAGCCACGGCGGCGTTTATGCGGTAGACAATCCCAACACACTCACCCCTTTTTTAATGCGTCTGCAGGAAAACAGTGTTGCCAAACGCGCCATTTGCCGCAAAGCCGCCGCCCTTGTCTCTGACGGAGATGTCCTTTTTATTGATGGCTCCACCACCTGTCTGTTTCTCCCCGAATTTCTCTCCGAAAAGAAGAATCTCACTATTCTCACCAACAGCACCAAACTCTCTGACCTGCTGCTGGAAAATACCAATGCTACCGTCTACTCCACCGGTGGGATTTTTCGTATTTCCAATGAACCAGTTCTGACAGGTTCTATCGCTGAAAACACCTGCCGCACTTTCCACTCTTCTCTGATGTTCTTCTCTTCCCGTGCTGTTTCGGGAAATGGAATCATCACCGACTTAAACGAACCGGAAACACATCTGCGCCGTGTGGCACTGCAAAATACCGAAAAGGCTTTTTATCTTTGCGACAATACTAAATTCCGCCACACATCCACCTTTACCGTCTGTTCTGTCGATAACATTGACGGTATTGTCACCGACTCCTTCTGTGAATCGGCATTTTCTTCTCCTTCCCATCTTTCAAAAATAATCTGACCACTTCCCGCTCGTTTAAAAATCCCGCCTTGACTCAACGACACATATTTTATATACTTATATTGATGACAATATCCGAAAGGAGAACCTATAGATGCTTTACCCCAAAAATCAGGAACAACAGCTTTCTCCGGAACTGTTTCAAAATCCAACCAGTGAATACCGCGGAACTCCCTTCTGGGCCTGGAACGGTAAACTTTCCAAAGAAGTTCTGCTGGATCAGATAAAGATATTTAAAAAGATGGGACTCGGCGGTTTCCATATGCATGTCCGCACCGGTATGGACACCCCCTATCTCACCGAAGAATTTCTGGATTTTATCCGCTTCTGCATTGATACCGCCAAGGAAGAAGATATGCTCGCCTGGCTCTACGACGAAGACCGTTGGCCCTCCGGCACTGCCGGCGGACGTGTCACCGAAGGCAAACCGCAGAACGCCAGAAAATCACTGCTGCTTACCACCTCTCCCTATACCCCTGACCGTCCTCACCGCAGCACCCGACCCGAGCCGGGCCGCGGTCAGGAATGCATCCGCCAGGATAACGGTGAACTGCTTGCTGTCTATGATATCCTGCTCAATGAGGATGGTACCCTTGCCGGTGCTTCCCGTATTGATGAAAATACGGAAGCCAAAGGCACCAAATGGTATGCCTATATGGAATATGCTACTGCCGATCCATGGTTTAACAATCAGGCTTATGTAGACACACTCAATCCCGATGCGGTCAAAGAATTTATCCGCAACACCCATGATATCTACTACAATAGCATCGGCCATGAGTTCGGTAAAACAGTCCCCTCCATCTTTACAGACGAACCCCAGTTTACCCAGAAAAACACACTCAGTTTTGCTTCTGAGCAAAAAGATGTTTTTATGCCCTGGACCACCAGACTGCCCGAACTTTACAAAGAAGCCTATGGGGAAGATCTTCTCGATGTTGTCCCTGAACTTCTTTGGGAAATTCCCGACGGCAAGCTCTCACCCACCCGCTGGCGATTTCAGAATTTGCTGACCAACCTTTTTGTCGCATCTTACTGCAACCAGATCGGTGACTGGTGCAAAGAACATGGTATTGCACTTACCGGCCATGTGATGGGAGAACCCACACTCTCCGACCAGACAATCGCTGTAGGCGATGCTATGCGCTGCTACCGTTCTTTCGGTATCCCCGGCATTGATATGCTCTGCGATTTCCACGAATACACCACAGCCAAACAAACCCAATCCATGGTACATCAAAACGGTTCTGAGGCCATGCTTTCCGAGCTTTATGGCGTCACCGGCTGGGACTATGATTTCAGAGGATATAAGCTGCAGGGAGACTGGCAGGCGGCACTCGGTGTTACCGTTCGCGTCCCTCACCTTGCATGGACAACCATGAAAGGTGAAGCCAAACGGGATTATCCCGCTTCCATCAACTATCAGTCCCCCTGGTGGGATCAGTTTTCCATGATTGAAAATCATTTTGCCCGCCTCAACACAGCACTTACCCGCGGAAAAGCCAAAGTACGCGTTGCTGTTATCCATCCCATCGAAAGCTACTGGATGCACTGGGGCCCTTCTGATCAAACCGCCGCCGTGCGTCAGCAGATGGAAGCCCAGTTCAGCGGACTTGCTGAGCTGCTCCTTTTCGGCGGCATCGATTTTGATTATCTCTGCGAGGCAGAGCTGCCTGTTCTCTGTGGTGAAATCGGTTCTTCTCTTTCTGTAGGTCAGATGACCTACGATGCGGTTGTTGTTCCTCCGCTCACCACCATTCGTTCCACTACAATCGATATTCTTACCCGATTCAGCAATAAGGGAGGAAAAGTTCTTTTCCTCGGCGCCTGCCCCGAATATGTGGATGCCAAGCCCTCCCATGCAGTAAAAGAGCTTTATCTTTCCGCAGAAAACATTCCTTACGATTCCTCTGCCATACTCAATGCACTTGAGCCGCTGCGTTTCATTGATATTCGCCGTCCGGACGGTTCCCGCGAAAACAGAGTCATTTATCAGCTGCGGGAAGATAACGACTGTCTCTGGCTGTTTATCTGCAACGGAAAAAATCCTGGTTGTCCTGATGTAGATGATGCCGGTATTCTGCGTTTTACTCTTAAAGGAGAGTATAAATTGGAGCTTTATGATACTATGTCAGGCACCATTTCTCCTCTTGCTGCAGAATACCGTGGCGGAAACACCATTCTTACCCGTCAATGGTATATCCATGAAAGCATGCTTCTCCGCCTTACTCCCGGCGCTGCAGAATCCGCAAATAATTCCGCTTGTCCGACCGTGACTGCAGCTTCCCCCGATATTGTTTTCGGTAAGGTACCTGTTTCTCTCGATGAACCCAATATGCTGCTGCTTGATATGGCAGAATATTCTTTTAACGGCACACCTTTCTCCTCCGAAGATGAACTGCTCCGGATCGACAACATCGTCCGCCGCAAGCTGGATATTCCGGTCCGCCGCAAGGAAGTTGTCCAACCCTATCTTCTCGCACCCGAAGATCCCCAAGATACCCTTACCCTCCGTTTCCGCATTCCCTCTGAAATTGCTGTCAGCGACACCATGTTGGGGCTTGAGGACGCAGAACATACCACTGTCCTTCTCAACGGAAAAACAGTTTGCACCTCTCCAGTCGGCTGGTATGTGGACAAAGCGATCACCACTATCGCACTGCCGGACCTCATTGCCGGTGAAAATATTCTGGACATCACGGTTCCCATCGGTCGCCGTACCAATTTGGAATATTTCTATCTTCTCGGTGATTTCGGAGTCCGCGTGAATGGAACGCAAAAAGTTATAATCCCACCTGTCAAAGAGCTCGGATTTGGGGATATTACCACGCAGGGACTGCCTTTCTACACCGGCAATATCTGTTATTCTCTGCATATCCGCACGGAAGGAAACTTTACCGTCCGTATTCCCCGTTATCGCGGCGGTCTGCTCAAAGTCTTCCTTGACGGCAAGGATCAGGGCAACATCGCCTTCTCCCCCTATACACTTACCCTCGATGCAGCCCCTGGTGAACATGAACTCACCGTCAAACTTTACGGCACACGTCAAAACGGTTTTGCCCAGCTGCACCATACACCCGGTGTATATTTTTATCAAAGCCCCAACTCCTGGAGAAGTGCAGGCGACCTCTGGTGTTATGAATATCAGCTGAAACCGGCCGGCATTCTCAAATCTCCCGAACTTTTCGGATCTGCCGCACTCAATGCAAACGGAGAAATCAGAACCGGTGTTGCCTCATCTGAACACATGACTGATCTCAGCTGATATTGTAATTGACATTCCCATAATCAGGAGGTCTCTATGTCTGAAGCTACTATTCTTTCCCGTCTGTTTTCTCTGCAGGATATTGCTTACCGTGACTTTCAGGCAAAACTAATTCCAACCGTTCCCTCCGATACTGTAATCGGTGTACGGCTACCTGCACTGCGTGCTCTTGCCAAAGAACTGACCGGAAAAAATGCTGTTCTGCCGGAAGATACCCGTGCCTTTCTTTCCAATCTTCCTCATCATTATTATGAGGAAAACACCCTTCACGGCCTGATTATTGAACGTTTTTCCGACTATACCTCTACAGTTTCCGCATTGGATCGATTTTTGCCTTTTGTCGATAATTGGGCCACCTGCGACTCCATACGCCCAAAGGTGTTTAAAAAGAATCTTGACAAACTGGATCTTCAGGCTGTCAAATGGTTATCTTCTGAATACCCGTATATGGTGCGCTTCGGCATCGAAATGCTGATGACCTTTTATCTGGATGATCATTTCGATAAAAAATATCCTGCTGTTGTTGCCTCTGTGGAATCTGATGAGTACTACATCAGAATGATGGTTGCATGGTATTTTGCAACAGCGCTTGCCAAGCAATATGACAACGTCCTCCCCTATCTGGAACAACATCTTCTTTCTCCATGGGTACACAACAAAACAATCCAAAAAGCTGTTGAAAGCTATCGCATCACCCCCAAACAGAAGCAATACCTAAAAACACTGAAAATTCGCGGATAAATGAATTTATCACGCGGTTTATAAGGAGAAATATCCATGAAAATCATACTCAACCCTGATGAAGAGGTCGTCAAGGCCGTAAAGGAAGGACTGGAACGAACCGGCGGTTATTGTCCCTGCCGTCTTGCCCGTACTGAAGAAAACAAGTGCATGTGCAAAGAGTTTCGCGATCAAATCAAAGACCCCTCTTTTGAAGGTTTTTGCCACTGTTTGCTCTATTATAAAGAGCTTTGATTGGCCGGAGGTATCATATGTCTGTGTTTACTGTGACATCTGGAAATTTTGAGACAGAGGTTCTTTCCTCATCCCTTCCTGTCCTTGTGGATTTCTGGGCTCCCTGGTGCGCTCCCTGCCGCATGCTTTCTCCTGTCATCGCCGAATTTGCCGATGAACACCAAGGCAGTATAAAGGTCTGCAAAATCAATATCGATGAAAATCCGGCCTTGGCGGAGCGTTATGCTGTTGACACTGTCCCCACTGTTATCATTTTCAAAAATGGCACCGCCACCAATCGTACTGTCGGATATTGTCCCAAAACCTCCCTCGAGGCATTATTGTAGTCTCCTGTAATATTATACATTTTTCCTCTATTTTTATTGTTTAAACATCCACACCTTAAGGTGTTTTTTGGTTTTTTATTGACTTTCGCACCCCAAAGTGATAAACTATCAAATAGTAAAATTTGTTTTTTTAGGAACTACAAAAATTTCTATACAGCAAGGAGTCTTTCTATGGAACGCTATTATCAGCCCGAGATTGAAACCGCCAGCCGGGAACAAATCAAAGCATGGCAGGATGAACGTCTCGTCAAACAGGTTAAGCACATTTGGGACAACGTCCCCTATTACCGTAAAAAAATGGAGGCTATCGGTCTCACTCCTGATGATATCAAAGGAACTGAAGATCTCCACAAACTCCCCTTTGTAACCAAAGCTGATCTCCGTGAAGCTTATCCTTATGGTCTGCTTGCCAAGCCGCTCTCTGAGTGTGTTCGCATTCAGTCCACCTCCGGAACAACCGGTAAGCGCGTTGTTGCTTTCTATACTCAGCACGATATCGATCTCTGGGAAGACTGCTGCGCAAGAGCTATCATGGCAGCCGGCGGCACCAAGGAAGATGTCTGTCAGGTTTCTTATGGTTATGGTCTTTTCACCGGAGGTCCCGGTCTGAACGGTGGTTCCCATAAAGTCGGCTGTCTGACCATCCCCACTTCGTCCGGAAATACCGAGCGCCAGATCATGTTCATTCAGGATCTCAGCGCCACCATTCTCTGCTGCACTCCCTCTTATGCTGCATATCTGGGTGAATCCATGAAAGAAATGGGTCTCACTCCCGACCAGATTCCTCTGAAAGCCGGTATCTTCGGCGCAGAAGCATGGTCTGAAGAGATGCGTCAGGATATTCAGAACACTCTTGGCATTAAAGCCTATGATATTTATGGTCTTACTGAGCTCTCCGGCCCTGGCGTCTCTTTTGAATGCTCTGAGCAGACCGGAATGCATATCAACGAAGACCACTTTATCGCAGAAATTATCGATCCCGAAACAGGCGAAGTTCTGCCGGAAGGCTCCAAAGGTGAGTTGGTATTTACCTCCATTACAAAAGAGGCCTTCCCGCTGCTCCGTTATCGTACCCGCGATATCTGCATGCTCTCCAGCAAACCCTGCTCCTGTGGACGTACCCATATTAAAATGTGCAAACCCATGGGACGTTCCGATGACATGCTCATCATCCGCGGCGTAAACGTATTCCCCTCTCAGATTGAGACCGTTCTTCTCAACAACGGCTATGCTGCCAACTATCAGATTATTGTCGACCGTGTAAAATCCACCGATACTCTTGAAGTTCAGGTTGAGATGACTCCTGAAATGTTCACCGATAATCTTGGTGAAATTGACCACCGCCAGAAGGTTCTGGTTAATGATCTTCGTTCTATGCTCGGACTCTCTGCCAAGGTTACCCTTGTTGCTCCCAAGTCCATTGTACGAAGCGAAGGTAAAGCCGTCCGCGTTATTGATAAGCGTAAAATTTAAAGGAGGTTAACAGAATGAGTATTAAACAGATTTCTGTATTTGTAGAAAACCGTCCCGGCGCCCTCAATGCCATGACCGATGTGCTCGCTGCCAATAATATTGATATCCGTGCCATGTCTCTTGCTGAAACCAAGGATTTTGGTATTGTCCGTATCATTGTTGATAATGCCTACAAAACCACAACCGTCCTGAAAGATGCCGGATATGTACATTCCGTCACCGCTGTTATCGGCGTCGCTCTTCCGGATGTTCCCGGTGGACTCAATCAGGTTCTCCGTGTTCTCACTGAGGTAGATATCAATATTGAATATATGTATGCATTCCTCGGCGGAAAAAGTGCTGCCCATGCTTATATGATCTTCCGCGTTGAAAATGCTGCTGCTGCCAGTGCTGCTCTTGTTTCCAAAGGCATTGAGATTCTTGAGCAGGAAGACATTGAAAATCTTTGATTTTTCATATTCATAGAAAAGAGACAGTTTGTGCTGTCTCTTTTCTATTTTCTTAAACTGTATTTTTTCTGATATTGATTTATTCAAAATCTCTCTTTATAATATAGTTATCACTTTTATCCATCTGCCGCCCTTTCATCCTTTTACAATGAAATTTTTTATTTTGAAATCGAAAAAGATGCTTCCTTTTATTTTACTTTGCATCATTCCCGTTCTTTTGGTTGCTCTCCTCATTTACGGTAACATCACCCTCACCACTACTGAAATAACCGTAACCAGCGAGCGTCTTCCCGATTCCTTCTCCGGTTTTCGCATCGCCCATATTTCCGATCTTCACAACACGGAATTCGGACGCAATAACACCCGCCTGCTCAACCGCCTTCAGGAGATTGCTCCCGATATCATTGTCATCACCGGTGACATTGTGGATTCTCGCCGTACCAATATGGATATTGCGATTTCTTTTGCCACAGCTGCCACTGATATTGCTCCCGTTTTTTATGTCGGCGGAAACCATGAATCACGGCTTGAGAATTATACTGATCTCACGTCGGCACTGACTTCTGTGGGAGTCAGTGTATTGGATAATAAAAATATTGTGTTGTCCCGCGGATACGATACAATAAATCTGACGGGAATCCGCGATCCTGCCTTTGTTCCGGGAGAAATGCCATCTGCTGTCATCGATACCCTTTTACACAGACATCTCCCCACAGAAGAAACCTATTCTATGGTTCTCTGTCACCGTCCTGAGCTGTTTGATACTTATGCTTCTCATGATATTGACCTTGTTTTCAGCGGTCATGTTCACGGCGGACAATTTCGTCTTCCTCTGATTGGTGGTTTATTTGCTCCCGCGCAGGGATTTTTCCCAAAATACGATTCCGGCACCTATTCCTCCGGAAATACTACCATGGTTGTCAGCAGGGGACTGGGTAACAGCCTTTTCCCTTTGCGTATCAACAATCCTCCTGAAATTATTGTTGCAACACTTCTCTCACCATAAACTGTTATCCCGTTCCGGCGCAGCATCCGGTACGGGATATTTTATTCCCTTTTCGCTTCTTTCCGCGGCGAAAAAAGACGAAATATTAAAAACATTATCATTTTTTCTTGACAAAGTATTCACAACAGGAATATAATAATAACAATTACAGTTTGAAAATCACTGTTGCCTGCCGGCAGAAACATGTATTGCCTTCTCTTGTGCTGCAATTTCTTCCGGATATTTTTTTGTGTGCATTTTCAGACTAAAAAAGAAATGGAGGAACCAAACCATGAGCCTTACCTTTAACGTTGAAGACAAGCCCAAAACTGGCCAGCTTATTGTATTTGCCATTCAGCAGATGCTGGCAGTTCTGGCCGCAACCATCGCAGTTCCCATGATCGTTCAAAACGGTCTCACTCCTGCCGCTGCTATGTTCGGTGCCGGTGTCGGAACACTGATCTATCAGCTGTTCACCAGAAGAAAGAGCCCCGTATTCCTCAGTTCTTCTTTTGCATTTATTAACTCTATGTTTGCCGCATTTGCAGGCGGTGTTTCCATGTCTCTCGGTTGGTTGGGCCTGATCATCGGTGCCTGCTTCGCCGGTCTTGTCTATGTCATCATTGCTGTTGTTGTAAAATTCGTCGGCGTTAAATGGATCTCCAAGATCATGCCCGCCGTTGTTATCGGTCCGACCGTTGCTATCATTGGTCTTTCTCTGGCCGGAAACGCTATTGGCGACCTGCTCAAGGGCGATGTAAAAGTGGATGAAGTTATGCTTGCTTCTCCCTATGTTGCACTGATCTGCGGTCTGGTCACACTGGCTGTCACCATGCTTTGCTCCACATACGGTAAAAAGATGACCAAGTTGATCCCCTTTATTCTCGGCATCCTCGCAGGATACGCTCTTGCCGCTATCTTTACTGTAATCGGCACTCTCTGCTCCATCGATGCTCTCAAGGTCATTGACTTCTCCGTATTTGCAAACTACATGCTCGCTGATGGTTTCTCCATCAAGACCTTCCTCAGTGTCCCCGATTTCACCTTCCTTAAAGCTTTCACCGCTTTCAACGAGCTCACCGGTTCCTATATCCTGACCATCTTTGCTGCTTATGTTCCGGTTGCCTTCGTGGTCTTCGCTGAGCATATTGCTGACCACAAGAACCTCTCCACCATCATCGACCGTGATCTTCTTGAAGAGCCCGGTCTTGCCAGAACCCTTCTCGGCGATGGTATCGGTTCCATCGGCGGTGCTTTCTTCGGCGGATGCCCCAACACCACTTACGGTGAATCCGTTGCCTGTGTTGCCATCACCGGAAACGCCTCCTCCCTCACCATCACCGCAGCTGCTATCGGCTGTCTGCTCCTCTCTTTTGTCACTCCGCTGGTTGCTTTCATCGATTCCATTCCCTCCTGCGTCATGGGTGGCGTCTGCGTAGCCCTCTATGGATTCATTGCTGTTTCCGGTTTGAAGATGCTTCAGCAGGTTGACCTCAGCCAGAATAAAAACCTCTTCACCGCATCCGTAATCCTGATCGCCGGTATCGGTGGTCTGACGGTTTCCTTTGGTGCTGTTACCATCACCTCCATCGCTGCTGCTCTTATCCTTGGTATTCTCACCAACGTGATGCTCTCCAAGAGCAAAGACTAAGAGAAACACGCTTTGATGTAAGTTTTCTACAAATTATATATGGTTTTCAGAAGCCAGTCACTGTCTGTTCAGTGACTGGCTTCTTTTATTTTGTCTTATAATTTTCATAAAGAAGTTTTCACTTTTTATTTTTCATTACATTTTATTCACATCTTCTGTTTGTAATCACACAAAACTACTTCTACCATTTATTTAAATCATCCATATTTTTCTCTTTTTGCAAAAATTGTCAAACCCAAAATAAAAAATGCTATTCACATTTTTTAAAACTCATGCTAACATTTAAACAATCTATTCATCTATTTTGACAAAAAAGAAAAAGGGGTTATTACAATGTCAAAAAACACAAAACCCAAAACATCGGCTTACGCATCGTCCGGAACTGTGCGAAGAGCCAATCCGTTTTGGAAGTACATGAAAGAATACTATCAAATTTATCTTCTGATGATTCCCGCCATCGTCTTCATCGCGATCTTCTGCTATTATCCGATGTACGGTGCTCAGATTGCATTCAGAGATTACAAATTTAAAATGGGTATCTGGGGAAGTGAATGGGTTGGTCTCAAACACTTTATCCGTTTTGTCACCGGCGCAAACTTCTGGCAGCTTTTCCGCAACACTCTTCTCATCAGCCTTTATTCTCTCGTTGCCGGTTTCCCTGTTCCCATCCTCCTGGCCTTCCTTCTCAATGAAATGAAGAACCCGACCTTCAAACGCACGGTTCAGATGCTTACCTATATTCCCCACTTTATGTCCACCGTTGCTGTCTGCGGTTTGATTCTTCTCTTCCTCAAGCGTGATACCGGTATTTTCAACCAGATCGCCGTTATGCTTGGCGGAGAAGCCAAAGACTTCATCAGTGATCCCAAGCTGTTCCGAACCATCTACGTTTTCTCCGGTGTCTGGCAAGGTGCCGGTTGGGGAAGTATCATCTATCTGGCAGCCCTTTCCGGTGTTGACTCTCAGATTATTGAGGCTGCCCGCATCGACGGTGCCAACCGTATCCAGAAAATCTGGTATATCGACCTTCCCTGCATTCTCCCCACCATTGTTATCCTGCTCATCCTCAACTGCGGTTCTCTCCTCAGTGTCGGCTATGAAAAGATTCTTCTTCTCCAGAACGAGCTGAACATGGATACCTCCGACGTTATCTCTACTTATGTATATCGTCTGGGTATTCTGGATGCACAGTACAGCTTTACCACTGCAATCGGTCTGTTCAACTCGGTGGTTAACATCATTGTACTGGCAGTTGTCAATACTGCAGCCAAGAAGCTCGGCGATACCTCTCTCTGGTAAGATATTCGAACTTCAACGTAACACTTATAGAAAATGAGGTGCATTTATGGAACACGCGGTTAAAACCGTACATAGAAAATCTTCGATTAAAGAGACCAGAGCAGACAGAATATTCGATATCGTCAATACGCTTATCATGCTCTTTATCGTTGTCATTATGCTCTATCCCCTTTATTATACCGTTATCGTCTCTTTCAGTGATCCTTACAAATTCCTGCGCGGTGAGATTTTTCTTTACATCAAAGGCTTTACTCTTGATTCCTATGAATACATGATCAGTGAAGAACTGATCTGGACCGGCTATCTCAACTCCATTATCAATACGGTTATCGGTACCCTCTATGCGTTGGTTCTCACCATCCCCTGCGCCTATGCCATGTCCCGTAAAAACATTAAAGGCAAAGGCGCCATCATGGGATACTTTGTATTCACCATGTATTTTGGCGGCGGTATGATTCCCGGTTATATTCTCATCCGTCAGCTGGGCATGATCGATACCCGTTGGGCACTGATTATTCCTGCCGGCATGAGCGTATACAATATGATCATCGCCAGAACCTTCTATCAGTCCAACATTCCCGATGAGCTCTATGAGGCCGCCAAGATCGACGGTGCCAACGAGTTTTCCATCTTCTTCAAAATTGTTCTCCCTCTTTCCGGCGCCATTATTGCAGTTATCTCCCTCTATGTGGCAGTTGGTCACTGGAACTCCTACTTCAGTGCACTGATCTATCTCAATGACAGAAACCTCTATCCCCTGCAGATGGTTCTCCGCGCCATTCTGGTACAGAGCCAACAGTTGAAGAACATTGACCCCAACTCTGTCACGCCGGATGAGATGCTGGAGATGATGCGCAAACAGATGCTGGCCGTCACCATGAAATATGCACTGATCATCATTGCCAGCCTGCCGATGCTTATCATCTACCCCTTCGTCCAGAAGCACTTTGTCAAAGGTGTCATGATCGGCGCGCTGAAAGGATAAACCTTATCATTTTTCCGGCAATATTTATGTTATATAACCGTTCCAAGCGGTTTTATAAAAATATTTTTATAGGAGGAAACCCCATGAAGAAGTTTTTGTGCCTGCTTCTCGCTCTGGTCATGATTATGGCCATGTTTGCAGGATGCAGCAACGAAACAACTGACGACCAGGGCAGCGAATCCAAAGAGCAGAGCTCTAAGGACGAGAAGCCCGCAGAAGACAGCAAAGACGAAGAACCCGCTGATGACGGCGAAGATTCCCTCATCAACACCTCTTCCATGCTGCCTGTTACCAACGAGCCGGTTGAGATGGATATCCTTGTCCGCCTCACCACCGACTCCGCAGAACCCGAAGAAATCTGGTTCTGGCAGTACTATGAGCGTAAGACCAACGTGGATTGGCAGTTCACCACCGTTCTCGACAGCGCTTTTGCTGAGCGTAAGCCTGTCATGATGGCTACCGGCGACTATCCCGGCGTCATCCTCGTATCCGATGCCTTCTCCACCAACGAAATTTACAGCTATGGTATGGAAGGCACCTTCCTCCCGCTGAACGATTACATCGATCAGTATGCCGATAACCTCAAGATCCGCTTTGACGAGTTCCCCGAAGCTAAGTCTGACATGACCTGCCCGGACGGCAACATCTATGCTCTGGCTAAGATCGCTCCCACCTATCTCGGCAGCGGACAGGCCAACCTCAACCATGTATGGCTTGAGCAGACCGGTCTTGACATGCCCACCACCCTGGATGAGTTCTATGAAGTTCTCAAAGCCTTCAAAGACCTGGGTGACGTCAATGCCGACGGCATCGACAACGAAGTACCCTGGGGCGGTATGTGGGAAAGCGGCGGCAACCGTGCCGTTATCCTCAACGCTCTCGGCCTTGTTACCAACGGTTCTCTTACCCCCGGTGCTGCTCTGAAGGGTGACGAAGCCTTCTACTTCCCGCTTCAGGACGAGTTCAAGGATTACCTCACCTATGCCAACAAGCTCTACACCGAAGGCCTGATCGATCCCGACGTCTTCACCCTCACCGATGAAGAAGTTGTTGCTAAAGGTCAGCTGGGCACCATCGGCTTTATGGCTCTTACTCCGCGTTATTACACTGCTGAAGGCGGTTGGGAAGATTACACCTATATCATTCCCATGACCGATGAAGCCGGTGAAACTCCCGTTTGGTATAAGTCTACTTATGTTAACTCTCCCACTTTCTTTGTCACCGACAACTGTGAGTATCCTGAAGTTGCTGTCCGCTGGATTGACATCTTCTATACCGCTGAACACTCCCTCATGGCCGGTTATGGCCCCAACTGGTCTGACGCTGACCAGATGGAAGGATGGGAAGGCAGCTACATCGGTTGGTCTGCGATCGAAAAGCCCAACGATGAAAACGTTCTTTGGACCACCGGCAATCCCGGCGGCGACACCTACCAGACCCTCTCTTTCACCGACACCGAAGGCAACCAGCTCCGTCCTGCTGACATGAGCTCCGTTCAGCTGCGCAACATGTATATGCTGCCCTGGGCTTCCGCTGCTATCTTCATGATGGGTGACGAGTGGTTCTATACCCAGTGCGGTCTTGCCATTACTGCTTATGAAAACAGCATCAATGGTACCACTGAGTGGCAGTGGCGTTCTACCTTCTATCAAAACGCTTCGCAGTATCAGGTAATCGGCTATCCCTCCATGTACTTCTACACCGAAGAACAGACCAACTGGATCTCCGAAAACCTCACCATGCTCAACGACCATGTATCTGCTGAGGAAGCGAAGTTCATCACCGGCGCTCGTCCTCTCGACGAGTTCGATGCCTTCATCGAAGAGATCAAGGCTCTCGGTGCTGAGGAATACAACACCATCCTCCACGATTACTATGAGAACTACAAGGGCTAATTTCTGCTCATCTTCCAAGTGAAGTTTCTACTGTAAAACGTCAGGCGGAGAGGCGAAAACTCGTCTCTCCGCCCCGGCGCATCCTGATGTAAGGTTTTAAGAGCCATTCATTTTAAAACCTCAACCTATAAAAGACGCTGCTTTCGGCAAATCCTCTTGTTTTATGCAGATTTTTTGTTTCTTCTGCATCATAAACGAGGTTTCCCGGGAACGGCGGCTTTGCAGTGTTAGACCGGGAATATCCGGCAGGAGAAAACTACATGAAAAAAATTCTCACTACCAAAAACACAAAAAACAAACCTCTTTGGGGGCAGCATTCTTTTCTTTTCAAGCTGGTCAGCACCTTTCTTACCGCCGCTTTGTTTCCCCTGTTTCTCTTTGGCTGGCTTTTCATCAACAATTCTTACGAAGAGATGATTTCTCAAAACGAAAAATATTATAACAGTATGGCTGCCAGCATGTGCAGAAGCTTTCAGGACCAGGTCAATGATATGCGCGCCACTGTGGCCAAACTGGATTATGAAAAACTGATTTCCCGCAGTGAGGTGGAGATTCGTCCCTACAATTTTGTCATTGCTGTGGAGGAAATGGAAAACTACAACACAAGAGTCTCTTCCTCTCAGGAGATGTGTCTCTATTTCCATAACTCCAACTATGTTCTCTCATCCAGAGGAAAATACGGGTATGAATTCTTTCTCACCCGTTTCTTTAATGGCGATTTGGAGAGAGAAAACCAACTTCGCCAGCTTATGAACACGCCCACCGCTCCTTACAGCATTTTATCCAGCTTTGATATTAACGATTACCGCAGTGCCAAATCTCTGTTTCTCATCCCCGTCCGCAACTATGCCACTGCCATTTTTATCGTTGACCGCCTTTCTTTTGACACCTCTTTCCTCGGCTCCTTTAATCAGGATACCTACGGTCTGATGATTCTTGACGGGGCCGAAACTCTGATTTACGACAGCAACGGTCTGTACGGCAATCTCTCTGCCGCAAAGGGGTTTGCGGAATATATCCGCGATCCTCTCTGCTCTGCTTTTGCCTTTACCTCAGCCGATACAGAATACCGTGCCTATAAAAGTACCGACTTTACAACCTCTCTTAATTTTCTCATCCTTGTCCCCGAAGAAGAGATCATGCAATCCCGTACCCAACTTTACAGCCATCTCGGCAATGTCTTCCTCTGGACAGGCGGAATTTTTCTCCTTCTCTTTGTCATTGTTGTGTATGTCAACTATAGCCCCATTTTCAAAGTAAAAAAACAGCTGAAAGAGAGCGGCCGCCTTCCGGAACCCACTCTTGTCCGTGGTGAACTGGATTCCATCGGATATGCACTGACACAATTCCAGCAGGAAAACGATACCATGTCCCGGACCATTCTTGAGCAAACCGACGCCATGACAGATTTTGTGCTGATCAACCTGATTGACGGACGAAATATTTCCGGGGAAAAACTCAACGAAATCAGCATCTCCTTTGGTCCCCCACCTTTCTGCATCATTGCTGCTAAAATACGTCCTCTTGATTTTTCCGAACGGAAGATGCTTGCTGATACTCTGAAAGAACAATTGGGGATTACCGTCAATATCATAAGGCTTTTGCACGAGAATTACACACTGCTGCTCTGTTCCGGTGCAATTCCCACCGATGGCCGACGACATTTTGCCGTTACTCTTCACAACCATCTTTTACAGCAAACAGGAGATGCCGACTGCCGTATCGGTGTCGGTGTTACCGTCAATAATCTGAGCGAAATCCGCACCTCTTATCTTGGCTCTCTTTCCGCTCTGGAATCCGCCAGCACCCTTTGTGTCATCCTATATGAAGAGCTGCTCAACCACCCGGAGAACTCGGACGACCTTTTCCGTGATGCAACCATGAAATTTTTGCAGCATATCCGTCAGGGTGAAGGTGTAAAGGCACAGGAACAGCTGGATATCATCTCCACTCATATTCTCTCCCACTCTTCCTGTATGATTGAACGCTACCTCGGTTTTGATTTGCTTGGCGAATATTTCAAGCTGCTGACCAAACTGGATATCCATCTCACCCCTGATGAGAAAAACTCTCTGATCAACTTTAACAATTCCTCCGAGCTTTTGCACCGTCTCTCTTTTTCGGCAGCTTCGGTCTGCAGCATGATTGCACAGAGCAAGCAGGATGTCCGCATCAACTTTTCACAGTCCATTGTGGAATATGTAGACAGTAACTTTACCGATCCTTCCCTCAGCCTTGTCAAGCTTTCGGACGAGTTCGGCACCTCCATTTATTCGCTTTCCCGCATCTTCAAAGAACAGACCGGCATTGGCTATAAGGAATACGTCACCGCCAAACGGATTGAATTCAGCAAAACACTGCTGCTCACCACCGATGCCACCATCACAGAAATCGCAGAGCGCTCCGGCTTCCCGGATCCCTCCAGTTTCTCCCGCATGTTTAAAAACAACATCGGTGTTTCACCCAACAAATTCAGAGAATAACCACAGAAAGCACGTCCCGAGACGTGCTTTCTTCTCTCTTTTCCCGCCAAACTACTTTCTTTTTCTTGACCTCTCCCCCTATTCGTGTTATGATATTCCCATTGAATCCCGAAAATAAAAAACATATAAAGAGGAAGATCAAAATGACAACCGTTGCTGCCGCTCTCATTTGGGACGGACAAAAATTTATGATCTGCCAACGTCCTCCGGAGAAAAAACGCGGACTTCTCTGGGAATTTGTAGGCGGAAAACTTGAACCCGGTGAAACCGCCGAACAGGCCCTTATCCGGGAATGTCAGGAAGAGCTTGGCGTTATTGTTACAGTCAAAGAACTCTTTATGGAAGTAATCCATGAATATCCCGACATCACCGTCTGCCTCAAGCTTTTCCATGCCGCTATTGCGGAGGGAACCCCCCAGAAGCTGGAACATGTTGATATCCGCTGGATTACTCCTGCAGAAATTCCCCAGTACGATTTCTGCCCTGCCGATCAAGAAATTCTGGAAAGGATCATTGCTATGGATGCAATCAATACCGTATATGATTTTTTGAAAAACTGCCAAACCTATTACCTTGCCACCGTGGATCACGATCAGCCGCGCGTCCGTCCCTTTGGCACTATTGATCTTTTTGATGGTGCCCTCTACATCCAAACCGGAAAGAAAAAAGAAGTTTCCCGGCAGCTTCATGCCAATCCCCAAATTGAGCTGTGCGCTTTTGACTCCTCCCGCTGGCTGCGCCTTTCCGCTACGGTACAGGAAGATGACCGCATAGAAGCCCAACAGCACATGCTGGATGCCTATCCCCACCTGAAGAGCATGTATCTCCCCGGCGATGGCAACACAGAAGTCTTCCGCCTTGCTCATGTCACCGCTGTTTTCTCTTCCTTCACCGAGGCTCCCCAAACCCTTTGCTTCTGACAGGGTAAAAGTCTTCTCTTTCATGATTTCATTCCGGTTTGCGCCGCTCTCTCCTCTGTAAAATCACATTTGCTTTTCCACACAGATCATCATCAAAAAACGTCGGTTTTGAACAACCGACGTTTTTCTGTCTCAGCTATTTTATTTGTTGTATCATCCCATCGGGAAGATAATCCCCACAACGGCAGAAGCCAGAATAAAAACAATGGGATGGAGCTTCTTGGTCTTTTTGACAAAGTTGGTGAACACCCAGATTATAATGCCCAGTATCAGTCCCTTCCAGTTAAACAGTAGTCCCGCATCGGTAGTCGGCAGAATGTTTGTCACCGTTACACTCAATCCAGCAGCGGCAATCAAACCGGCTGAAGCAGGACGCAAGCCGTAAAATGCAGCATCCATATATTTATTTTTGCGGAAACTCTCCAACACCAGGGCAACCAGCATGATAATAATGACAGAAGGTGTAATCAGACCTATTGTTGCAATCAACCCGCCCAAAACAGCAGTTGGAATGCCGGCAACTTCGCCCCCTGTGATATATCCCACATAAGTAGCCATGTTGATACCAATCGGACCGGGAGTGGATTCACTGACTGCAATCATGTTGGCAAGGTCATTGTGGGTAAACCATCCCATAGAATCGGACATATCATACAGGAAAGGAATCGTCGCCATTCCGCCGCCGATGGCAAAAAGACCTGTTTTAAAGAACTCCCAGAAAAGTCTAAGAAAAATCATTTCTTTTTACCTCCCCACATTTTCAATGCAATACCAATCACTGCAGCAGCTACAACAAATATAACCGGGCTGACAGATATAAAGTAACTTCCCAAAGTGACAAGAATGAATATTACCAGCGTAATTTTATCCACCGCTGCCTTTTTATAAAGCTTAACCACTGCATTGATGATCAGCACGCAAACGCAGATACGGATGCCGCCAAAAGCATTCTGAACCCATTCGATATGTGAAAAGGTTTCTATCACTCCGGCAAGCAGCGAAATGATCACAAGAGACGGAAACACCATTCCCAATGTGGCGATAATACCACCCAATATCCCTTTTATCTTTTTCCCAACAAAGGTTGCTGTATTGACAGCGATAATTCCCGGTGTACACTGACCGATGGCAAAATAGTCCATCAACTCTTCTTCTGTAACCCATTTTTTATTATCCACAATCTCACGCTGCAAAATCGGCAACATGGCATAGCCTCCACCAAAAGTCATGACACCGACTTTAGCAAAGGTGATAAACAGTTCCCATAACTTTTTCATATTACTCTCCTGTCTCAAAATCATCTGTTATTAGAGTATACCACAAAACATCTCCAATTGGAACACATATCTCAGATTTATTTCCCGTCAACATTGACAAACCGTATATCCGGTGCTATAATTATTAAATACTGCTCGTGAGGGAGTAGCAAGCGCTCTTCTATGCGCAGCAAGTCAACATACCGGTTTTATCCTGGCTTGCTTCAAATTGCGAGACTCATGTGTATAACCGCTGTGCTTATACATGAGTTCTTTTTATTGGGATTCAAGTATGACTTTGTGGTCATACTTATTTTTATTTCCATCAAAACCACATGCTTGGGGGTAATTTTTTGGAATGGAATTTTATCTTCTTTTTTAACAGTGCCCTTCTGGGCGTTGGTCTGGCTATGGATGCCTTCTCTGTCTCTGTTGCAAACGGGTTGAACGAACCCTGCATGAAACGCAGAAGAATGTTTTTCATTGCTGGAATTTTTGCTTTTTTCCAGGCGCTTATGCCGCTGCTCGGATGGTTTTTCGTCACCAGGCTTGTCCATTATTTTCAAATGTTTGAAAAATTCATCCCCTGGATTTCCCTCCTCCTCCTCCTTTACATCGGCGGAAAGATGATTTTCGACTGTTTCCGTCACGGCAGCTGCGAATGCGACGAAGAGAAACCAGCTATTGGCCTTGCTGCTCTTTTGGTTCAGGGTGTCGCTACTTCCATTGATGCACTCTCTGTCGGCTTTACCATTGCAGAATATCACTTCAGCATGGCTTTGGTTTCTGCATTTATCATCTCTTTTGTCACCATGCTTATCTGTACAGCAGGTGTATACATCGGCAAAAAATTTGGAAACAAATTCTCTAATAAATCCGGGCTGATCGGCGGCATTATCCTCATTATCATCGGTCTTGAGATTTTCATCACGTCATTTATATAAAAACAGAGCCGCATTGCGGCTCTGTTCAACTTTTCCTCTGTGTTTTTCCATTCTGTTAAATGGTGCCTACAACAACCAGGGTGCTTACTCCCGGCTCTACAATCCATGCACCGTTTTCATCCTGCGTATAGCTTGCTGCCGGAACGGTAATCTGGCCGGATACTGTGGCAAATTCTCCGGTTGCTTCGTTATAAGTGTAGTTTGCCGGTTCACTCCATGCAACACCGTCAAAGGTGACAGAGGTTATGGTGAGAACCGGATCAAAAATATCGCTGAGAACGATATCACTGCCAAACGGTACCGCTGTATTCCCGGTGTTGGTAATTGTAAAGGTATAGGTTACCTGGCCATTTTCGGGAACTCTGGAGGGAGAGAGTGCTTTGGCAATTGTCAGTTCAACAGATTCTCCTGCCGTAACCGTCTCTGTATCACCGATTGCTGCGGTCAGCCCTCCTCCCGAAAGCTCTGCTTCATTGGTAATGCTGCCACTGGCTGCTAAGGGTGCATACTGGTTTACCTTTACTTCATATATAATCAATGCATTGCCGCCAGCCGGAACAGAGATGCCGCTGACTGTAAGCGGCGCTCCTGCTGATACTGTCGGAGTCGGCTGAAGAACACCATTGATATAATATTTCAGTGAATCGGCGATATAGGTCAGCGGCACCAGCGTACGTTCATCCTGGGTATATTCTCCCAGATCATCAGTCAAAGTCAGCGTTGTAAAAGCTGTTGTCCCGCTGTTTACAACACTTACCACATAGGTTATGGTGTCATTGGTAAAATAGGAATTAACCAGAGCTGTCTTGGTAATCGCAAGGACTTCCTGTATCTCTCCAACCACAATGTTAGAATTGGTTGCAACACCGTTATATGACAGTGTTGCCTGGTTTGTAAATGTTGCCATGTCACTTCTCCTTTCACTATGGAAGCTTTTCATTCTGCTTCACGATACATCATATGTTGGACTCCACCGATTGACCCAACTTTTTTGAATATTGATGCAACTAATCACCACTCATTTCCCCCACAAAAACATTCAGATATTGATTTTTTTCATATAAATGATATAATAAACACATACTATTTATTCTTTTATCTTCTTACAAAGCGAGGAATTTTTGTGAACATAATAGTAGCCGGAAACGGTAAAGTAGGTTCTACTCTGACACGTCAGCTCTCTGCTGAGGGCTATGACCTTACATTAATCGACTCCAATCCCAAAATTCTTGAATCCACCGTAGAATTATGTGACGTCATGGTTTATGAAGGCAATGCCGCCTCCATGTCGGTTCTCCGTCATGCCGGAATTAAAGAAGCCGATCTTCTCATTGCAGCTGCAGGAGCAGATGAAGTCAACCTGCTTTGCTGCGCCACTGCGCACCGCATGAATCCAAACCTTCACACCATTGCCCGTATCCGTAACCCGGAATATGCAGAACAGATCTACTCCATGCGTGAGATCTTTGCTCTGTCCATGATTGTCAATCCGGAGCGGCAAGCCGCTGCCGAAATTGCCCGTTTGCTGCAGTTTCCCGGTTTCTTAAAACGTGACAGCTTTGCCAAAGGCAGAATTGAGATTGTTGAGCTCAAAATTGAACCCAACAGCAAACTCTGTGATGTTGCCCTTTCCGATCTTGGGAATATTATAAAATGCAGCGTCCTTGTCTGCATGGTTGCCCGTGGCTCGGTTGCGTTTGTACCAGACGGACAATTTATACTCCGCGCAAACGATAGAATCTTTGTTACTGCCCCCACCAATAACCTTGCACTCCTGCTTAAAAATATTGGTATCATTACCAAGCGTTCCGACAGTGTTATGATCGTTGGCGGCGGCGGCATCAGTTATTATCTTGCTCAGCAGTTAGAAAAAACAGGTATTTACGTTAAAATTATCGAGAAAGACTATGAACGCTGCCGTCATTTGGCAACGCTTCTTCCCAATATTGAAATTGTCCATGGCGACGCCAGCCATAAAGCCACGCTGGAAAGTGAACGCATTGATAAGTTTGATTCTCTCGTTACCGCTACAGGCATGGATGAAATGAATATGATGATCTCGCTTTACGGTCATACGTTGGGTGTTCCTCAGATTATTACCAAGATAAGCCACGTTTACAGTGATGAGATCATTCACAATCTTCCTGTTGGAAGTGTCGTCTGCCCCACCACTTTGTGCACCAATTCCATTGTCCGCTATGTACGTGCTATGCGTAATCAAACCGGTGCCGCACTCTCTGTGCACACCATTGCAGACGGTCACGCCGAAGCCACTGAGTTTTCGGTCGATGCCAATACCCTCCATTGCGGCGAGCCCCTCAAAACACTCAAAACCAAAAAGAACGTTCTGATTGTCAGTATTACCCGCGCCGGAAGAACAGAGATCCCCAACGGTAATTCCAGCTTTCACAGAGGGGATATTGTGGTTATTGTCTCCACCGGCGATACATTAATTTATCAACTTAACGATATCTTTGATGACTGAGGTTTTATCATGAATTTAAAAATGATGGGATATTACATATCCATGCTGCTTGCCGTCGAAGGTCTTTTTATGTTTCCGGCTCTCATTCTTTGTTTTGCCGATGGTGACAGCCACGCCGGGTTTGCATTTCTCTATACCATGCTCATTACTACTGCTATTGTTGGCATTCTCCAGCTATTGTGCAGAAAAAGACCCTCAAAAGGTTTTTATGAGCGCGAGGGTATGGTTTGTGTCGGTCTTGGTTGGACCATTATCAGTATCCTCGGCTGCCTTCCCTTTTGCTTTTCCGGTGAAATTCCACATTTTATTGATGCTCTGTTTGAGATTGTCTCCGGCTTCACCACTACTGGTGCCACTATTTTAACAGACGTTGAGGTAATCTCGCGTGGTCTGCTCTACTGGAGAAGCTTCAGCCACTGGCTCGGTGGAATGGGCGTTCTGGTATTTCTCCTTGCTATTGCCCCTCTGGGCGGTAAAGGTGGTTTTACAATCCATATCCTCCGAGCAGAGAGTACTGGACCCAATGTTGGCAAACTTGTTCCCAAAATGCGGCAAACAGCTTCTATTCTTTATCTTCTTTACATTCTTCTCACTGTTTTAAACCTAATTTTCCTGCTAATTGGTGGTATGCCCTTTTTTGAAGCTCTCTGTATCGCCATGGGTACTGCCGGTACCGGCGGATTTGGCACCTATAATGACAGTATTGCCAGCTACACCCCCTATCTTCAAGGTGTCTGTACGGTATTTATGGCTTTATTTGGTGTGAATTTTGGTTGTTATTACCTTCTTCTTCTTGGCGACTTCCGTCGTTTTATCCGCAACAATGAGCTTCGTATGTATATTGCTATTCTGCTTTTGAGTACCCTTCTTATTTCGATCAATATCCGCGATTTCTATCCTACTTTCTGGCAAGCCTTCCATCATTCGGCTTTTCAGGTGTCAAGTATCATGACAACCACTGGTTTCGCCACTGCTAACTTCGATTTATGGCCTAGCTTTTCAAAAGCTATTCTGCTTGCTTTAATGTTTATTGGTGCCTGTGCCGGCAGTACGGGAGGCGGTTTCAAATGCGGCCGTGCACTTATTCTGCTCAAATCTCTGCGCCGCTCTATCCATAAAGTACTCAACCCGCAGAAAGTGGAGGTCATTCAAACCGATGACGGTTTTCTGGATGAAGATGTTATCTCTAAAACAGCCTCCTATCTTTCCGCTTACGTGATTATCATGCTTGTCAGTTTCCTCGCCATATCTATCGACGGCTTCTCCTTTACCACCAGCTTTTCAGCCGTTACCGCATGTTTTAACAACATCGGTCCCGGCTTTGATATGGTTGGACCAATTGGTAATTTTTCTGAGTTCAGCATATTTTCGAAGCTGGTTTTAATTTTTGATATGCTTGCCGGCCGTCTGGAGATTTTCCCCATGCTTATGATTTTCTCCCGCAGAACATGGAGAAAATACTGATTGTTCCCCGTAGGAAGTTTCTCTTCCAGAAAATGATTACAAACAGTTGCCCCGATCTATGAATAACAATCATAGATCGGGACATTTATTTTCCAAATACAAATCCCCGCACAGATGTGCGGGGATCACGCTATCATTTTTTATTCAGCCTCATTTTCCGATATTTCATCCCAACTGCGGCAATCGGCAACAAAACCTTTCTTTTCCTTTACCTTGACAATCAGCTTAATAATAAATCCGGAAGTCAGACAAAGTGCTACAATCAACCAGCCGCCAATGATGTTGGCAACCATGGAATAACCGGCGCCGGCACCGTAAATACCGCCGTTTCTAAACAGGGATACCACATTCCATATAAACAAACCGGAAAGTATCACCGGTGCAATATATTTGATGGAGAGATTGTAAATCCACTGCGGCATCTTAAACTTTCCTGTATTCCTGTTGATCTGTCCAAGCAACTTGCTTGTCTTGAAGAACCAGCCCATGGCCACAGTCTCCAGAACACCGGTGAGGATAACCGTATAGCTGTTGACAAAGTTGTCAACGATATCCAGCCAGGCCAGGCCGGCTCCGGTGATGAAAAACAGGCCGAGAATACCATCAATAATACAAATCGAAATGGTTGTTTTCTTTCTGTTGAGCTTAAACTTATCGGCAATAGCGGTAGATGCACCCTCAACAATAGAGAAAAGAGAGTCAATGGCAAGCGTCATCAGACAAAAGTAAAATACATATCCGAACGCCGCATTGAGCCACGGAATATCTGTCAGCTGAACAATCGCCTGCGGATAGATAACAAACGCGGTGGAGATACCCTCTGAACTCATATTATCAAGCATACCCACACCGGCCATCGTTGTAAACATAACCACAGAAGCAATAACAGAGACAAGCATATCGGCAAAAGCAATAATGATACTGTCCACCGCAATATTACTCTTGTTGTCAAGGTAAGAGCCATAGGCAAACATGATGGACATAGCAACCGACATGGAATAGAACACCTGTCCAATGGCATCCACCCAAAGGGTAGAATCCGAAAAAGCAGACGGATCAGGAATGAACAATTTGGCCATTCCTTCCATAGCTCCATCCATCATAAATCCTCTGATGGCGAGAATCAACAGACAGAACACAGGCAGCGGGACAATGTACTTAATGATCTTTCCAACACTTCCCGTTCCGTTGCGAATGCACCAGAAGGTGGCTCCCCACGCAGCCAACAGACATATTAACACCGGCCACGCAATGGTTCCATAACCGGATGTTGTCATCGTTGTCTTAATCAGGCCCTTCCACAAACCACTTGCACCAACTGCATCACCGGTAAGTCCCGCAAACTTATAGCTTGCAATGAACATCAGGATGACCCATGCAAAAAGTACAGCATAATAAATAGCAATAACCAACGCGTTGGAAACAGCAATCCATCCAATGGGTTCAGCCTTTTTGTTCAGTGCTCTCATAGCCCCCGGCGCACCCTGGCGAACATGGCGGCCAATTGCAATTTCACTCATCAAAATAGGAATACCCAGTACAATCATCATAACAATGTATACCAACAGAAACGATCCGCCGCCATGCTTTGCCACCAGACCCGGAAAACGCCATGCATTGCCCAGTCCAACCGCAGAACCGATTGCAGCGAAGATAAAGGTCGATCTTGACGACCATTTTTCACGGCTCATACTACTATCCTCGTCTTTCTTAAAAATATGACACATAATTGTTAATATAATAACATACTTTCCTGAGTTTGACAACCACCAAACCTATATCTGAATCACAAACTTTCCCAAAGAAATATTTTTTTATGTTATAAAATACTTTTATCTCCTGCATTACAAAATTCCTTTTCTCTGTCTCTTTATATCTTTTTCTTTTACTCCAACTTCTGTCGATATCCCAGGCCACAGTCTGCCGTATCTTCCGTAAAAGAAAACCGGAACCCCATTTCTGAGATTCCGGAAAATGTATTCTTCTGTTTTTCCCTTGCCGCTTCTTATCTGCCATTTATTTCAGTGCTTCACGAATGTGATGAAGGGTACCGTTCAATAGATGATAATCGGCATTATCGCACCAAGGCTGAAGATGTGTATAGAGAAATACGCCAACTTCATATCCTCCGCGAACAATGGCATCTCTGGTAACAAAATACCCCTCTGTTCCGTTGGTGTTAGAAAGGGACAAAATGTTTTTCTCTTTTACAGCATCATCAATACGCAATCCAATTTCTGCAAAAAGCTCATAAGGGAATCCCGCAAAAATATAATCGCCCAACCCTATCAGTGTCTGATTCTGGCAATATACCTTTTTCTCCTGATAGTCGGAGGAATAGGATGCAATAACCTTTTCCAGATGACCGCATATCATACCATCCAAATTGACATTTTTCCCTTTATAAGCGGGGAGCATTTCTTCTGCTTTCTCCAATTTCATTCGTGGTTTCAGAGGAATTTCCACCACACTGGAAGAAACCAAAAGCTCTACGTCTTTATATTCTCCCATCTCTTCATAGAAAGCTACCGCATCCCGTGCTGCAATTTCTCCCAACTCATGGACATAAGAAATGTTACCCGTTGTCTTACCGTTGGAAATTCTGGGACCGATATCGCCCTGAGGCCCGTTAAAAAATGCTGTAATTCCCCCTGAACGCTCTTCCAATCCATCAGTCATTATTCCAGACCAATCTCTGGTAACCTCTTGATTACAGCCTGCTGCTGTACCGTGGGCACCGTAATGGATCATATTTCCAACAATCTTTCCCTTCTCATCTTTAAAGGAAAGAATGGTCATTCTGGGATCCATCGTACCCCAATGATTCTGACCCAATACGATCTCGTCATTCGGCCTCAGCTCTCGGCGGTTGACTCCCACCAGGCTCTTTCCTACCACAGAAGCCATTTTTACAGCTTTAATATTCTCCTTTGCGGCGGCAACTGCCTTACGGATACCGGGAATAAAAATATTCTGACAATATTCATGATCCACCGGTCCCCAGCCTTCTTCTCCTGCTGTATTTGGGCCAGAATGGGTATGAGTCGCAGAAAGGAGGATATTTCCTGCAGGAATATCAAACTCCTCAGCCAACAGCGCTAATATTTCATCAGAAAGGTCACTGTGAATCAGACAAACCGTCAAACTAACCATCAGTGCTTGTTTATTTCCCTGTCTAAACCAAAAAGCGGTAGCTGTCAGATCATCTTCTATAGCATTTGAATGAACATCCAACACATAACCATAAAGCAGCCCTCCGACAGGCGGTGTTATATTTTCTTTTGCAACGCCTAAATACAACTGATTCATAATTTTCTCCTATATACTTATTCTTTATTTTTATTATATCACACTTTTCTCTCATTGTCTATTTCCTTTTCCAATTATATTCTTTTATGAGTTTCTCCTACAATAACTCTTGCTATTTTTGTCAAAATCCGTTATACTGATATATAATAGTGCTTTATTTTCGGAAATTTTTCCGGAAATTCTGATATTCATTTTTCAAACTACAACCAGATCGGAGTTTTTATATGGCTAACATCTACGATATTGCAGCAAAAGCCGGCGTTTCCACCGCAACAGTTTCAAGAGTTCTTGCCGGCGGCAAAGGAGTCAGTGAAAAACTGATCAACCGTGTAATGGAAGTCATTGAAACTGAACACTATACTCCCAACCCTTTTGCGAGAGGTCTTGGCAGCGGTAGTATGAGCATGGTAGGCGTTCTCTGCACTGATGTTTCCGATTTGCACTATGCCCGAGCCGTTTCCGAGGTAGAGCGTCTTTTGCGTGAGCATGGAATGGATTCTTTGCTCTGCTGTACCGGCAATGATCTCGAAGGCAAAAAACGCGGAATCTCACTCCTCATGAGCAAACATGTAGACGGGATCATCCTGATTGGTTCTATCTTTAGTGAAACCGATGATAACTCTCACATTGAATCTGCTGCCTCTACGGTTCCCATTGCCAATATCAATGGTTTTCTGGATATTCCCAATGTGTATTGCGCACTTTGCGATGAAAAAGGTGCAATATATGAAGCTGTCAAAAAATTTGCTTCCAAGGGTTGTAAACGTTTTCTCTACCTCTATGATGCTATTACCTATAGCGGAAAACAAAAAATGGATGGAATACAGGAGGCCATTGCCGAAACCGATTCCACTCTTACCACACTTTTTGTTGAACGCAGTCTGATCAGTGCCCGGAATGCCACACAGCGTCTGCTTGAGGAAGGACAGGAATTTGATGCTATCCTCACCAGTGACGATCTTCTTTCGGTTGGTGTGCTCCATGCGCTGAACGGAAAAGACATCCCTATTCTTGGATTTGATGCTTCCATCCTTGCCCAATGCACCATTCCCCCCATCCGCAGCATTGATAACCGCCTGGCCGATCTCTGTTCCATCGCAGTATCTTCCCTCCTCAAAGCACTGGCAGGCGAAATACCGGAACGTAAAATTGTTATTCCCGCACGATTCACATCAGAAATCTGATTTCTCTCTGTTTCATTTCTTCTGAAGAAATATCTTTTTTATGTCTTTTTATCATAATTTTCTCATATTTATTTGATATAATACTTCTATCGTCTGCTGTTAAAAATTTTACCAAAGGATTTTAAAAATGCGATATTGCAAACAAATCATTTTAATAATAACTGCAGTTCTTCTTCTCTTCTCCTTCAGCGTTTCTTCTTTTGCCGATGAGATAAGCGATACATCCTCCCTCTCCGATGAATCTTCTTCCGCAGTTTCGGAAGAAGAAAGTGATGTTGAAGATATTGTCTATGACATGATTCCACAGAATATTCTCTCTGAAGCCTATGTAGTCATGGACGCAAAAACCGGACAGGTTCTCCTTGAAAAAAATATGCATAAGCAGCTTTATCCTGCCAGTATTACCAAGATACTCACGGTTGCTCTTGCCCTTGAACATTGTTCCCTCACCGAAAAACATACCATGTCTGCTGAAGCAGTCAGGCTTCCTGCCAACTCTGCTCATATCGCTCTTCAGCCGGATGAAGAAATCAGCATTAAAGATCTCGCCTATGCTGCCATTCTTCCTTCTGCCAATGATGCCGCCAACGGTCTGGGAGAACACGTTGCGGTTAAACTGGGAAAAACCGGTCTTGCCGACTTTGGTGAAATCATGAACCAGAAAGCTGCTGAGGTAGGCGCACTTAATTCCAACTTTGTCAATCCGTCAGGCCTTCCCGATGAATCCCATGTCACCACCGCCTATGATATGGCTATGATCACCAAATATGCACTTGGTGTAACCGGCTTCCGGGAAGTATTCGGTAAAATCTCCTATACCATACAGCCAACCAATAAAAATGAGGTGGCGCGCAATATCGGCACACAGCACTTTATGATCGCCAAATCCATCTACTACTATGAAGGCGCTACAGGAGGAAAATTGGGCTGGACAGCCGCCTCCAAATGCACTTGCGTTACCGTAGCCTCCCGCGGCGATGTGGAATTGATTTGTGTCTCTCTGAAAACCAATGCCGCCTATGATAAATATGAAGATACTACCGCACTGTTTGACTATTGCTTCAACAACTTCTCCTACACCTCTGTCAGCATGGGTAATATGTCCGCTCTGGTCGTTCCCATTGTAGAAAATTCTGTTACCATCGGTGAAATCACTTCCGATGGCGGTTTTGCCACTAAGCTGCTCCTTCACACTGCAGCATTCAACAGTGATGTCAATGCCGAATATACAGCCCCCGACTATTATCCCTCTTTAGACAGTGTAGAAGAAAACCTTCCCACGGTTACCCTTTCTCTCAAGGAAGAATCCCTCTCCAACTATATGAACACCTCTCTGGGCACCTATCCCCTCGATTACAGTTACAACCGTGTAGAAAGCGATTTTTCTGGGAAATACGCCGCTGCTATCCGTCCTCTTGATGATGATAAAACCCTTTCCCCAGCAGCAAAAATATTCTTCATTGTCGCTGCCGTTATCGCTTTTCTGATTATTCTTCTCTTTGTTGTACGTGCCATCAACATCTACCGCTACCGCAAGAGAAGATTCAGGAAATATTCCAACCACTCCAAGTACACCAAGTATCGCACCTGATTTTTTCTTATTATAAAATAACCGCCTGAAAGCTTCCTATAGGAACATTCAGGCGGTTGTTATTTTTTGTTTTAGTTACTTGTTTAATATCCAAATCCCAAAATTCAGATATCCTGCCAAGGTTACCCAAACTGCATACGGTATCTGCAGATATGCCGCTGCAGGTGAAACTTTTTTGTAAGACACAATCGTTCCGATTATCTGCCCCAAAAGCACGATGAGCCAGATGAACGCAATGAGAAACAGACGGAAATTAAAGAACAGTATGCTCCACACAAAGTTAAAGAACAGGCTTACGGCATAAATCAGCAATCCCTTTTCTGCAGCCCGTTCATCTGTTTGACGGTTTATCCATATGATCGCCGAGCTCACACCCATTAAAACATACAGCAGTGTCCATACGATGGGAAACAGTATGGAAGGCGGCGACAACGGCGGCGTTTTCACCTGCTCGTATATCTGCATATTTTTCATTGTGAGCAGGGCGGAAAAACCGCCAACAACAAGCGGAACCGCTATTGCCACTGCATAAATTTTCAGCTTTTGTTTGGTATCTTTCTGCATATAGCCAACCTCTTCTTTCTCAAACTATTCTACGTTATTTATATGCAGCCGTACTCAAACTATTCTTTTACCCAGTTATTTTATCTCCAAAGGCAGACTGAGTGAGAGGATTCCGTTGGTATCCCGATAGTTGTTTTCCCTTTTTACCCCCATCTCCATAATCCAGTTGCGGGTACGGATAACTCCGGTATTATGTGTATTCAGCCCTTCGCCGCTGTCACTGTACCAAAAACGATTTCCGATCTGCCACAAATATACTTTGGCATCGATCAGGTGGTAACACGCTTCCGACACATTTCCGCAGCCATGGTGTCCTACCTGCACCACATCGCTTTTCAGCTTATTCCGGGCGTTTTCCGTTAAATCGTTGGAGCAGACAAATTCCGCATCACCAAGCAGCATCATAGTCTGACCGCTGTCGTGAGTCAGCTTATACACAACGCTGGAGTCGTTCATATTCATCTTTTCTGCATAGGCCATATCCGGTACATGGATCACCTCAAAGCTCAGCTCATCCACAGCAATGACCTCACCTTTTTCCACCGTGTGCAGCCGTGCGCCTACTGTCTTGTCGGAATTTTTCAAGGCATGCAGCGGTTCCATGTTAAATTCTCCTGCCTCACAGGAAAGCTCTCTGTAAAAGTTCTCCGGCAGCAGATGAGAATAGAAGTGCTCTACTGTAACCCGCTCCCTGAGTGCAGGTTCATCACACAGGCGTTTGTAAACACCATAATGATCTTCATGCAGATGCGAGAACAGCCACGCCGTTACTACAGGTTTCTTTCCCTGTGCCACATATTCAAGAATATCAAGGACATGCTCTGCATCCTTCAAATGTCCGCCATCCACAACCACCAACTTTCCACTGCATGTCTGAAATATCAGACAACACATATTCCAGTTCAGTGATTGACAGCTCGGCACCACATACAACGCTGTTCCCTCCTGCAACTTCGGCAACTCCGCACGCAATGCTTCTTTTGTATAGCTGACTGTATAGCCATCAGGGATCTCTATTCCGCTGTCTTCCTTATAATCCTCATAATTTTCATAGATAAAATCAAAACCGAGCACATCTTCTACAAAACGATATGCTGACAAAACTGTACCATATCCGCCATCGTCCGTCAGTTTATAGGCAGAATTATACGGTACTTCTTCCTCTGGAGCAATGCCTAATCCAGTCAGATATACCTTTTTCCCCACTGTACGGATCTCATATTCCCAGAGTCTCTCTCTGCTTCTTTCAAATATAACCTTCTCTCTCTCTTCTCTTTTTGTCTTACCAATAACCAATTCCAGCTCTTCCGAAACAGTATCATCCGTCACTGTTTCCGGCTTTTTCCCCGTAATCAGACGAATATATTTTCCGAGGAATACCGCAGCCCGCCTTTCATTCATGGTGGCATTGTTTGAAATGACAATACGATAATCCATAATTTTAGCCATATCTCTGCTCCTTTGTCCAATCATCAATCAACACGCTAAAATAAATCCGGTTAAATTCTGCTGACATTATATCACAAAACATTTTCTCTTACAATCTTTTGCTGCCCACACGCTCTTCCGCTCAATCTTTTTCCTCAAAACTCACTTATACATTGTTTTTATTCTCATTTTATGGTATAATTTTATTTATATAATCGGCAGTACCGTTTTGTTCTCCCTATTGGCGCTGCCGACTCTTCAACAATTCTATGACAAGGAGATAAATTATGGATTACACATTTGATCCCAACCAGGTTTGTGAATGCGGCAAAGTACATAAGACCGGTGTCGGCGAGTGTATTATACAGAGCGGTGCCGTTGAACGTATTCCCGAGCTTGTAAAACAGAGCGGTTCCAAAAAAGTGTTTATTGTTGCCGATGCCAACACCTATCCCCTGGCCGGAGACAAAATCACTGCCCTGCTTGATGCTGCCGGCATTGCTTGCTCCAAGCATATTTTCACTGCCAAAAAAGTTGTGCCCGATGAACACTCTGTCGGCTCCCTTTTCCTCAACTATGATGCTAAATGTGATTTCATCATCGGTATCGGCTCCGGCGTTATCAATGACATCAGCAAAATTCTTGCCTACCTTACCAAAAATCCCTATATGATTGTTGCCACTGCCGCTTACATGGATGGCTATGCTGCAGCAAGCTCCTCCATGGATGTTGACGGTGTCAAGAAAACCGTTGCCTCCAAATCTCCCGATTTTATCATCGGCGATCTGGATATTCTCTGCGGTGCTCCGGTATTTATGGCCAGGGGCGGGTTTGGTGATATGCTTGCTAAATATGTCAGTATCTGCGAATGGAGACTTTCCAACCTGATCAACGGCGAATATTACTGCGAAAAAGTCGCTGCTTACACCAGAAACTGCCTGAAAAAGTGTGTTGACAATGCTGCTGGTCTGCTGAACCGTGACCCTGAAAGCATGACCGCCCTTTTTAGCGGACTGATCAATGCCGGTAAGGCTATGGACTATGCTGGTGTTTCCCGTCCCGGCGGCGGCGGCGAGCACTACTTCTCCCACCTTTGGGATATGCGCGGTATCGCTTTCGGTACTCCCACCTCTTCTCACGGCGCACAGGTTACGCTCGGTACCATCTATTCCATTAAGGGCTACCGTGCTCTGATTGAAATGGTCCCCAATAAAGAAAAGGCTCTTGCCTATGTTAAAGCTTTCGATTTCGAAGCCTGGGGCAAAGAGCTTAAAGAATTTGTCGGCAAGGGTGCAGATGCCATGATTGCACTCGAAGCCAAGGAGCGCAAATATGACGTTGAAAAGCATGCTGCCCGTCTTGACGTCATCATTGACAAATGGGATGAAATTGTAAAGATCATTAACGAAGAACTGCCAACCCTCGAGGAATTTGATGCCATTCTCGACACCGTTGGTGCTCCCAAAACTCTGGAAGAGATCGGCCTCGATTCTTCCCTTCTTCCCATGACCCTCAAAGCCACCAAAGATATCCGCGATAAATACATTCTCTCCAAGCTTCTCTGGGATCTTGGTCTGTTGGATGAAATCTGCGAAAAAATATTCTGAGATAGCTTTATTAGTTTAAATACCGGGGCAGTTAATGCCCCGGTATTTCTATGTGGCAGCTATTTCTCTTAACCTTAATTCATCCCATCTATTCTTTTCATAGTGATGTGATTACAAAATGAAACTGATTCTTTCCTCCTGCGATTTTATGCATCCAAACTCGGCAAAATTTATACATGACAATCTGCGCAAACCAATAACAGAATGTAAGGTTTTATATTTTCCCAACGAAAAAGCAACCGAAGATAAAATAAAAAGCGGAATATATGAAAATCGCATTGCCTCCTATGGATTTCAAAAAGACAATATTTATGTTTTTAATCATCTCACTCCCGCCGACTTTTCTTTTCTTCCACTGGATGTTATTTATATCAGTGGCGGAAACACTTTTGGAACCCTAAAACGCATCCGTGACACAGGTTTTGATAAAGCAATCATCAATTATATACACAATGGTACTATATACATCGGCGGAAGCGCCGGAGCTCATATCGCCTGTGCCAATATTGCGCATGTTGCCAAATATGACCAGGATACTTTTGGTTTGACTGACTTTTCCGGTTTACAGTTATATCACGGTATTCTTGTCTGTCATTACTCAGAAGACAGAAAATCTGACCTTGAATATTTGAAAGCCTCGCAAAAATATACTGTAACCGCCCTGAGAGACTCTGACTCTCTACTTATTCAAGACAATCAATCCCTTTTTATCCCTTATACACCTAAACACTGAAATCTTTGGAATTCTTCCACACAAAAACGGCAGGCCGTAAAGCCTGCCGTTCTCTATAAAGCTATCGCTTATTGATTAATACATGCCGCCCATGCCGGGATTGGGAGCTGCAGCAGCGGGATTCTCTTCCTTCTTGTCAGCGATGAGGGACTCAGTAGTGAGAACCATGGATGCAACAGAAGCTGCGTTCTGGAGAGCGGAACGGGTAACCTTTGTCGGGTCAACAATACCGCGCTGGAGCATATCGCAGTAATCATCCTTGTATGCATCGTAGCCGTAGCCAACCTTGCGGGAACGACGGATCTTATCGATGATAACGGAACCGTCAACACCTGCATTGAGAGCGATCTGACGGATGGGCTCCTCAAGAGCCTTAAGAACAATCTTAACACCAGTCTTCTCGTCGCCGTCTACGGTAGCAACAAGCTTCTCAACTGCGGGAGCAGCGTTGAGCAGTGCAACACCGCCGCCTGCTACGATACCCTCTTCAACAGCTGCCTTGGTAGCTGCAAGAGCGTCCTCGATGCGGAGCTTCTTCTCTTTCATTTCGATCTCGGTAGCAGCACCAACCTTGATAACGCCTACGCCGCCGGAAAGCTTGGCAAGACGCTCCTGGAGTTTCTCACGATCGAAATCGGAAGTGGTGGTCTCGATCTGGGAACGGATCTGACCGATACGAGCCTTGATAGCAGCAGGATCGCCAACACCGTCAACGATGATGGTGGTCTCTTTCTGAACCTTAACCTGACGTGCACGTCCGAGCTGAGCAATGTTAGCTTCCTTCAGGTCAAGACCGAGTTCTTCGCTGATCACTTCACCGCCGGTGAGGATAGCGATATCGCGGAGCATTTCCTTACGGCGATCGCCGAAACCGGGAGCCTTAACAGCAACACAGGTAAAGGTGCCGCGAAGTTTGTTGACGATCAGGGTGGAGAGAGCCTCGCCCTCTACGTCCTCAGCGATGATAACGAGCTTCTTGCCGGCCTGAACGATCTGCTCGAGCAGGGGGAGGAGCTCCTGAATGTTGGAGATCTTCTTATCGGTGATAAGAACGTAAGCGTCATCGATAACAGCTTCCATCTTATCGGTATCGGTTACCATATACGGAGTGATGTAACCGCGGTCAAACTGCATACCTTCAACAACTTCGGAGTAAGTCTCAGCGGTCTTGGACTCTTCGATGGTGATAACGCCGTCAGCAGAAACCTTATCCATAGCCTCAGCAATGAGGTTACCGATGGTCTCGTCGCCGGCGGAAACGGTAGCCACGCGAGCGATGTCAGCGGAAGAACCGACCTTCTTGGAGTTATCAATGATGCAGCCAACAGCAGCCTCAACAGCCTTTGCAATACCGCGCTTGATCTCCATGGGGTTAGCACCGGAGACAACGTTCTTCATACCCTCGCGAACGAGAGCCTGTGCCAGCAGAGTAGCGGTGGTGGTTCCGTCACCGGCTACATCGTTGGTCTTGGTAGCAACTTCTTTAACGAGCTGTGCGCCCATGTTCTCAAAAGCATCCTCAAGCTCGATCTCCTTAGCGATGGTAACACCATCGTTGGTGATCAGCGGAGCACCGAATTTTTTATCAAGAACAACATTGCGGCCCTTGGGTCCAAGTGTTACTTTAACGGTGTTGCTAAGTTTATCAATACCGGCCTGAAGAGCCTTGCGGGCCTCTTCGCCATGTGCAAGAATTTTAGCCATTTTTGTTTCCTCCAACTATAGATTCAATCTGAATTACTCAACGATTGCAAGAATATCGTTCTGACGAAGGATGGTATACTCAACACCATCGATCTTCACTTCGGTACCTGCATATTTGCTCATGAGAACCTTATCGCCGACATTAACGTACATAACAACGTCTTTGCCCTCTACGCATCCGCCGGGTCCTACTGCAACGACCTCAGCGATCTGCGGCTTCTCTTTCGCAGAACCGGCAAGAATGATGCCGCTCTTTGTGGTCTCCTCAGCTTCTACCATCTTTATGACAACTCTGTCAGCAAGCGGTTTAATCTGCATAATGTTTCCTCCAATTCTTTGCTGTGGTTTTATTTTTAATTTAATTTTAGCACTCCAATTCATCGAGTGCTAAACTCTACTATATATTTTATCCTTTTTACAGAAAAAATCAAGCCCTATTTGAGAAATTTTTGAAAATTAACACTTCATTCACATACCTTTTCACGCCTCATTTCTCTTCTTCTTTCCCCACAAAATACTACTTGATACTGCTTTCAAACTATGTTATTATATTTTTGATACACATTATTTATGTTTATTTTATTATTGGCAGGTAACATCATGTACAGACAGAACAAATACAGCTTTATCCGCACGCAAAAAAACATTGAACATCTTTACGATCTCTTTTCTTCCGTAAAACGAACACACGCTCTGCAAAATTATCTGATTTTCCGCTCTCCGGAAGATAGAACCAATCGTTCTCCTTCCAGAGTAGCCCGACGCTGCGGAAGACCGAGAAAAGCACAATATATTGCTGAGCGTACCGACTTTTCCCTCTACTCCGATCAGCCGGATCCTGTTTTACCTGCCTCTTCTCCCTTCACTCAGAAAAGCCTCTCAGCTCCCAACCTCCTCCCACCTGCTGCGGATTGCAGGAGCGCGCTTACTTCCCGCGAAGCATTCTTTCGTTCTCTGGAATACTTACGTTCCAATATTTCTCATTTTACTTCGGATTTCGTTTATATTACAGTTGATGTTTCGGAATTTTTCCACTTCAACAATCTCTCCCCCCGTGCTTTCCTTCGTTCTGTTCAAAGGGAACTAACCGATCATCTGAACCGCAGCATCAATTTTATCGGCACCACTTATCCAAGGCACTTCTCCGAAAAATATGTCTTTCTTGCCTGTGTTCCCCACAAACTGATTCTTGACGAATGGCTGAACGGGTTAAGTCTCATCTCTGTTTCCGTAAATACCATGTATATCACCATTACCCCCAATATTACCCTCCATTCTGCCGATTCTGATCCAAACGATCTGATGATTCCTCCCTATCGTTATGATACCGATAAGGAAATCTCTTCACCTCCCGCCATAGCAGCATCTTCTGCTTTTTACAATCTGCAAATGCTTCCTTTTTATGATATTGATGTAGAGTATCATCCCTATTTTTCTCCTTTAAACGGAAAATCTTGTCTTGCCAGGGTCGTTCCCTGCATACTGCTTCCCAACAATAAGCAGGCTTACGATATTTGTTCTGTGCTGGATCCTCTTTCTGCCGGAGAACCGCTTTTTCAGTTTTTTTCTCTTTTGGAGAAACGCATCTGCAGCAAACTCAGCCAAAACAATAACAAATCATCGTTTTCCCGCGTGTTGCTCTCCTTTCCTCCCGCCCTCTTCTGCGACAGCTTTTATGACCGCCTGATTGAACTGACCAATCACCTCTCTAACCTCTGCAGTAATCTTCTCATTCCCCCTTCCTCAATTCTTTTGGGTGTCGATAGCTCAATTTTGCAACGCGCCGCAGATTCTTCCAGCATTGCAGAGGTACTGAAACATTTTTCCGAACGCAGATTTTCTGTCGCAGCAGAAAATTTCACTCCGTCTTTTGCTTGTCCCCTCCTCGATCGTTTCTGCGTCACCGCCGTCGATATGGATACCAACACACTGAAAGAATGCCGTGACCCTCAAAATTTTGTCCGCTCCCTCCAAGCTATGGGGATCACTTTTCTTCTGACCGGCTCTATGCCTGGTTGCCTTACAGATAAAAAAGATATCCTTTCTTCTCTTCTGGTTCGTCTTCACAACACTAAACAATACTGATGGAGGTCTGTCCATTGTTCGATTTTCTTATTATAGGTCTTGGTCCTGCCGGTTCAACACTTGCCAGATTGCTCAGTGAAAAGAGCGGACTTCGTGTTGCGGCAATTGACCGAAAACATATTCCCGACAGTGATTGCGACTCTCTGCCTCATCAATTCGATAAACCATGCGGTGGTTTGCTGGCTCCCGATGCTCAAAAAGTGCTGGCTTCCTTTCATCTCACCCTGCCATCCGAGATTCTCGTCAGTCCTCAGATTTTTTCCGTTCACACCATTGATCTTGACACAGGGAAAAGCCGGTATTATCAACGTTTTTATCTCAACCTCAGCCGTCGGTTGTTTGATGAATGGCTGATCTCTCTCATACCTGAATCTGTCACCCTTTTTCGCGGCTTCACTTGTTCTTCCATAGAGCAAATCGACGGTATTTTTCACGTTACAATTACTGATTCGGATGATTCATCCATCAAACAAACCCTCCAAGCCCGCTATATCATCGGTGCAGACGGCGCCAATTCCTTTGTCCGCCGCACCTTTTTCCCGAAATTCCATGGAAGGAGCTATGTA
>SVMZ01000016.1 GCA_015067185.1 Oscillospiraceae bacterium | reverse complement strand
GCTGCCGGTACCGATCTCCCCGACATGATCAAGCATCGTTTCGGCGATTCCCGTCTCCTTGAGATCTACAACAACGGCCTCATCATCGGCCTCAACGATCTCATCGAAGAGTACGGCCCCAACGTTAAGCAGAACATGATGGTTGAGATGCCCTACCTCACCATCGCTAACGGTACTGCTGACGGCGAAATCCTCCGTGTTCCCCAGGTTGTTGCTAACATCCAGCATCAGGTTACCACCCTCAGCGTACGTTGGGATTGGTGCCAGGCTCTCGGTATGGACTATCCGAAGACTCCCGATGAGTTCTATGATTATCTCGTAGGCTGCAACGATCAGGACCTCAACGGAACCGGCAACCGCGACATCATCTTCCTTGCCAACTATGGCAACATGAACTTCTCCCTCGGTACTGCTTTCGGCGTTATGAACGCTGGCAGCGCTTCCTCCTCCTGGTGGTACGATGACGACATGAAGCTCTACAACTCCCTTACTACTCCCGAAGCTAAAGAGTATGTAACCTATGTTGCAAAGCTTTACAACGAAGGTCTCCTCTTCCCCGCATTCTCCAACTACACTGCTGATCAGTGGAACGAAGTTATCTACAACAACAAGGCTGGCGCCTCTGTTGGTGCATGGTGGGACGGCGTTATCCAGGTTGGTACCCTTTCCTCTAAGGGCATCACCGGTGAGACCATCACCATCCGCAACCTTGAGAATGCTGACGGCGAGTCCGTTAACATCCTGAAGAATATCGGTGGTTACAACGGCTTCATGATCACCAAAGATTGCGATTGCCCCGAAAAGGCAATGCAGGTTATCGACTTTGGTTACACCATTGAGGGCTCCAAGCTCGACTATAACGGTGAGTATTATCCCGGCGGCGACTACTATGTAGCAGTTGACGAATCCACCCTCGATCCCAGACTCCAGGGAACCCTTGGTGAACAACCCATGGTTTACACCGAGAAGGGCCAGCAGGCTATGGCAGATAACCCCCAGCTCTGGAACGAGATGGGCTTCAACACCGGTGTTCTTGGTCAGTGGCTGATTGGTAGTGCTGGTTCTATCGCTCATGAGTTCTCTGAAGCTTTCGCAGGAACCGGTAAGGCTTGCGATATCGACTGGAACCTTGAGAATCTCAACTTCTTCATTGAGACCGGCGTAACTCAGATCGGTTTTGCTATGCCTACCGATGAGCAGTCCGCAGCTATCCAGGAATACACCGACCTGTTCACCTACATGGACGAGCAGATCCAGCTGTTCATGATGGGCGGCCGCGACCTCTCCGAGTGGGATGCATTCGTTGAAGAGTGCAACGATATGGGTCTTGCTGAGGCTACCGCTATCTATCAGGAGCGCTTCGACGCTTACGTATCCGTCATGGACGAGATGGGCGCTATCGTATTCGAGAAATAATTTCATTACTTTGATTACGGATCTTTTGATTTGTAATACTTCCAAAAACCAGAGAGCAGAGGGAATAGCAGCCTTCTGCTCTTCTGGTTTGTAAAGGAAAAAAGTGGGGGAAAGGTGAATTCAATGAATAGAAAAATGATATGGTATTTCTCACAAAAACAGGTTTTTTTTCGCAAGAAGTTCTTGCGGATTTTTATTTGGGTTTTATTGACAAGGAAAGGGGGAATTGTATATAATATATAATATATGCAAGATTTTGTTGGGAATACTGCAGCCGCATTGGTTGACTGTAAACTGACAAAGACAGTATGTTGCAGAGGTGTTCCAAAAGATGAAAAAAATGGATGAAACGGTCAAGCGAGAGACACTGTATATCGCCGTATGGGTGGCGATTCTTAGTGCCGTCATGCAGGCCGTGTTTTTAATTATAGGGCATTGGGATTATACCGTGCTGCTTGGCAATTTGCTTTCCGGAGGTGCTGCTGTTGCTAATTTTCTGCTAATGGGAATTACAGTGCAGAGTGCGGTTGCCAAAGAAGAGAAAGAGGCAAAAAATACAATGAAAATGTCACAATCTCTCAGGACATTGCTGCTGTTTGCCGTAGTGGTACTCGGTGTTCTGTTGGATTGTTTCAATATATGGGCAAGCATTATTCCCTTGTTTTTCCCGCGTATTGCGGTTATGTTCCGGCCTCGTTTCAAAATGTAAACAGTATATTGGGGAATATATTGATTAAATAAGGAGGTGAAAAAAGAATGAATACAAAAAGCCGCAGGTTTAAGGCGGTAGATATTCTGCTGATTGCGATGATGGTGCTGCCGATTCTCTGCGGAATTGTGCTTAAAGTGCTTACGACCCCTCAATCTGAAGATATAGCAATTACGGGAGCAAGAATTTTCTTTACGGTCCCCATGCCGCTGCAGGATTTGCTGATAACAGAGTCTCAGATTAACTCGTGGCTTGTTATGGTTTCCATTTTGGGTCTGTGTCTCTATATAACTCACGGAATTGCCGTTAAGGCACATACCAAGCGGCAGTATCTTGCCGAATGGGTTGTGGAGAAAACCGAAGCTATGGTCAAAGAGAATATGGGAGAGTATTTTGCGGGATACGGTGCATTTATTACAACCATCCTCGCACTTTCAGCTTTCTCAAGCCTACTGACGTTGTTTGGATTGTATGCCCCCACATCCGATATCAATGTTGTTGCAGGTTGGGCGATTCTTGTATTTGCACTGATTACCTATTATAAGATGAAGTGCGGACCTCTTCACTATATGAAGAGTTTTGGCGATCCGGTTCCCTTCCTGGCGCCGCTTAACATCATCAGTGAGGTAGCTACGCCTATTTCTATGGCTTTCCGTCATTACGGCAATGTGCTTTCAGGTTCGGTTATATCGGTATTGGTTGCAACAGCATTGCAGGGAGCTTCAGCCAAGCTGTTCAGCTGGATGCCGGGATTTTTGGCGGATATCCCATTTCTGCAGATCGGTATTCCTGCTGTGCTGTCGATATATTTTGATATCTTCAGCGGATGTCTCCAGGCATATATCTTTGCGATGCTCACCATGCTCTACATCGCAAGCGGTTTCCCGCTGGATGAATACGCAAAGAGAAAAGAAGAAAGAGCGAAAAGAAAAGCCGCAAAATCGGCAGTCTGATAAAAATTTTTCGGAGGTAATAAAAAATGTTGGAACTTGCAATTGGTATTATTCTGGGATGCTGTGCACTTGGTGCAGGTATGGCTATGATCGCCGGTATCGGCCCCGGTATTGGTGAAGGAAACGCCGTTGCCAAAGCTTGTGAAGCGATCGGCCGTCAGCCGGAGAGTAAAGGTGCCGTTACGACTACCATGCTCATGGGATGTGCCATCGCCGAAACCACCGGTCTTTATGCGTTGGTTATTGCCATCCTTTTGATCTTTGTTGCACCCGGACGTCTGGTAAATATTTTGATGAATTTCATCGGTTAAGATTTGGAGTGAAAAAAGATGCAAACATTGGATGTCATATCTGTCAATTTGTGGCAGATCTTGATTTCCCTCATCAATCTCGTACTCCTTTTCCTGATATTGAAGTTTTTCCTGTATAAGCCTGTGAAAAAGGTACTTGCCGCACGTCAGGCAGAACTGGATGAGAAATATTCTGCCGCAGAAACAGCCAAACAGCAGGCCGCAGCAGACAAGGCAGCCTGGGAAGAGAAGCTGCAGGGAGCGGAAGCAGAAGCCGAAGCAATGATACAGGCTGCGGCCGCCAAAGCCGGAATCCGCGGCGAAAAAATTGTCGCCGAAGCAAAGGACAAGGCAGACAGCATTATTCGTCAGGCTCAGACAGAAGCGGAGCTGGAGCGTCAGAAGGCGAAAGACGATATCAAACGTGAAATCGTCTCTGTCTCTACGGTGCTGACAGAAAAGATGCTCGACCGTGAGATCAATGAGCAGGATCATCGTACACTGATAGAATCCTTTATTGAGAAAATAGGTGATGACGATGATGGAAATGAGTAAGGAATACGGAACTGCGCTGTTTATGCTTGCCAAAGAAAACGGCGCGGAAGAAGAATATGACACTGCACTTCATACGGTTCTGTCGGCTTTTGAAGAAAATGCCATGTATGTGGATTTTCTTGCCTCGCCGAGCATTCCGCTGAGAGAACGCACAGATGCCGTTGAACAGGCATTTGGTGGAGCTGTTCCCGAACATATCATATCTTTTGTTCAGATTTTATGCGAGGGTGGAAGAATCCGGGGTTTCAGTGACTGCGTTAAGGTGTACAGAGAGCTGTTTCAGGTTTCCAGACATGTTTCAACGGCTAAGGTTATAAGCTCCGTTGCGTTGACGGAAACCGAGGAGCAGCAGATCAGAGAGAAACTTGAAAAGATGAGCGGAAATTCCGTTATGCTGGAGTGTTCCGTGGATAGTTCCCTGATCGGCGGCGTCGTGATTGAAATGGATGGCAAGGTCATGGACGGAAGCCTCCGCAGACGTCTGTATGAAGTAAAGGAAGTGATAAGCAGATGAGTGGAAGACCCGAAGAGATCAGCAATATTATAAAAGAACAGATAAAAAATTATAGATCCCGCATTGAAATGAAGGAAACCGGAACGGTTATCCTTGTCGGTGACGGAATAGCCAGAGTATACGGCTTGAGAGAATGTATGTCCAGTGAGCTGCTTGAGTTTGAAGACGGCAGCTATGGTCTGGCACAGAATCTGGAGGATGAGACCGTCTCTGTCGCACTGCTTTCCAACAACAATGAGATCCGCGAGGGATCTACCGTGCGCAGAACGGGAAGAGTACTCTCTGTACCCGTAGGCGAGGCCATGCTTGGCCGCGTTGTTGATGCGTTGGGTATACCGATTGACGGCAAAGGCCCTGTCGCCACCACAGAGACCCGTCCTGTTGAGACGGAAGCACCTGGTATCATTGAGAGAAAAAGCGTTTCCGTGCCCCTCCAGACGGGTATCAAGGCGATTGACAGTATGATTCCCATTGGCCGCGGACAGCGTGAGCTCATCATTGGAGACCGTCAGACCGGTAAAACCGAGATTGCAATCGATACCATCATCAATCAGAAGGGAACTGGCGTTATCTGCATCTATGTGGCAATTGGACAGAAGAGTACCTCGGTGGTGCAGATTGCCAATGAATTTGCCAGAAACGGCGCGATGGAATACACCATCATTGTTTCCGCATCCGCTTCGGAGTCGGCACCGCTGCAGTATGTGGCTCCCTATGCCGGCTGCGCCATGGCAGAATATTTCCGTGAACAGGGCAAAGATGTATTGATTGTCTATGACGATCTCTCCAAACACGCAGTGGCATACCGTGCGCTTTCCCTGTTGATCCGCCGTCCGCCCGGACGTGAAGCATATCCCGGTGACGTATTCTATCTGCACTCCCGTTTGCTGGAGCGCGCAGCATGTGTTGCACCGGAATACGGCGGCGGTTCCATCACCGCTCTCCCGCTGATCGAAACACAGGCAGGAGACGTCTCCGCCTACATTCCCACTAACGTAATTTCCATCACCGATGGCCAGATATTCCTTGAAACAGAGCTTTTCCATTCCGGAATCATGCCGGCAATCAACCCGGGTATCTCGGTCAGCCGCGTAGGTGGTTCCGCACAGCTTAAAGCCATGAAGAAGGTCTCCGGGCCGCTGAAGCTGCTCTATTCCCAGTACCGCGAACTGCAGTCCTTTGCACAGTTTGGCAGTGACCTGGATGCGGATACCAAAGCACGATTGGCGCTTGGTGAACGTATTGTCGAAGTTCTGAAGCAGAAGAGAAACGACCCGATCCGTGTTGGCTGTCAGGTTGTTATCATCTATGCTGTTATCAACGGATTCCTCGACAGTGTGCCTGTAAAACAGGTGAAAGAGTTCGAACAGGATCTCTATGAGAAGTTGGAGAATGAATACAGCGAGCTGTTGGAACGCATTGAACAGGGATACTACGACGACTGCGATATAGAGATGATGAAAAAAGCCCTGCGCGAAATGCAGAGGTGAGCGGAATGGGTGCTGATACAAAAAAACTCAGGAATCGCATAAAAAGCGTTGATTCCACGCTGCATCTCACAAAGGCAATGGGGTTGGTGGCCTCTTCTAAAATTCGCCGTGCTACAGAGGCAATGAATAAAAGCCGTCAATATGCGGAGGCGTTTGGGAGTACGATTAAGGCTTTAGTCGCCTGTCCCGAATGTGCCAAAAGTCCCTATATGGCGCAGCGCGGGGAAAACAGAACGCGTCTGATTGTTATAGCCGGAGACAGAGGTCTTGCAGGTGGTTACAATGCCAATGTGTTCAGGACACTCAGAAGCTGTTCGGATGCCGATGTAATTGCCGTTGGCAAACGTGCCTGTGACCGTTTTGGCGGCGGATATCTGTCAGCCGAAAAGTTTTCCTGCGAGGAAGCGATGGAAATATCCAAAAAACTGTGTGCGGATTTTGTAAACAATGAATTTGATCGTCTGGGAATCCTGTATACAAAGTATGTTTCGGTGCTGTCGCAGGAGGCGCAGATCAAGTGGGTACTTCCGCTGCAGCGTGAAGCAAATGTTAGGGAAAACAGTGTTTTGTTTGAACCGGATGAATTATCAATTCTGGAATTGGCCGTTACCGAATATATAGCCGGTATGATTGTGGCAGCAGTGCGTGAAAGTTTTGCCAGTGAAGTGGCAGCAAGGCGCAGTGCCATGGATTCTGCAGAAAAGAATGCACAGCAGATGATCGATGAGCTCCAGTTGGATTATAACCGCGCAAGACAGGGAGCCATCACACAGGAACTTACCGAAATCGTGGCCGGATATGGCACATAAGGGAGTGAATAAACTATGTCTAATAAAGCAACGGGCACCATTGCGCAGATCATGGGACCTGTCGTAGACGTCCGTTTTGAGGAAGGGGCTCTGCCTTCCATATATAATGCGCTGACCATTCCGAATGGAGAAAAGACCCTGACGGTTGAAGTGGCACAGCATATCGGTGATAATACCGCCCGCTGTATTGCCATGGCTTCTACAGACGGTTTGAAACGCGGAACCCCTGTTACCGATACCGGAAAAGCGATCAGTGTTCCGGTGGGTCGGGAGACGCTGGGAAGAATATTCAACGTTCTGGGAGAACCGGTGGATAACTGCCCAGCCCCCGAAACTGAGGAGAGGTGGGATATCCATCGTCCCGCTCCGGAATATGATGAGCTTTCCACATCCAGTGAGATTCTCGAAACTGGAATCAAGGTAATAGATTTGATCTGCCCCTATCTGAAGGGCGGAAAGGTCGGTTTGTTCGGTGGTGCTGGTGTTGGTAAAACGGTTCTGATTATGGAACTGATCAACAACGTTGCCAAAGAGCACGGCGGTTTGTCGGTTTTCACCGGCGTAGGTGAGCGCACCCGTGAGGGCAATGATCTCTATTACGAAATGAAAGAATCCGGCGTATTGAAAAATACCACCCTCGTCTACGGTCAGATGAATGAGCCGCCAGGAGCCAGAATGAGAGTTGGTCTTTCCGGTTTGACCATGGCAGAGTATTTCCGCGATGTAGAGGGACAGGATGTGTTGTTGTTTATCGACAACATCTTCCGATTTACCCAGGCAGGCTCCGAGGTTTCCGCACTTCTGGGACGAGTACCGTCGGCCGTTGGTTATCAGCCCACATTGGCAACGGAGATGGGGGCTCTCCAGGAGCGTATTACCTCCACCAAGAAGGGATCGATCACCTCTATTCAGGCTGTATATGTCCCTGCTGATGACCTGACAGACCCCGCTCCTGCAACTACTTTTGCCCATCTTGATGCCACTACGGTTCTCTCCAGAAGTATTGCATCACAGGGTATCTACCCTGCAGTGGATCCCTTGGAATCCACCAGCCGCACCCTCTCGCCCGAGGCACTGGGAGAGGAACACTATAACGTTGCCAGAGAGGTACAGCGTATCCTGCAGCGTTATCAGGAGCTGATGGATATCATCGCTATCATGGGTATGGATGAACTTTCGGATGATGATAAGGTTCTGGTGCAGCGAGCCAGAAAGATACAGCGTTTCCTCTCGCAGCCCTTCCATGTCTCTGAAAAGTTTAACGGTTTCCCGGGCGTTTATGTTCCGCTTTCCGAGACGATTCGCGGATTTAAAGAGATCGTCGAGGGCAAACACGATGATCTGCCCGAATCCGCCTTCCTGTTTGTGGGAACTATCGACGAGGCGGTTGAAAAGGCGAAGAAGGGATAATTATGAAAACGTTTCGTTTAATCATTTCTTCTCCAGATGGATATTTGTTTGATGATGAGGTTGTCAGCGTTTCTCTGCGCGGTGCAGAGGGAGATCTGGCGGTTATGGCTGGGCATATTCCGTTTATTACATCGGTTAAGCCCTGTGACTGCAAGATTGAACTCAATGATGGAGATTTGAAAATCGGACACATGCAAGGTGGATTGTTGACAGTAGCCAAAGATTCGGTCACTCTGCTCTCAGGGAGTTTTCAGTGGTGATAGGATAAGAGAAAATATGTTTTATATCCGGTCGTTTTCAGCGGCCGGATATTTGTTTTGCAAAAAAGAACAGCTCAGTTGTAACACTGAGCTGTTCTTGAGAAAGACGGGATGGTGGGAAGAATATTTATTTCTCTTCCTGTTTGAATTCGATGGAAACTCTGTCGGGATCATAAACGTAGAAATATTTGAGACCGGCATGGGGGCTTCGAATCTCAGAAGGCTCCAGACCAAAGGCAAGAGCTTTTTCTCGCATAGCTTCTACATCATCGCAGGCAAAGCAGATTGTAATTCCTTTCGTTTCTGCAGTGAAAGGGGAATCATAGTGTACAATCTCAATCTGGGTATCATCGGCATGATCAGCTAAAAAGGCGAGCCGATGACGGCCAGGAACATTTTCTTCGCGGTTTACATTCAGTCCAACGAATTGGGTGTAAAACTGGTAGGATTTATCAAAATCCTTTGTGATGATAGTCAGATGGTAAAAATACATGATAACTCTCCCTTTAACAGATGATATACAGTATGGATAGCGTCAGAATTATTTTACCACAAAACGAGGTGTGAAAAAGAAACATAGCGTAAATTTAAAAAAATCAATTCATCTCTTCAATGTAATAAACATAATCCAGTGTGCTGAGGGCATCTATAATTTCACGATGCTCCTTGTATTTTTTGAGTTCCTTGCCAGTAATGGTCAGAGAGATGGAATAAACACTGAGGCCGGAGCTGTGATAAGCAGGATTGGATTCGATGTCGTCAATCTTCAGGCCAAGCTGGCGAAGAGTAGTGACGAAATCCTGGAGGTTATTTTTATTTTTGAGCTCGAGGTGAATTTCAAAGTGATTGGAACGATTTTTGAGAATAGACTCTGCTCTGGGAAGGAGGGAGAGACAGGAAAGAATGGCAACAAAGCAAACAAGAGAAACCATGTAAAGTCCGCTTCCGGCAGTAAGACCAAGGAGACAGCAGCTCCAAAGTGCAACAGAGGTAGTGAGACCTTTAATCTGGTTCTTTGAGCTGTAAAGAATGGTGTTGCTGCTGATGACAGCAATACCAATGACAGCAGCTGCAGAGATAATAGTAAGATGAGAACCGATAGTAAGGGCGAAATATTCGTCAAGAAGCATGGCGATACAGGATGAGAAAGAAACAAGGATAAAAGTACGAAGACCTGCAGCATGACGTTTGTTGGCACGCTCACAGCCTATGATGGCAGAGAAAATAAAAGCCATCGCTAAACGGAGAAGAACGGAGCAGAGGTTAATTCCTGCAGACCAATCTCCAAGAAGGGTAACAATAGGATCTGAAAATGTATAAGTTTCCGGCATGATAATTCTCCTGTCTGTATTATCTTCTGTTTATAAAGCCTCTGCGGCGCAGATAGCTGGTTGATTCATACATTTCTTCGGCGGCCTGAGTAAAGGCATTTTCCTCTTCAGAAAGCAAGGCCTCATGTTTAGGTAGCGATTGCTGAATGATGCCGATTCTTTCAATAAGCAGCTGAATCTGTGATTTGGGTTCTCCCAGTTCATTTGTTTCTTCAATATCGATAAGTTCCTCAAGATTGGTAGAGTAGGAACCGGAGAGATGAAGCGAAAGTTTAGCACAAGCGGGACCGACAATTTCATAAAGAATACTGGAAGCGAGGATAATCGTCTGAAGATAATTTCCGACGGTTCCCTCCAAGGTTCGGGCACACAGAGCGGCAAGACCGATGGCGACGCCTGCTTGTGGGATCAGAGCCATTCCGAGGTAATTACGTACTTTAGGAGTTTTTTGGGCAAGAAAGGAACCCAAAAATGCGCCGCCGTATTTTCCGACGATTCTTACTACGAAATAGAGCAGTGCAATGACGATAAGTGAGTAGCTGCCTACTGAACCAGAGGAGTTGAAGAGTGCACTGAGGTTAAAGTTGAGTCCGGAACGGACGAAGAACAACAAAAGAAGCGGGGGGCTGAAGTAAGCCAACTGTTTAAACAGCTTGTCATCCTGTGTAAAGTTGATATAAATCATTCCCATAGACATACAACCAAGCAGAGGGGAGACATCGATAAGAGTACAAATGCCGCAAAAAGCAAACAATACGCTGATAGCAATGATTAGGCGGTTGTCTTCAAAGTGTTTCTGAGGCATCAGCCATTTAAGCAGGAAACCAAAGAATCCACCTAACAGCATAACGCCGATATTGGTAAGAATGGGAAGCACAATGGTTTCGAAATTGGAAGAACCGGGGGAGAGTGAAAGGGCGGAAAGAGCAATGGAAATAGAGACACTGTAGGCAAGAATGCTCAGCAGGTTGTCAATGGCGATAACCTGAAGAAGCGTATCGACAAACTCTCCTTTAGCACCGGTCTGACGAATTGTCATAATGGTGGAAGCGGGAGCTGTGGCGGATGCCAATGCCGAGAGTACAATGGAGAAGGCAATTCCCAGATCAAGGATAAAATAGGTAAGAATAAAGATAAGTACCGAAGCAGTCAGCGCCTCAAACAATGTAATAACGATAATGCGGATTCCGCTTTTTTTCAGGGTGGAGAATTTCAGGAATTCTCCGGTGCTGAAAGCAATAAAGGCAAGGGCAATATCGGAAAGAAAATCCATTCCGTCGATAATCTCCTGCGGAATCAAATCCAGGCAAAAGGGGCCGATCAGAATACCGACCAGTATGTATGCCGTAACATTGGGCAGTTTGAGAAGTTTGGTTATCTTTGTTGCACCAAAACCGATGATAAGCATCAAAGAAACCGATATGATAATAGATGCTCCCGGTGAAGCGGAAGCCATGCTGTTTCTAAAAAGTTCCAACAAAAGAAATCACCTTATTCTTGGGTTGTGTTTATATAAATAGAATATATCTTTTTAACTATAAAATCAAATTATAGTTTTATATGCTACCATAAAATTTATTGATGAATAAAATTGCTTTAAAGTGTTGCAGCACAAAATTGAAAAACAAGGATAACAAAAGTGAAGTAATGGCGGGAGTTTTAATGCAGAGAACAGAAATCGGGAGAAAGTGGCTTGCTATCAAGGAAAAATGATATTAGAAAAGGTTGGGAGTGTTATAAAAAATCTTTATAATGGGAAAATGAATAATAAAGATATAAAATATCCGACGGCTTTTGGCCGTCGGATAGAAAAGGAAACGAGAAAATCAGACAATGCTTTCAGCATCACGGGTGGAGATCAAATCGATACCGGTACCGAACAAATCTTTGACAATAACCTCGCCGCAAGCAACGGGGGCAGTGACTTTGGTGCTGCGAATCAGGTTCATGCAGTCAAAAATCAGCTCCTTGGGGATATCGCCGCTGGTTCTGACAGGAAGACGGTCATGAAGGGCGCCGGTAATTTTAACGGTAGAGGTCACGGTACGGACAGGATGAAGCAGTTCGTTTTTTGCATAATCCATTCCTTTGGGGCAGCTGTAACCGCTGATATCTTCCAGGTTGGCATCATCAATGGTCACCAGGCAGCCTTTGGGGCATACGATGCAGGTTATCTCTTTTTTCATGATTTAGTTAGCTCCTTTCTGACGGACCTCAATGGTAATAGTACTGCCGGCAGCTTTTTCAAGCATGGCTTTCGGGAGAACAACGCGCTCCATCTCTGCGGGGAGCAGCTGATCTTTGGCAATGGTGGTGAGCTCCTTGCCATCAGCAGAGACGACAATTTCAGAATTTTTATAAGTGGTTCTCACACGGAAAAATGCTTCCACAAATTTTTCGGTACGCTCAATGGCGATCTTCTGCGGTACAACATAAGAAACACCGTTGCCGGGGCAGAGGGAAACTGTATTTTCAGGTGCAGGTTTGGCAAAACCGCCCGCTTTGACATACTCAGCAGCAGCGCGTCCGGCAGTCATACTTTCTTTGGTGACAAAGTCTACCAAGTCATGTACATGGAGAACGTTACCGCAGGCAAAGATGCCGTCGATTTCGGTCTGACGGTCCTGCCATACAACGGCGCCGTTGGTGCGGCCGTCGATAGGAACACCGGCGTTGCGGCTGAGTTCGTTTTCGGGAATCAGTCCTACGGAGAGAAGAAGCGTATCGCAGTCAAACTCCATCTCGGTACCGGGAATCGGTGCCAGCTTCTCGTCAACACGGCTGACAGTAACGGATTCCAGTCGGGAGTGTCCCTTGATGTTGGTTACTGTATGGGAGAGATAGAGAGGAATATCATAGTCTTCCAGGCACTGGGCAATATTGCGCTTCAGGCCGTTGGAATAGGGCATCAGTTCGCAGACAGCCAGTACCTTTGCGCCTTCCAGTGTCATACGGCGGGCCATGATCAAACCGATATCGCCGGAACCGAGAATGAGAACACGCTTACCGACCATGTAGCCTTCAATGTTGAGATATCTCTGTGCTGTACCCGCAGTGAAAACACCGGAGGGACGTTCACCGGGAATGGAGATAGCGCCTCTGGTGCGCTCACGGCAACCCATAGCAAGGATAACTGCGCCTGCACTGAAGCAGCAGTAACCGTCTTCGGTGTTCATGGCCCACACCTTCTTATCGGGTGTGACAGCGAGAACCATCGTATCTGTTTTGACTTCAATGCCGGTTCCTTCCAGCATTTTGATGAAGCGCTGAGCATACTCAGGGCCGGTCAGCTGTTCTTTGAAGAAATGGAGGCCAAAACCGTTGTGGATGCACTGGTTGAGGATTCCGCCAAGCTCCTTGTCGCGCTCAATGATAAGCACGCGGCCGGCGCCATTTTTGTTTGCCTCAAGGGCAGCGGCCAGTCCGGCAGGACCTCCGCCTACAACTATAACATCATAATTTGTATTCATAATCGTCACCGTTTTCCTTGTTAGTTTGGTCAGGAATCAATTGCATCGTCGTTCCGGAGCTGAACGATCCAGCTGCCGTCACGGTCTTTGAGTACATCGGCAGGGGAGATGCCCAGTTCACGAACCAACAGTTCAAGCACACGGGGGCCGCAGAAACCGCCCTGGCAGCGTCCCATACCGGCATTACAGCGGCGCTTTACCGCATCGAGACTGACGGGCGTGATGGGGGAATGGATAGCGGCAAGAATTTCACCCTCAGTTATAGTCTCGCAGCGGCAGATGATTCTGCCGAACTCGGGACGTTCAGCAACCAGTTTGGCACGCTCTTCGTTGCTGAGTTCGCGGAAACGAATTACTTCTCTGGTTTCGATAAAATTGTCTTTTTTATCAAGGACAATACCGGTGGCAGCAAGCAGTTCAACAAGTTTGAGGGCAATGGCAGGTGCGGAGGAAAGACCGGGGGATTTGATGCCTGCCGCATTGATGAAGTTGGGCTCTACAGCAGAAGGAGCGATAATAAAATCGCTCTGGTCAGAGTTGGCTCTGATGCCGGAGAAGTTGCGGATATTGTCACGGTAAGAGACATGATCGGTGGTCAGGGAGGCAGCCTGACGGACGAAGTTGAGTGCATCACGGGTGGTACAGGTATTGTCTGCGTCCTCTACATTGACAGCATCGGGGCCAACGATCAGATTGCCGTGAATGGTGGGAGAGACGAGGACTCCTTTACCGACCTTGGACGGACACTGGAACATAACGCGGTCAAACAGCTTGCCCTGTGTTTTGTCGAGCAGATAGTACTGTCCTTTGGAAGGAATAATACGGAATCCGAGCTCGCAGTCTTCGCCGAAAAGTCCCATCTTTGCAATCTCTCCGCTGAACACACCGGCGGCATTGACAACACGGCGAGCTTTGACAGCTTCACCGGAAGCTGCGGTAACGGTAAAAATTGTTTCACCGTTTTCATCTTTTTCACGGGTGATGTTTTCCACCTTGAAGCGCAGCTTGTAGTCAACGCCGTTTCTGACAGCGTTTTCGGCAAGAGCAATGGTATATTCCCAAGGGCTGATGATACCGGCCGAGGGAGCAAGCAGGGCACCGAGAGCCTCGTCACTGACATTGGGCTCGATTTCATGGAGTTTTTTCTGGTCGATCAGTTCAACACCGGGGACTCCGTTGGCAACACCGTTGTCGTAGAGCTTTTTGATGGTTTTCAGATCTTCTTCGCTGAAAGCGAGAACCAGAGAGCCTACTCTTTTAAACGGAACATTCAGTTGTTTGCAGATATCTTCTGTCATACGGTTGCCGTCGACATTGAGCTGTGCCATCATGGTGCCGGGTTCGGGGTCATAACCGGCATGGATAATAGCACTGTTGGCTCTTGTCGAACCGCAGGAGACATCATTTTCCTTGTCAGTGAGCAGTACGGAAAGCTGGTACCGTGAGAGCTCACGGGCGAGTGAGCTTCCGGTAACACCGGCGCCGATGATAAGAACATCATAAATTTTACCCATTGCTTTTCCCTCCAGATATATGAAACAAAAGTAAGATGTACGGTAGGGTGGAGAGATACTTTTCTTGCTAATTTGCGCACAAAAAAAGCAACACAAATCGACCCGGTATACGGGTTCGATTTGCGTCACTCTAAAATCTCCACGCTAATCTTTTTTTATTATACCACGAAAAAGATCAAAAAGCAACTATATTTTACAGGATAAACGATTATTTTGCGTTTTCTGTATTTTCTAAATCTTCCGGGTAGAGCAGTTCAAGTGCAAAAGAAATATCTTCGCAGATCAGCATTCTGGCACCGCAGATGTTGGAAAGATAGATATCCCGCTCGTCTTTGGGGCAATAACACCAAGGGATAATATCGTGCTTTTCAAATTCATATACACTTTCGGGAGAAAGCTCTTCCATTGTGAGACCGGCAGCAAACAGGTAAGAATAGGTTCCTTTTTTACCGGGAACAAAGTTTTTCATGGCAGCGGAACGGTATCCCTGTGTCCGCAGAGCGTAACGTTTGTGAATATAGTAGAGGATTGCTGCATCGGAACAGGCAAAGAGACACCGTTCAAGGAACCCGTAGAGAGAGATCATCTCTATAATGAGATCAACAGTTTCAGTGGTGTGGTTCTGAATATTGATAACGACGAGAAGATAGGGATGAGAAAGAACAAGCTCGCAGATTTCTTCCAGAGAGGGGATTTTTTCGCCTGAAAATTCGGAGGATTTATGGGAACCAGCATCAAGTGTGCGTATCTCCGAAAAAGTCATGCTATTGACAGCACCGCTGCCGTTGGTTGTGCGGTCAACAGTATCATCGTGGATGACAACAAGACGTTTGTCTGCTGTGAGATTGACGTCAAAGTGGATCGCATCAATATCCTTTTCTAATGCAGCGCGGAAACCGACAAGCGTATTTTCGGGGTAGGCAGCACTCCAGCCCCGGTGTCCGGCAATAAAGGTTTTGGTGCGGTCTTTGAGAACATCGGTAAATACCGGCGGTTTTTCTTTTTTAAACAGTTTTCTCAGATTGAGCATCTTTCGGAATACCCCTTGAGCAGAGAATGGGGCTCTCCTTTCGCATGGTATGATAACATGGTGGGAATATGCAAATTTATTATACCATAAATCAGCAAAAGATGATATAATAAAGAAAAGATTTTTCGCAGGATTTCATTGAATTACAGACGGAGAAGTACTATGTCCATCATACATCTGCCAATCAAGCTGCTTGCGGAGCTTACAACCCGGAGCGGAGATATAGATAGTTCACGCGCGGATCCCGATTCCATGGCGGAGGGGGTACGGGCGCATAAGCTGATACAAAAAAGATTGTCTGAACGGTATGATGAGGTCAGGAACGAGGTATCTATGAAAGAGATACTGGAGTACGGAGGATATCAGCTGGAATTACAGGGACGTGCTGACAGCCTGATTATGGATGGTGATACCGTAACCGTCTGCGAGATCAAAACAACGATCTATGATATTGCAGATCTGGATATAGAGGACAAGACCTTCTGGGCACAGGCAAAGTGCTATGCCTATATCTATGCAAAGCAGAATGAACTTGACACGGTCCATGTGAGACTGCTGCTCTACTGCATTGATGAAGATGAAACCAAGGAACAGGAACAGGTTTGCACAAGAGAGCAGCTGGAGGCAGATGTTTTTGCGCTGCTGAAAAAGTATACGGTGTGGCTGGACTGGAACACCGATTGGATGCAGGTGCGGGATCACTCCATAGAGCAGGGAAACTTTCCGTTTGAAAATTACCGCAGAGGACAGAGAGAGCTGGCGGTTGCCTGCTATAAAGCTGTAACGGCAGAGAAACGGCTCTATATACAGGCTCCGACCGGAATCGGAAAAACAATTTCTACATTGTTTCCGACGGTGAAAGCACTGGGGAAAGGATACTGTGATAAAATTTTTTATCTTACGGCCAAAGTGGTGGCGAGAAAAGCGGCAGCGAATGCGTTGGAAAAACTGGGGGAAAAGGGATTCCGTCTGAAGTCTCTTGTGTTGACGGCAAAAAACAGTATTTGTTTTATGGAAAAGCCTCTCTGTAAACCGGAGTTTTGTCCTTATGCCAAAGGGCATTTTGACAGGGTGGACGATGCGGTTATGGATATTTTGGAAAAGGAAGATCATTGCTCCAGAGAAATAGTGGAAGAATATGCGAAAAAACATCGTGTTTGTCCATTTGAACTGGAGTTGGATCTCTCCCTCTATTGTGATGTAATAGTATGTGATTATAACTATCTGTTTGATCCGAGAGTATCCCTCAAGCGCTTTTTCTCATCGGATGTGACAGGGAAATGGGCTTTTTTGATTGATGAGGCACACAATCTTCCGGACAGAGCGAGAGAGATGTATTCTGCGCAGTTGGAAAAAACGGAATTTCTCAAGGTGAAAAAACTGCTGAAAGACAGAGCGGGAACAAAAAGTGTGATCAAACAGTTGAATGCGGTGAATAAGGAATTTTTAAAGCTGGGAAAATTGATTCACCGGGAGGAGGAAGAACCGCTGTTTCGCGGGGAAGATGACGAAGAAGCGAAGCAGTGCGGTGTTGTGTTTGGTGAAGGATGGATGAAATCCGAGTCCGACGGAATTTTCAACAGTCTCTATGATGAGGTGGAAAAGCTGACACAGACCTGTGATCGTTTTTTCAGAAAAAATCATTCGTCAACGCCGCAAGCGGGAGATGATGAGCTGTTGGAGCTCTATTTCAACTGTCTGTTCTTTTTAAAGATAAAAGAACTGTATTCTGGAAGCTATACCGCTGTGGCGGAGGAAAAGCCGCATATGACAGCCAGATTGTTTTGCGCAGATCCCAGAGAATTTATTGCATACTCGCTGGAAAAAGGTGTAGGTACAGTTGCTTTTTCCGCTACACTAATGCCGCTGGAATATTTTAAAAATATGTTGGGAGGTCGGGAAGAGGATGGTGCAGCAAGTGCTCCCTCCCCCTTTGATCCTCAAAAATTTGCATTGTTGGTAGCCAATCGGGTATCAACAAAATATCGGGATAGAGAAAGCAGCCGCGATGAAGTGACAGAGCTGATTTATGCGGGAATATCTGCACGGCAGGGAAACTATATGGTGTTTTTCCCTTCCTATTCCTATATGAAGGATGTAGCGGAATGTTTTTTGGAGAGATATCCGCAGGTGGATATGGTGCAGCAGAGCGGAGATATGACTGCAGAGGAGAGGGAGGCTTTTCTGGAGAATTTTTCTGAGGACAACAGCAGAACACTGGTTGGATTTTGTGTCCTTGGCGGTGTTTTTGGTGAAGGAATCGATCTTCGCGGAGAACGGCTGATCGGAGTAATTATTGTAGGAGTTGGCTTGCCTCAGATCGATCTCAGACAGGATATTATTCGTGAGCACTATGAGCCCCAAGGCTTTGAATTTGCCTATATGTATCCGGGGATGAATAAGGTGCTGCAGGCGGCGGGAAGAGTAATCCGGACAGAGGAGGACAAGGGAATGGCATTATTAATAGACAGTCGTTTTTCCCGTGCGGATTATCGTGCGTTGTTTCCAAATCACTGGAGAAATGCCAAGTATGTGTCTTCGGAAGAGGAAGCAGCAGCGCTGTTGAGAAAATTTTGGGCTGATGATAATAAATAAAAAAGATATTTGTTAAATGGGTTGATTATTTAAGGCGTCTGGTGTATAATAAGAGTATAGCATAGAGAATGTGCTGGAAAAGTCCGGCAAAAGGAGTGTAAACATGGGGATTGCAAGGCGTTTTGAAGGATTGAGCCGAAAAAGGCTTGATGAGATAATAGAAAGAATAAAAAAAGTTAAGGTAGTGTTGATTGGTGATATCTGTGTGGATATCTACTGGTCTGCTGATATGACCAAAAGCGAACTTTCCCGCGAAACCCCGCATTATCCGCTGCCGGTGGTGCAGGAGCGGATTTCTCCGGGAGCGGGTGGAAATGCAGCAGCGAATCTGATGGCGTTAGCGCCGCAGCAGCTCTCTGTAATTGGTGTTGTTGGGGATGACTGGCGAGCCGGCTGTGTTAGAGATGCCTTTGTAAAACTGGGTATGACCACGGACGGATTGGTGGAAGAAAAAGGCCGTTTTACCAATGCCTATTGTAAGCCTATGCGGTTTGGATATGCAGGGATAGAAGTGGAAGATCCCCGTCTGGATTTTGAAGGAAGAGCTCCCATAGCTCATGAGACGGAGTTGTTGATAGCAGAAAAACTGGTGGAAAGAACTGCGGATGCAGATGTGCTGTGTGTTAGTGATCAGTTTATGAACGGCTGCATTACTCCCTTTGTGAGAGAACAGATCTTTCTCTTGGCACAAAAAGGGCTTAAAGTGGTTGTAGACAGCAGATATCGGATCGGTGATTTTAAAGGTGTGATACTGAAGCCCAATGAAATTGAATGCAGCAGAGCGGTGGGAATAGATAAAGCAGTGCAGTGTAAAACAGAAGAAGATATCGCGACGATTGTCTCGGCGGCAGAAACACTTGCGGATAAAAACAGATCAGATGTCTGCGTGACTGTTGGAGAACACGGATGTATCACCATCTACGGAAAAGAAGCTGTATTTGTGCCATCGGTTTCTGTAGAGCCACCAGTGGATACCGTTGGAGCAGGAGATTGTTTCCTTTCAGCTTTTTCATTGGCGTTGGCAGCGGGGGCAACTTATGAGGAAGCGGGTGCTTTTGCAAACCTTGCAGCTTCGGTTTCGGTGAAGAAAATTGGTGTGACAGGTACTGCTTCGCCGCAGGAGCTGATTGGACAGTATGAAGCAATGTTCGGACAGAAGTTGTAAGTGAAAGAGAGAGAGTATGGAAAGAAAAGCCAATAATTCGGCAGATATGAAGAGAAAAAACCGCGGGCTGCTGATGAGGATGATCCGGGAAGGAAATATGTCCCGCGCAGAGCTGGCGAGAAAAGCCGGTCTGACAAGGGCAGCGGTTACTGTAATTGTAGATGGGCTGATGAAAGAAGAGATTGTACTCGAGGGAGAAACAGCCTCTTCCGATGTGGGAAGAAGGCCTATTATGCTGAAAATCAATCCGGAGGCACGATTTGCCGCCGGCGTGGATATCTCCATGAACGGTGTCAGTGTGGGAATCACGGATATCGGCGGGAAAGTGATTGCAAAAAATTTTCTTCGTTATGACGAGGAAAGAGAAGATCTGCAGCAATACAGTGAGGAGCTGGTCGTTTGGATTGCCGGACAGATTACGGAAATGATAGCAGAACATAGAATTCCCACCGAGAAAAATCTTGGAATTGGTGTAAGTGCCCCCGGCCCCATTGATTCTGCAGGAGGAAGGATACTGGATGCCCCTCATTTGAAGGTATGGAAGGGGTTTGAAATTGTAAAAGCGCTGGAAGAACGTCTGGGAATGAAGGTGTTTCTGGAAAAAGATGCAAATGTAATGGCTCTGGCGGAAAAAAATAACCGAGCAATGACAGATAATTTCCTTTTTATTATAGGCGACAACGGTCTTGGCGGCGGGTTTATCAAGAAAGGAAGACTCTACCGCGGAACAGGCGGTTTTGGCAGTGAAATCGGACATATTAGCATAAAATACGACGGAGAAAAATGCCGCTGCGGAAACAGAGGCTGTGCTGAATTGTATGCATCCATCCCTTCGCTGCTGAAACAGGCACGGAAGAATGGACTGCCTGTTTCAGAGTGGAGCGAACTGGTCGATATGGCATATGACGGTAATGAGGCGGCCGGCGAGATGATCGCCTATGCAGCAGATATGCTGGCAATTACCTGTGTAAATGCAAGCAATGTAATAGAACCGGAGCAGATTGTGTTGGGCGGAAAATTTGCATACCGTGCGGAACAACTTGCAGAAATGATTGAAAAACGAATTGCCGAAACAGCGATGACAAGAAAATATCATCATATCGGCGTGGAAGCTTCGGTGCTGCCGAAAGATGCGGATCTTTCGGCGGCAGCAGGGCTTGCAATAGAGAAATTTTTCCTGTTGGGATAGGAGTATGCAGCTATGATTATTCTTGAAAAACATAAAAAGATGGAAATCGGTACGGTGGTGTTTGATTTTGACGGCACGATATCCACACTTCGCTGCGGTTGGGAGCGTGTGATGGGGCCGTTGATGACGGAATATATCTCCGGAGGAAATCCGACGAAAGAGATCGAAGAAATGGTGAAAGACTATATCGATCGCTCCACGGGAATTCAGACAATTGCGCAGATGAAGTGGTTGGCACAGACGGTGGAGCAGTTTGGGATGAACCCCTCCGCACCCAGTGATCCCTGGTTTTATAAAGAAGAATACAACCGCAGACTGATGGCAGAGGTGGCAAAACGGCGGGATGAAGCCGCAAATGGTGCAAGAGAAAAGTATCTGATTGCAGGTAGTGAGGAATTTCTGAAAAAACTGCGGGAAAGAGGCATCCGGATGCTGGCTGCCAGCGGAACCGATGAATGTGATGTAAAAAAGGAATCGGCTGCGCTTGGTATCGATCGGTATTTTGAAGAGATTGCAGGAGCAAAGCCGCTTTCGGAGGATTGTTCCAAACAGGCAACACTGCAGCGCCTGATGACAGAAGGTGCAAATGGAAAAGGAATCCTTGTCATTGGTGATGGTCCGGTGGAAATTAAGCTGGGCAGAGAGTTTAAGGCGCTCACACTGGGGATTGCCAGCGATGAAAAACAGCTTCGCGGCTATAATGAGGCGAAGAAAAAACGCCTGACAGCAGGAGCACATGCTCTTGTGGATTGTTTTGAAGATACAGACAGGCTGATTACGTGGATGGAGGATGGGTGCAATGAATGAACCAAGAGGTGTTTTTATCGGAACGGGAAGAAACAGAATGCTTGATTTTTCGGCAGTAACCACCTATCCGACTTCGGAACGTTATAATCTTGTGACAATCGATAATCTGATGACGCCGGGAGAAGAGCATGAATGTTTTGCTCAGGAAGGGTTTGATGAGCTGGTAGAGCGGGTTGTCAAAGCACGAAAGAATAACCGCCCTGTAATCTGGAGTATGGGAGCCCATGTGATCAAAAACCGGCTTTCCCGTTATATTATCTCGTTGATGAATGCCGGTGTAATCACGCATATCGCCTCCAACGGCGCAGGAAGCATTCACGATTTTGAGTTGGCTTTTCTTGGCGGTACCAGTGAAGATGTTCCCACTGCAATTGAAGACGGTTCCTTCGGTATGTGGGAGGAGACAGGAGCCTGGATGAATGAGGCACTGCATCTTGGCGCAGAACAGGGCCTTGGTTACGGAGAAGCGTTGGGAAAATATATCGCTGAAAATCCGGAGAAATTCCCCTATCGCGAAGACTGCGTGCTTTATCAGGCCTATGTTCATGATATTCCGGCTACCTATCACATTGCCCTTGGCACCGATATTATCCATCAGCACCCAACCTGCGATATGGCGGTGATCGGTAAATGCTCAGGCATCGACTTTAAGAAGATGTGTGCCTCCATTGCCATGCTGGACGGAGGAGTTTTCCTCAATTTCGGCTCGGCTGTGATTGGGGCAGAGGTATTTTTGAAGGCTCTCTCCATTGCGAGAAATCTGGGATACCCCACATTCCATATTACGACGGCCAACTTTGATCTGACCGATTTGGGAGACTATAGATGCAAAATCGGTTATGAGGATCCGAACTATTATTATCGTCCCAGAAAGAACATTGTCAACCGTCCCACCAGCCAGGGAGGAAAAGGGTGGCATTTCTGCGGTGATCATCAAATCACCATTCCGACGCTGCATGATCAGGTGTTGAAGAAGCTTTAAAACAAAAGAAAACAATGAAAAATACTCACGGTATCCATGAAAAGATCCCGTGAGTATTTATTTTGGCTAAAGGTGTGGTATTTTATTTTGCAAGTACCTTTTTGCTCATAATGTTGGCGAGGAAGACAGCGGTGATACCAGCTACCAGTTTGCCAACAATCATGGGTGCTATGTAGTCTGCATTGAATGCCATGGTGAAAGCAAGATGTCCTGCGAAGACAAAAGCACCGGAGATGACAAAGGCGGAGTTGAGGATAATGCCTTTACGATCCATATCCTTGATGAGAGGAAGGGTGATAGCACTGGTTGCAAGGGTGCTGACAAAACAAATGGCGGCTGTCTGGTTGATTTTTAATTTACCAGCAACGGCAGTCAGCGGTTTTTTCAGCAGGCGGGAAAAAAGGGTAATAAGTGGGAAGGTACCGGTCATAACACAAGTGGCATTCAGGCACACCATGGTACCGTTTTCAATAGAATCGGAGTAAGGAATCAGTTTGGTTCCAGTGAGGAATTCAAAGATACCGGCAGCAAGTCCGGCAATAATAAGCACATTGATAATGGCGCCGAGGATAGAGAAGATTTTAAGGCAGATGGTGGGGATTTTGATGAGACCGACAGCAATCAACGCAGAGAAAAGAATTAACGGGATCAGGTTGATAATGAGAGGGAGCAGGGCAACGCCTGCCACAATACCGCCGACAAAGCTGCCGATAGGGATGGTGACCACACCACAGAGAAAACCAAAGAGAACATCGGGATGGTGTTCCTTCGGAACAATACCAAGAGCAAAGGGGATGGTAAAAGAAACGGTGCATCCCATCATGGAGGAGACAACCATGCCGTTAAAAGCACCAATTTCCGGATTGCGGCAGAGCTCATCTGAAAGAGGGGAGCCGCCCATATCGTTGGCAAGCAGGCTTGCGGCAACAATAGAAGGATCGATAAAGGAGGGAAGCAGATCGACAACTCCTTGCAGCAGATGAGCAATGGAGGGAGCAAGAATCAGCATTCCTGTCATGGACATCATCATGACAGAGAGAAGGGAAATACCTTTTTTAAAGTCTGCACCAATACCGATTTTATTTCCAATGAGAAGATCGAAAGCAGCCACAAGGGAAACACAGGACATAACAATAGATAAATAATTCATGAATAATTTATCTCCTCAAATTTTTATACCTTTAAAGCCATCGGGTGTGAGTACAGAAACTTCATCAAAGCCACAGGATTGAAGCAGAGCAACAGAATCACCAAAACAGCAATCAAGATAGTTTTTGTTGTGGCAATCCGAAGAGATGATGATGGAGCATCCCAATTCTTTCATCTCTTTCAGCAGAAATGTGTCGGGATAAGGGGTAGTGCGGTAACCGCGGGAAATAGCGCCAGTGTTGAGTTCAAAAACGGAAAAATGTTCTGCCACGGCATGGAGAGATTCCAGCGCAGCGTTTCGATATTCCAAGGAGGTGGTATCAAAAAAGTTGTGTTTTTCACTGTGCTTGGTGACCAAATCGAAGTGTCCTACAATATCAAAGTCACCGTATTCGTGCAGATGGGTGAGTGTTTCATAGTAAGCTTTGGCATATCTGATACCGTCACCGTCAAAATAGTTTTGAATGATGTTTTCTACGTTTTTTGCGTCGCTGTCGACACCGCCGAAGGCATTGCCCAGCTTGAGATAGTGAACAGAGCCAATTTTGTAATCATAACCATCGATATCGCAGACGGAATACATTTCAAATTCTATACCGCAGAGAATGCGGATTCTGTCGCGGTATTTTTCTTTGAGCGCATTGATCTCTAATTTATAAGGTGCTAACTTCGTTTGGATAACACTGGGACGCGGACTGGGAGAATGACTGGAAAAGCCAATGGTATCAAAACCAAGTTCAATGGCTTTCAGAACCATTTCTTCCGGCGTGTCTATGCCATCGCAGTGTATTGTATGCGTATGAAGGTTTTGGGGATAAAAAAACATAACTATCTGGCTTCCTTTTCTGAATCTTGAGCAGAAATATTTTTTACAGCATCGAAAGTGCTGGAATGGGAGGTTTCCATTTTTTGCATTGCCTTTTTAAATTGTATGGTGAAAAGGGTGCCGGCAAACAGAACAGACAGGGTGTCCGCCACTGGTTCAGCAGCATAAACAGCTGTGGTTTTATCGGTAAACAGGGAAAGGGCAGGCATGATATAAATGAGAGGAACAAGAAGAATGAATTTTCTCATGACAGCAACGATAACGGAAGAGAATGCCTTGCCAAGAGAGATAAAGGTCATCTGACAGGCAATCTGAATGCCGAACAACAGCAAGGCGGCACAATAGATACGCAGAACAGGTGTTGTAAAAGCAGCTAAAGCAGCATTGTTGGTAAAAAGCCGGGCAAACAGACCGGGGAACAGTTGTACAGCGCCCCAAAGAAAGAAAGAATAAGCTGTGCAGGAAATTAGAAGCAGGCGGAAGGTTTTTTTTACGCGCGCTGCGTTTCCGGCACCGAAGTTATAGCTGCATATGGGCTGTGCCCCCTGTGCCAGTCCCTGCATGGGCAGCATAGCAAACTGAAATACGCTGGAAAGGATAGTCATAGCACCAACGGCAATATCATCGCCATATTTATACAGAGAAGAGTTAAAGCAGATGGCAATGACACTTTCGCTTATCTGCATTACAAAAGTAGATGTGCCAAGTGCAAGAACAGGAAGAATGATTTTGGAAGAGAGTTTGAAATATTGTGGTTTGAGGCGCAGCAGGGTTTTCTTTCCAAACAGGAAATGAAGGACAGAGATACAGGAGATTGCCTGAGAAATCACAGTAGCAAGGGCAGCACCTTGAACACCCATATCAAACAGGAAGATAAAAATTGGATCAAGAATAATGTTGCAGACAGCACCGATAATAATGGTGCGCATGCTGACCATGGTAAAGCCCTGAGCAGTGATAAAGGCATTCAGGCCGATGGTCAGTTGGACAAAAACAGTTCCTGCCGCATAGATAGTCATATAACCGGTTGAGTACTCAATGGTGTTTTCACTGGCACCAAAGAGAAGAAGAAGATCGCGGTTCCAGATGAGAACAACAGTGGTAAGAACAAGGGAAAGAAAAATCAGCAGGATAAAACAGTTTCCCAGTGTTTTTTCGGCAGAGACGGGATCTTTTTTTCCCATAAAGATAGAGGCACGGGGAGCACCGCCGGTTCCGGCCAATGAGGCAAAAGCAGAAATTATCAAAATAATCGGAAGGCAAACTCCAACACCGGTTAGTGCAAGAGATCCTTCCTCGGGAATGTGTCCAATATAAATTCTGTCTACAACATTGTAGAGCAGGTTGATAAGCTGTGCTGCGATAGTCGGAATAGAAAGCCGAATGAGCAGTTTTCCGACAGGGGCAGTGGCAAGATGATCAGCGGATTGCTCCATTACAATTCAGTTCCTTTCCAGATATTTCATTGCGTTTTCGCACATTCTTCGAGCGATATCGCGGTAAAGATCCAATTCTTTTTCTGAGAGACCATCAATCAGAACGGAGCTGAAATATCTGTGAGCCTTTTCAATATCAGCAACAATGGCATCTGTTTTATCAGTGAGAAGCAGATGCTGTTTTCTACGGTCAACAGAGTCAGTGGTGCGGGTGACAAGACCTTTCTGGAGCAAGCGCTCCACAGCCTGAGAGACATTGGCCTTGGAAAGACCGCAGTGCTCAACAATATCGCTGGCAACATCCATATCGTCATAAGTATAAAGAAAAGAGATAATATCCAGTTCAGGACGTCCGAGGTCATACTTTTCACAGACATCCTTCACAATAGAGTCATGAAGTTTTTTTGTGTATCTCAGATTTTTAAGATCTCTCATACAGGATGACATAATAGCAGCATCTCCAAAATGAAATAATGGGACAAAACAATACAAGATAATAATATCTCAAATTAAGAGAAAAGTCAACCATTGTCAAAGGAAAAGAGAGGTATTCTGGTTGGAAAAAAGAGGAGAACATACTCTGAAGAGGAGAATGGGAAAAAGTAAGAAAAGAGGGGAATATAAAAAATGCATTGCCAAAAACAGATACATATGATAGAATATGAACGGTACCATCGGTAAATGAAAGACGGAATCATGGTGATTGCTGTTGAGTCAGAGCGAAAAAAACAATCTTTTTGTTAACAGGGAAAAAAGGACTGTGCTGGAGCAAAAAGTAAATGAAACCGTTGAACAATTTGGAATGTTTAAGTACGTTCGCCACATTGTTGTTGGTGTTTCAGGCGGGGCAGATTCGACTGCGCTGCTTTGTTTGCTGTGTGAGGAAAAAAAACGCAATCATTGGAATACGGAAATTGTTGTTTGCCATGTAAATCACAACCTGCGGGGCAGAGAAAGTGACCGCGATGAGCAGTTTGTAAGGAAACTGTGTGAGGAAAAAGAAGTTGCTTTGCGGGTGCTTTCCATTGATGCCGCCGCGTTGGCGAAAGAGGCGGGGAAATCGGTTGAAGAAAACTCGCGGAATATACGATATAACTTTTTCAAAATAACAGCAGAAAGTTTTGGGGAAGAAAAAACAGTAATCGCAACTGCACACACACAGGATGATTCCTTGGAGACATTTTTTATCAATTTGGCGCGAGGTACGGGTATAAATGGTTTGACGGGAATTCCTCCGGTAAGAGGAAATATTGTGAGGCCTCTGATCGAATGTACCCGTGAAGAAGTGGAAGAATACTGCCGGGCGCAGGGAATTGATTTTGTATCCGACAGTTCTAATTTTACGGACAACTATACCCGCAACAAGATTCGGCATCGTATTATCCCGGGATTGAGAGAATTGTTTCCGCAGTTGGACAGCAATTTTGGCCGTATGGAACGGCTGATACGGTCAGATGCGGAATACCTGTCTGAGCAGGCAGAAAAATTACTGAAAGAGGCCAAAAAGAAAGAGGGATACAATATCTCTGTACTGCTTGCTGCTCATCCAGCAGTTTTGGGAAGGGCTATTTTGAATCTGCTGCTGCAATATGGTGCTGAGCAGACAGAAAAAAAAGTATCAGAAGTTAAAGCTGTTCTCGAAGGTAAAGTGAATGCTCTTGAACCGGTGAAGGATGTGTATTTCAAAAGAAAGGGAACCTTATTGCAGGTAGTATATAAAGAGAAGGAAGAGCCCTATTTTGAATGGTATCCGGTTTTGGGGGAAGCGGATGAAACAAGGTTGAACAGCAAATATTTTGTGAAAGTGAGTATAATAAAACAGGAAAGACACAAAAATTTAAAAAAAGTTAATTCATTACTATATTATAATTGTGTCGATTATGATAAAATTAATAGAAATATATCTTTGCGTCAGAAGCGGCCCGGAGACAAAATAAAAATCAACGGGATGACAAAGACATTGAAAAAGATATTGAATGAGAAAAAAATGGGAGCAGTACTGAGATCCGCATTGCCGTGTGCCGCAGATGATCAAGGAGTGTTTTGGGTGTATGGAGTTGGTGTAGATCAACGGGCTGCAGTCAGTGAGACAACAGAAAATATGTGTGTTTTTGAAATTTGGGAGGAAAATGAAAATGGGTATGGAGAATGATATTCTGAAGATATTGCTTTCTGAAGAAGAGATAAAAGCAAAGGTTCAGGAAATTGGTGCGGCAATCAGCAGAGACTATGAGGGTAAAAACCTGCTGCTTGTTGGTGCGCTGAAAGGCTGCGTTGTTTTTATGGCAGATCTGATGCGTGAAATTACCGTTCATGCAAAAATTGATTTTATGGCAGTTTCCAGCTATGGTTCCGGTGTAAAGAGCACCGGTGTGGTAAGAATATTGAAGGATTTGGATAGAGATATTGCCGGTTATGACGTGCTGATTATAGAGGATATCCTCGACAGCGGAAAAACTCTCTTTTATCTGAAAAAACTTCTTGCAGAGAGAAAGCCTGCCAGCATAAAAATTGCGACACTGCTTGATAAGCCGGAGCGTCGTGAAGCTGATATTGTTCCCGATTATGTTGGATTCGTTGTACCCAATGAGTTTGTTGTCGGCTATGGTCTTGACTATGATGAAAAATACCGCAATCTGCCCTATATTGGTGTGCTGAAACCTGCGGTATATGAAAAATAAAGTACATAAGAAATAAAGGGGTTGAAACATTTAATGAAACGTTCTCGCGGCATAGGCATTTACATTGCCGTGCTGGTGCTGCTTTTGCTGTTGGCATCGGTATTGTTTTCGATGCGCGGTACGCAGTCTGACACAAAATATTATGAAATACTCGGATATTTCTACCGTTATGAGGTCGAGGAATATGAACTTGATCTTGGAACCGGTGAAATGGTGATGAGCGTTAAGGGGCAGACAGAGGAAATAAGCTATAAAGTTCCAAATGTCAGTGTTTTCCTTGGTGATACCGAAGAACTTGTTGCCGAATACAACAAAGAGCACACCGATGATCCGATCAAGGTGAATTATCTGCCGATCCAGGAGACACCCTGGTGGATTTCTTTCCTGCCCACATTGCTGTTGATCGGTGTTATGGTCGTGTTCTGGGTACTGATGATGCGCCAGAGCGGTGGCGGAGGAAAGGTGATGAATTTCGGTAAGGCAAAGATTAAGCCGACCGATGAAAGAAAAACCACCTTTGCCGATGTTGCAGGTGCGGATGAGGAAAAAGGCGAGCTGGTAGAGATCGTCGAGTTCCTGAAAAATCCGAAAAAGTATAATGATATTGGAGCACGTATTCCTAAGGGAGTGTTGCTTGTGGGTCCTCCGGGAACAGGTAAGACACTGTTGGCACGTGCTGTTGCGGGAGAAGCCGGTGTACCCTTCTTCTCCATTTCCGGTTCTGATTTTGTGGAAATGTTTGTCGGTGTCGGTGCATCCCGTGTAAGAGATTTGTTTGAGCAGGCGAAGAAAAACTCTCCCTCCATCGTGTTTATTGATGAGATCGATGCGGTCGGTCGTCACAGAGGCGCCGGTCTCGGCGGCGGGCATGATGAGCGCGAGCAGACTCTTAACCAGTTGCTGGTAGAGGTGGATGGTTTTGGCACCAACAGCGGTGTTATTGTTGTGGCTGCCACCAACAGACGCGATATCCTTGACCCTGCACTGCTGCGTCCGGGACGTTTTGACAGACAGGTTATTGTCGGTTATCCCGATGTCAAGGGAAGAGAAGAGATCCTTAAGGTTCATACACGCAACAAGCCCATTGGACCGGATGTGGATCTGGCAACAATAGCAAAGACGACGGTTGGTTTTACTGGAGCGGATCTGGAAAACCTTGCCAATGAAGCTGCATTGCTTGCAGCAAAACGTAACAGAAAAGCCATCACCATGGAAGAAATTCAGGAAGCGACCATCAAGGTGGTGGCAGGTCCCGAAAAGCGTTCCAGACAGGTGGTGGAGAAGGACCGCAAGCTTACCGCTTATCACGAAGCCGGCCACGCATTGTGCTCCTACTACCTCCCCACACAGGATCCCGTTCACCAGATCTCCATTATACCGAGAGGTATGGCAGGCGGATATACCATGTCTCTGCCTGTGGAGGACAGAAGCTATGCTACACGCCGTGAAATGACAGAGGATATTGTATCCCTGTTGGGCGGCCGTGCTGCAGAGAGCCTGATGTTGGACGATATCTCCACCGGAGCTTCCAATGATATTAAGCGCGCAACCAAGTTGGCTACCAACATGATCGTAAAATACGGCTTCAGCGAAAAGCTGGGACCGGTCATGTACGGCGGCGATGACAACGAGGTATTTATTGGCCGTGATTATGGTCAGACCCGCAGTTACTCCGAAAAAGTTGCCGCAGAGATCGATGTCGAGATCAATGAGATGATTAAGAGCTGCTTCGAAAAGGCAAAAAATATCCTCACAGAGCATGAGGATAAGCTGATTAAGGTTGCTGAAAAATTGCTTGAGACAGAGAAAATTGAAGGCGACGAGTTTGTGGAACTGATGAAAGACGAACCGGAAACCGCTGAACTTTCTGAACCAGCAGAAGCAATTGAAAATGTCGAAGAGACTGCCGGAGAGCAGGCTGCTGAGTCTGAAAATGACTGATGATTAAAAGCAAATAAAATGGATATGAAAAAAGGTCTGTTGCCGAAGGGCAGCAGACCTTTTTGTCGTGAAAAGAAAAGTATCAGGTATCAAATTCCTGCTCCACAGCAGGAATGGTGATGGTGACAACGGTACCTTTTCCAAGCTGGCTTTCAATGTGAATGCCATAGATATCGCCATAGAGCAGCTTCAGACGGCGATCGATGTTGGAGATAGCAAAACCGCTTACGGTAATGGTAGCCAGTTTCTCCTCAGGAATACCGTTGCCGTTATCGGCGATGGTAAATATCAAATCATGGTCATTACGTTTAATGGTGAGAGACACTTCCGGATCCTCAGAGATCTCGGGATAGAAGCCATGGAAAGCAGAGTTTTCGATAAAGGGTTGCAGAATCAACTTTGGCATCATACAATGGAGTGTATTTTCATCTACATCAAGGGTGAAATGCAGGTTGTTCTGATAGCGGATACTGCAGATGGTGATGTAATTTTCCAGCATGGCAAGCTCATCCCGGACAGTGATGGTAGTTCGCCCATCGTTGAGAGAAAGACGGTAAAATCCAGCCAGAGCATTGATGGAATCGCTGATATCATCAGCCTGAATCTCGGTAGCCAAAGCGTTAATGGCAGAAAGACTGTTATAGAGAAAATGCGGATTGATCTGTTCCTGCAGCGCTTTAAATTCCAACTCAAAACGTTCATTTTCCATTTGTTTGGTTTTCTCCAGCAGAGTGGAAATGCGGGTAACCATATCTTCAAAGGAGCGGCTTAGTGCAGCAAATTCATCATCGCCGTTGATCTCATTTTTATAATAGAGATGTTCTTCATCGATGGCGCGCACACTTTCATTGAGTTTTTGCAGACGGCGGGTAGCCATATTGGTGAAGAGGGGCAGTGTCGTCAGAGAGGCAATGATAACGGCAGAAAGAACGATCAGAAGATATTTGGAAAAGGCCATATAATTTTCGGGTGTAGATTTGTTTTGGATAAAGAATACTTTAAATCCAACTTTTTCAATATCGAAGGTAATGATATTAAGATTGCTTTTCTGATTGAGTTTCTCCAGTGTTGTTTGTCCTGACAAAAACTGAGAGATGGAATGGATCGGTTTCTCGGTGTTATGACCGGAGGAATAGATAAGGTTGTTATTTTGGTCGTAAAAAAGAACGGTGATGCTGGGGTCATCGGTATATTTATCGGCAAGCGTGAAGAGAGAATTTGCAGAGGCGGTAAGTTTTACATAGCAGTTTATTTGGGTGGAACGAAGATCCCAAAGGCCGCAGAAACAAAGCAGATCGCCGTTGGAATCGTATTCCCACTGGATGAGATTGTAATTGACAGAATGAATTTTCTGCATCCAGGATTCATTTTCGGCATCTTTTATGGGGTGCATGGAAGGATAAAAGACGGTTGGGAAATGATCCGACAAGTAAAGATCCAGTGTAATTGGCGTAAGATAGGAAGTACTAAGGTTGTTGAGATAATTTTGTACATATGCAGAGTTTTTAACAGGGTTTTCAGAAATAGAATTGATCAACCGGGCAAAGGCATCATCAATCAGCAGCATGCTGATGGTTTTTTGATAGTTGTTCAGTTCAAAAGTAATGCTTTCCTCCAGATAGCTGCTTTGCAGAGCGGTGGATTCGGAGTTGATATCATCAAAAGTGCGCACGGCAAAAAAGTAAAACAGAATGCCAGTGAGGAAAATGAAGATATACAGGAAAATGGCTGTATAGAGCAGCAGACGGGAAGCATATTTGCGGGATTTAGGCGAGAAAAGATTGAAAAAATTCATGCGGTCACAGCTCCTTTAAGGTTGGGGGCTCCGGCAGAATCAGTTGTCATTTTCGGAGGAGACATAAAGTTCACGGTAGCGTGTGGGAGAGTAGCCGAAGTGCTTGCGGAATACAGAGGAAAAATAAGAAATATTGGTAAAGCCGGTCAGATTGGCCACATCACTGATTTTATACTGAGGGTCTTTCAAAAACTCGGAGGCCTTCTGCATTCGAATCAGCGTGAGCTGATTGATGATATTGTTTCCGGTGAGCTTCTTGTAGATGCGGGAGGTGTAGCTGGGCGAGATGTAAATCATAGCAGAGATAGAATCCACAGAGAGATCCTCGGCATAGCGTTTTTTGAGGATATCATCAATCATGGCCACAACCTGACTGCCGCGGTCATTCATATGCAGATGATTTTCGCTGGCAATGCGGAGTGTGATCTGTTTCAGGTTGTCAAGAAGCTGGGGGAGGGAATGAGCGGAAAGAAGATCGCTGTACTCAGCGGAGAGCCGGGCACCATCGGAGTATTTACCCCATGTTTCAATCTGATCCGATACACAAACACTGAGCAGCTCGGCGGCAAACAGCTTGACGCGTTCCAGTGAGTGAGCATTGGCGATATCCGTGCAGATGTCGTCAAATAAATGATCAATACGGGTACAATCCCCCAGGTTTACTGCTTCTCTGATTAGAAGTTTGAATTGTTCCAGCGCAGATTGGATGAATGCCTTACTGTCAGAAATATCATCGAGAGAAATGACGTTGTCCTTACCTAAGAAAAGCCTCATATCCAAAGCATGGCGCGCCTGAACAAGACTGGAGTGAATGTTTTCGTATCCGTTGACAATCAGTCCAAGGCCAACCGTGACGGCAAGCCCGGAAGAGGTGAGGAGACTGCTCTGAAGCTCTGTGGCGAGGGAGTAAGAGATGTTTTTTATCTCGGCAGAAGAGGCGGAAGCGAGTGCGGGAAGGTTAATAATAAGGGTAAGAGCGCCAGAATCCAGAATGCTGCAGAAGCAGATATTTCTGGATTGGAAAAAGCTCTCTGCCGTGTTTTTCAAAGACAAAAGAAGAAGACTTTCGGAATATTCGGAGGTGATTTCGGCAGAGGGATCCCGGTCAGGGAGCAGGAGAATGGCCTGCAGGTTTTCTGATGTCAGCGGAATGTTGTAAAAGCGGAGACGCTCCTCCAGTGTATCCGGAGGGAGTACGCCGGATACAAGCTGTCGTGCAAGCAGCTCCCGCAGGAGAGGCATATTCTCGTTGAGTTGTGTGGAGAAAAGTTCCTGCTCATATTTGAGTTTGTTTTCGTTGATGCATTCCTCCACAAGGGCGGAGAGCGTTTTTTCCAGTTTTTCCGGCAAAACGGGTTTGACAATATAGCCGCGGACACCGGATTCCAGCGCATTTTGTGCGTAATTAAAGTTCTGGTGTCCGGAGACAAAAACAATTTTTGTGCTGCTGCCAGATTCTTTGAGGCGTGCTGCCACTTCAATGCCGCTGATGCCGGGCATAACAATATCGGTAATGAGAATATCAGGATTGCATTCTTCAATTTTCTGCAGCAGTTCGGAACCGGTTCGGCAGGTGGCAATAACTCGGAGACCCAGTGCTTCGTAATCGACGGCACGAAGCATATAGTCAAGATCAAGTTGTTCATCGTCGGCAAGAATGAGTGAAAGCATGGCTTCTCCTTTTGAGTGAAAGATAATGAAAAATAGTTTATAAACAATTTTATCATAATTTCTGTTTTTTCTCAATCATTGAGGGGGGAATCAGATTTATTTGTGCGTTAAAACGATAAAAAAACAGAAAAATGATAGTTTTCAGAAAAGATAATATGTCAATAATGAAATATCAATAAGGAATAAAACGTAGAAATGTAGTGGTTTTGTTGTAAAAAAGGAGGAGAAAAGCAGAATAATGGTGAAAAAACAGAAATGTATGATTGAAAATAATTTATTCATAATCTATAATTGAATTGTGCACAAATGTATGCGGATCACGCAACGAAATTCCGAAAGGAGAAATAATTTATGAAATTGAAAATGATTGCTCTGTTTCTTGCAATGCTGATGTTGGTTTCTGTCTTTGCCGGCTGCGCCGACACAACAACAGATGAACAGAGTTCTGAACCTGCCGAGAGCTCCAAGGAATCTTCCGAGGAAGCTTCTGAGGAGGAAGGTGGAGAAGCGGAGCTTCTTCCCAACAACATTCCCGCAGAAGTTCTTGCAAACCCCATCTTCAAAGAGACACCCGAAAATCTTGAGTGCTTCCAGAAGACAGATCCCGTCACCCTCTCCGTTTTCTACAACGCTGTTGTTGCAGATGCCTGGACATGGGGCGAAGATCCTGTCACTGCAGAGATCCAGAAGCTCACAGGTGTTACAATCGATGGAAGATATGCCGCAGACAGCGAAGGTAACGAGCTTACTCTTATGATCGCTTCCGGCGATGAACTGCCCGATATGCTTTCTTCTATTAACACTACATCTGCTCAGTATTCTGAGCTTGTTGAAGGCGGATTGGTTTATCCGATCAATGAACTGATGGATCAGTATGCACCCAAGATGTATGATGTACTGTTCCCGCTGGAGACCAGCTATTATAATGATGACAACGGAAACTTCTATTTCATTGGCAGACAGGCCATTCTTCCGGGATTGACCGAGTATGGTACTGCAAACGGTTGGTACGCTGTCCGTCAGGATGTATACGAAGAGCTTGGCAGCCCCTCCCTCTCCTCCATCGATGATATCTGGAATCTGCTTGAGGATTGGGAAGCCAGCAAAGACAACTGGCCTGAGATCAAATATCCCTGGTTGGATCCTGTTCTTGCCGGTAGCGGCAACATCTCTGTCGCTTATGCTATGCTCGGCGGTAAGGCTCAGTATTCCAGCGGCAGCAACTATGTGTATGACAGCGAGACTCAGACCGTTAAGGCTGTTGTAACCACAGAACTCGGTAAAGAGGCTCTTAAATTCTACTATGAAATGGCTCAGAAGGGCTATATTACTCAGGAAAGCTTTGCATTTACCGGTGACAGCGGTGCTGAACTCTCTGCAGGTACTGCACTCATGTATGCAAAGATGAATGTTTGGGAAGTTGGCACAACAGCAGCTGCTCTTGCTGAAAATATCCCCGGCGCTTCCTACAGCCTGATCGAGCCGATCTATGCTGAAGGTGTTGATTATCATTATTATGATGCCGCTTTCCGCGCATCCACCAATGCTACTGTTATTACCAAGAACTGCTCCGATCCCGAGCGTGCCATCCTCTTCCTTGAGTTTATGGCAACTGAGTACGGCAACCTGCTTGCAACTGCAGGTGTTTACGGTGAGCACTGGCAGTATAAGACTCTTGACAACGGCAACATAGGCATTGAGTATATCAATGACGCTGTAGATGCAGCATGGCGTACAGAGAATGGACTTTACAACTACAACAAGTATTGGTTCAACCTTACCACAAACTATGACCTCATGACTGCTTTCTCTGCAGTTGAGCCTGGAAGCATAAAGGCTGACATCGCCAGCTATATTGAACGTAATGTCTGCTTCTCCGCTCCTAACTTCGTAAGCTTCGCTTCCGATTCTCAGGAACAAGTAACCATGACCGGACTGAACGAGATCCTCTCCACCTATGTTACCAAGATCATCCTCTCCGAAAATGAGGACGCTTTCGAGGCTAACTATGCCGAGATGATTGCTGCCCTTGAAAGCAGCGGCCTGAATGAGCTTACCGCTGCTTACGCAGAAAAGTGCACTGAGTGGGTGGATACACTTGAAGCTGCAGGCGTAGAATTTATCGACTGATAAACTTGTAAACTTTGTTTTTCAAAAGAGTATACCTGGCGTGTGAGGGAGGAGAACTGGCTTCTCCTCCCTCTGTTTAGGTAATGAACATTTGCGTTTGACATTCATGGAGGTTTTTATGGAAAAGACGATGACACGCCAACCGCAGAAAAAGTCGCTGGCATCACGCTTTAAAAAGCAGATAGGATATCAGCTGCTGGTGTGGCCGGCAATTGTTTTCACGTTCATCTTCTCCTATATTCCGATGGCGGGAATCATCATAGCCTTCAAAAACTATAAGATATCCGTTGGAATATGGGAAAGCGCATGGGTTGGACTTGAAAACTTCAAAAACCTGTTTAATGATTTCTTTATGGGACAGATCATCCTCAACACCGTGGTCATCAGTGTGTTGGGTATCTTAGTCAGCTATCCGGTGGTTATGATCTTTACCCTGCTGCTCAACGAGGTGACCAACACCGCATTTAAGCGCGTGATACAGACAATAAGCTATCTGCCGCATTTTATCTCATGGACAATAATGGCTGTAATACTTACAGCGATGCTTTCTGCACACGACGGTATCATCAATGAAGCCATGCTTGCACTTGGCATCATTGATTCACCGATAAATTATATGACAGACCCCGATCTCTATTGGGGAATGGTTACCATTGCAAGCGTATGGAAAGAGCTTGGCTGGAGTGCCATTGTCTATCTGGCAGTTATTTCCGGAATTGATATGTCTCTCTATGAAGCTGCAAAGATAGACGGAGCGGGGCGTTTGGCCAGAATGTGGTATATCACCCTGCCGATGCTCAAGGGGATCATAGCGATACAGCTTATTCTCTCCTTTGCTTCCATGCCCAGCAAAGGTTTTGACCAGGCATATTTTCTTGCCAACTCCGTCAATATGGAGAGAGCGCGTACCCTCAGTTATTATGTTTACAACACCGGTCTTGTAAACGCACGCTTCTCCTATTCCACGGCAATTGGTCTGGTGCTTTCACTGGTATCCGCAGGACTGTTGTTCAGTGCAAACACCGCATCCAAGAAGTTGACAGGAAGGGGGCTTTACTGATGGCGACAAAAGCGAAAAAAAGCAAACTGCTGAGTGAACGGTTCACATTGTTTGACGGTGCCAACACGCTGCTTATGCTGTTGATCCTTTTCATCACCCTCTATCCCTTCTGGTACTGTATTATTGTTTCCTTCAACGATTCCAACGATCTTCTCAAAGGCCCACTCTATTTTTGGCCAAGAGCGTTTAGTTTAGATAACTATAGGTTTGTTTTTGAAAATCCTTCACTGCTCAGTGCCTTCTTTGTCTCCGTGGCAAGAACGGTGGTAGGCATGCTGCTCACAGTGCTTTTCACAGGTGCAGCAGCCTACGGTCTCAGCAAGCGCGATCTCATCGGGCGTAAATATATGATGACCTATTTTATTATTCCCATGTATTTCGGCGGCGGTATGATACCAACCTACCTTTTGATAAAAGGACTTGGACTGTTGAACAACTTCCTTGTTTATGTCATTCCCTCCATGTGGTCGTTCTACTATGCCATCCTGTTTATGGCTTTCTACGATTCTATTCCGGAATCTATGGAGGAATCGGCAAAAATAGACGGTGCCAGTGTGTTCACCATCTTCATGAGGTTGATATTGCCTGTATCGATGCCGATCTATGCCACCATAGCCCTCTATTGCTGTGTCGGTCAATGGAACTCCTGGCTTGATACCGTCATTTACACCAAGTCGGAAAGTCTTGTAACACTGCAGTATATCATGATCAAACTGGTCAATGAGGCGGAAGCACAGCTTGAACTGCAAAAGATGATGGCGGATACCGTTACTGAAATGGGTGTAAATGCAGTTTCACCCACAACAGTCCGTGTTGCAACCATGGTTGTCACCACATTCCCCATCGTTGTGGTATATCCTTTCTTCCAGAAATATTTTGTCAAGGGTATCATGCTTGGCTCTGTTAAGGGTTGATATTGAATTTTAAGTGTGATAATATTGAGATAAAATATCTGTCTGAAAAGGAGAGATAAGAATGAAAAAGTATCTTTTGCCACAAAACGGAAATCTCTATAAAGCAAATCTGCATTGTCATACAAAGGTATCCGATGGAAGAAACACCCCTGCCGAAATGAAAGAATACTACAAATCCCGCGGATATCAGGTGCTTGCTATCACCGACCATGAACTGCTGGTGGATCACACCGACCTGGATGATGACGAGTTTATCACTCTCACCGGTTATGAATACGGCTTTGTTGAAAAGGACTATGACCCTTACACACAAGAGGGAATTGATACTTACCAACATATCCGCACCATGGAGTTCAATCTCTTTGCCAGAGATAAGCACAATGTGACTCACATCTGTTTTAACAAGGAGAACGTTATCCACGGCGAAAAATGGCGCTGTGACACGGTGAAAAGTGTAGGCCGTGAGGATATCCGCAAAGAGTATACCGTGGAAGCCATGCAGGAGTTTATTGATACTGCAAAGGCAAACGGTTTTATTGTAAGCCTCAACCATCCCAACTATTCTTTCGAGTCACCGGAGTTTTTCGGTGAACTGAAGGGACTCTTCGCCATGGAGATCATCAATCAGGGTTCCTATTACATCGCAGACGATTATAATATCCAGATGTATGACCAGATGATCAGGCGCGGGCACAGAATAAGCTGTATTGCCGCAGATGACAACCACGCAGCCTATATTGAGGGCGATGATAACGATATCAGACCGTGGGGACATGTCATCATCAAAGCTGAAGAGCTGACCCATGAGGCAGTCTTCTCCGCACTGGAAAAAGGTGATTTCTATTCCTCCCAGGGACCGAGAATTACCGAGCTCTATGTGGAAGACGGCAAGGTGAAAATGAACTTTGAAGCGGCAAAGTATGCCATTATGCACACCAAATACCGCCATTTCGGCCGTGTGACAGCACCGCTCGGCGAGTTTATCACCACTGCGGAGTTCAATCTCCCGAAAGATGCGGATGAATTTGTACGGTTTGAGATTATCGATCAGTACGGCAGACGGGCACACACCAGAGCCTACTTTATGGATGAAATCGACGGCTGATTCGACAAAAGGATAAATAATTGCAACAGCTAAAACTGCCGTATACAAATGCGTATACGGCAGTTTTTATATGAATGAAAGAAACGAAAACGACAGCGATTCTGGTGATACGCTGTCGTTTTTATGTCAGATGTTGACGTAGGTTCCGCTCTTGGAGGAGTTATAGATGCCTTCAATGAGACGGATAGAGCGGATTCCCTCCTCGGGTCCGATGGGGAACTGTTCACCGTTCTCGGAGAGGACACTGTCATAAAAGTGGGAGATGGCCACTTTGTGGCAGCTGCCCCAGACAACCTTGCCTTTGGTCTCCAGTTTGGGATCGGTGAAGACGTTTTTGCGGCCGTTACGGTAGTTGATCACCAGCTCATCAGCAAGGGTGAGGGTGGCATTTTCGCAGATGATCGCAATCTCAGGTGTTGTGCTGGTAGTGTAACAGTTGGTTGCAAAAAAGACAGCATTACCGCCGCTTTTCAGCATAAAGTTGGCAACAGCGGTATCCTCAACCTCGTAGGGATCCTGCAGCATATAGCGGTCCACATGGGCGTTAACGGCGCTGAAACCACCGCAGAATTGGTCAAGAAGATCAAGGGTGTGGATGGACTGGTTAATCAGTACACCGCCGCCCTCAGTGGCCCACATGCCGCGCCACGGGCCGGAACGGTAGTAATCCATACCGCGGTTCCAGGTCATGGTAGCTTTGGCTCCAAGTACCTTTCCCACTTCACCGGAGCGAATGAGGCGCATGACCAGCTGAGAGGTCTCGCGGAAGCGATTCTGGAAACAGATACCCAGCTTTTTCCCGGTTTCGCGGGAAACCTGAATCATTCTTTCTGCACCGGCTACGGTAATGGCCATTGGCTTTTCACAGAAGACATCACAGCCAAGCTTCATAGCCTCAATAGCCATGGGCTCATGGAGATAGTGAGGGGTGCAGATATGCACCGAATCCAACTGTTCTTTTTTAATCATTTCAATGTAATCGGAATAGGGGGTGCCGCCATAGAGAGAGACAGCCTCTTGCAGATGGGCATCGTCGATGTCGGCGAAAGCCACAAGCTGAAGTCTGTCATCAGCCGAAATGGCATCGACATGGTGATGATAGATGGCGCCGCAGCCGATAATTCCGACGCGCAGTTTTTTGTTTTCCATTTTATGATGTTCCTTTGAACTAATTTTCATCAATAAGAATTGCTAACATCCAGTGTTTTGTCATTGGCAGTTTTGACAAATCTGGAGGAGGCAATTTTCTCTTCAAGGATGCTGTGATAGAGTTTGGCATCAAGGGGGAGATCTACCCAGTTGTCAGTCCACTGGGAGAGAAGCATGGCGTTGGTGAGCGTAAGCTGATTAATTCCCTCAGGACCGGGTGCGATCAGCTTTTCGCCGCTGAGAATGTTTTTAACCACATTTTTGAGAATCTCGTCATGCTGAGATTCCGGCTGCTTCATGGTGTATTCGATGGTATCATAGTCAGGAGAACCAAAACCGGGAGCAGTGGCGCAGAATTCGCGCTCGGACTGACGAAGCTTGAGGAAGGTGAGTTTATCATTCTCCAGAGTCAGCCGACCCATGGTACCGAAGATTTCGAAACGGTTAACTCCAGGAGCCTCACCGGTAGAGGTGATAAAGGTGCCGGTAGCACCATTGGGGTATTCGGCAAAAGCGGTAACGTCGTCTTCCACTTCAATGTTATGGTAGTGCCCGAATTTGCAGAAAGCACGGATACGGGAAGGCATGCCGCAGATCCACTGCCAGAGATCAAGGTTGTGCGGGCACTGGTTAAGCAGAACGCCGCCACCCTCACCGGCCCAGGTTGCACGCCAATCGCCGGAATCATAGTATCCCTGAGAACGGTACCAGTTGTTTACAACCCATACAGAACGTTTGAGCTCACCAAGTTCGCCGCCCTGAACAATCTCATGCATCTTCTGATAGAGGGGATTGGTGCGCTGGTTAAACATCATGCTGAACACCTTGCCGGAACGTTCGGCGGCAGCAATAAAATCGGGAATAGCTTCGGTATATACACCAATCGGTTTTTCAGTGATGACGTTCATACCATGATCGAGAGCATAAATGCCGATTTCGGGGTGCTGATAGTGGGGAACAGCGATGATGATAGTATCACAGACACCGCTGGCAATCATCTCTTTATAGTCGGAGAAAAGAGCGATACCGGGTGCTTTTTCGCGGGCCCAGTCCAGTTTTTCCGGTTTCAGGTCACAGGCAGCGGTCAATTCGCCGTTGGGAATTTTACCGGCAGCAAGGCTTTCAAAGTGGCGGGTACCGATATTTCCGATACCGATAATACCAAATTTAACGTTTTTTATGTCAGACATTTGTTGTGCCTCCAGTAAAGATATTTTTTGCGGTTACTTTGATTTTATTCTGCAGCTATAATTATTTAGCAGCGGTGGGAACAACGTAACCTGCTTCCTCCGCGGCGGAAGCAAAGGAGGAAAGTGCAAGTTTGAATGTCTGTGCGCCGCCTTTGGGAAGTGCAGAGAGGTTGAGAACAGATTCAAATTGGGCAAGACCGGTAAAACTGCCGAGATGGGGCTCAAGAGTTGCAAAGCAGGAGAAGTTGCGTTTGTAGAGCTCAGCCATCATTTCAGGGATTTTTCCTTCGCCAAGACCGGTGGGAACGACGGCAGAGGGATTGGACTTGCCATCCTTGATATGCAGTGCATAAATATAGTCATAGAGAAGATTAAATGCATAGGGGAAGGGCTCTACATTGGCAAAAATGAAGTTGCATGGATCGAAGATCTGACGAAGACGGGGATGATCGAGGGTCTTCATCAGGTCAAGAGAATGTTCAGCATCTTCGCCGTAGATTGCATGCTCATTTTCGTGAAGGAGCATAACACCGCTGCCTTCGGAAACCTCGAGATAACGGGACATACGAAGCATGACCTCATCGCGGTATTCGTCGGGAGAATGGCCTTCGGGAATAAAGAAGGAGAAGATACGGATGCAATCAGCGCCAAGGGTAAGAGTGGTATCGAGAGTGCGCTTGAATTTTTCCAGTTCCGGCGCAAAATCTTTTTCAATATCATATTTACCGATGGGGGAGCCAATACAGGCAACCTTGAATCCCTTTTCATCGAGAACGGCTTTGGCAGATTTTGCTTCGTCAGCAGTCAGATCGGAAATGTTTTTTCCATTAACGCCGCGGGGATCGATATGGTTGAGACCAAATGAGGCCATGATATCAAGCTGCTGAGCAAAATTTTCACAGATTTCATCGCCAAATCCGGAAATAATCAGTTCAGGCATATGTAATCCTCCTGTTTAGCGGGCATTGGCAATGCCTTTGGCAAAGGCATTGGTGTTTTTACGGCTGAGTGCAAGGCAGGCATAGGGATCTTCACCATAGCAGTCGTCCTGCTCAATGGCAATATACTTTACACCGGCATCTACGCAGGCACGGGTGCATTCTGCAAAGTCGATATTTCCGACACCGATAGGAGCAAAACGTTGTTGAATACCATTGTCATTGACAATCTGCATATCTTTATAGTGACAGACGCTCATTCTGCCTTTTACCTTACGAATGTAGTCAGCAGGATTGGCACCGCCGGCCTGTACCCAATAGGTATCAATAACGAAGTTGACGGCCGGAACGGTGTTTTCAATCAGGATATCCATAATGGATTTGCCATCGATTTTGGCAAATTCAAAGTGATGGTTGTGATAGGTAAATTTCATGCCGGCAGCCTCAAGGCGTTCAGCAATGGGGTTGATGATGCTGATAAATTTTTTGAGACCCTCAGCGGAGTCACGGTATTCCAACGGCATGCTGCCGACACCCATGTTGGGGCAGTTCCACATTTTGTGCTCAGCAATCATGGTGTCGAGATCGGACTGCATACGGTCAAAGGGGGAATGGGTAACGCAGATGCCGACACCGTATTGCTGAGCGATATCACGCAGATGCTCGGGTTCGATGGGACCGAAGCCGGAAACCTGTGCGGAAATATAGCCATCTTCACTGATGCGTTTAAAGGTGTTTTCGATGCCTTCGATAGTCTGGGTAAAATTATGTACGGTATAAAGCTGAGCAGCAACTGTAATTTCAGGGAGCATGATAAAACCTCCGTTTATTTGAATTTTTATACGCCGGAATAGGCGGCAAATCCACCGTCGATGGGGATGACGGTACCGGTGATGAATCCGGATGCCTCGTTGCAGAGCAGGAAAAGCAGGGTACCGATCAGTTCTTCGGGTTTACCAAAGCGTTCCATGGGAGTACCGGCAATGATCTTCTGAGAGCGGGCCGTATAGCTGCCGTCGGGATTGATCAGCATATCATGATTCTGTTTGGTGATAAAGAAGCCGGGAGCAAGAGCGTTGACACGGATGCCCTCTTTGGCAAAGTGGACGGCAAGCCACTGTGTAAAGTTACTGATAGCGGCTTTGGCGCCGGAATAGGCGGGGATCTTGGTGAGCGGAGTGAAGGCATTCATAGAGGAAATGTTGACAATGGTGCATCCTTCACGCCCCAACATATCAGCGGCAAAAATCTGGGTGGGGAGCAGGGTGCCGAGGAAGTTGAGATTGAAAACAAACTCAACGCCGCTCTGATCAAGATCGAAGAAAGAAATGGTATCGCTGTCGATATCACCGGGGAAATAATATTCTTTGGTGGTAGTGGCGCGGGGATTGTTTCCGCCGGCACCGTTGATCAGGATATCGCATTTACCAAACTTTTCGGCAACAGCAGTATGAGCTGCGGCGAGACTTTCTTTTTCAAGCACATTGGCTTTGCAGGCAAAGGCTTTGCCGCCGGTGGCATTGATTTCATCAGCCAGCGCAGAAACGGCATCGTAATTGATATCCAGCAAAGCGAGGTTAGCACCGGTTTCTGCAAGTGCGCGTGCAAAAACACCGCAGAGAACACCGCCCGCACCGGTGATGACAATATTTTTACCGGTAAGATCAATTTTAAAAGGATTAGCCAAGTAAAACAACTCCTTACGATTATGTGTTGAGGGGGATTATTTTCAGAGTGCTTCCCAGAGACCGGCCATGTACATAGCTCCAAGTGCTCTGTCATAGAGACCATAGCCGGGTTTTCCGGTTTCGCCCCAAATCATTCTGCCGTGGTCGGGACGGATGTAACCAGTGAAATTGGTTTCTTTGAGGGCGCGGATGATCTCTTTGATATCGATGCTGCCGCAGGGCGTATAATGGGAGGATTCTTCAAAACTGCCGTCAGGAAGGAGCTTAACATTTCTGACATGAGCAAAATGGACTCTGCCCATCTCGGAATATTTGCGAATCAGGCGGACGGTATCGTTCTTGGCATCACAACCGAGGGAACCGACACAGAAGGTGAGTCCGTTTTCTTCGCAGTCAACCAGTTTAAGGAAGCGGTCAAGATTTTCTTCACAGGTGATAATGCGGGGAAGACCAAAGATAGGACGGGGAGGATCATCGGGATGGATGGCCATCTTGATACCGCTCTCTTTAGCAACAGGAATAATCTCTTTCAGGAAGTGCTCCAGATTGCTCCAGAGTTTTTCTTCATCCACGTGAGAATAGGCTTCAAAAAGGGCAACCAGATCTTCTTTTTTGTAGGATGCGTCCCAGCCGGGGAGGGAGAGCTCACCATGGATGGGATCCATGTCGGCAAGCTGATCGTTATAACAGACAAGAGCGGTGGAACCATCGGGAAGACGTTTGTCAAGCTGGGTGCGGGTCCAGTCGAAGACGGGCATGAAATTATAGCAGATCACTTTGATACCGGCATTTCCAAGGCGACGGATGGTAGTCTTGTAATTCTCGATATACTCATCGCAGCGGCCGCTGCCCAGTTTAATATCTTCGTGAACGGGTACGCTCTCGATGACTTCAAATTTCAATCCGGCGGCTTCGATATCGGCCTTCATTTTGTCAATACTCTCCTGAGACCAGGCTTCACCGACAGGTACATCATAGATTGCACTGACAATGCCGTCCATGCAGGGAATCTGTCTGATGTATTCAAGGGAGATCGGGTCGGTATCACCGTACCATCTGAAGATCATTTTCATAAAATTTACCTCCTGAATTGATTTGTAAATAGACTATTCTTAAAATATCCATAATCATGTTGTAGTCTATTGGATAGACAAAAAATGCGGGAAATGCTTGATGAAACCGCATACAATTTTGCGGAAAGGAAGAAGTGCCATGTCTGGCACACAGGTGAATGAGATGAACTGGCTTCGCAGATTTATGTATGGAAGATACGGTCAGGATGAGTTTTCTATTGCATTGGTAGCGCTTACATTATTGCTGTCAATGATATGCGTGTTTATTCCGGTCTACTGGGTACGGTTGATTTCAATGGTTCCGTTTGGATACTATATTTTCCGGACACTTTCCAGAAATATTGCAGCAAGAAGAAAAGAGAACCGGTGGTTTCTGGGATGGTTTCGTCCGATTGTGCGTTGGTTTCAGGATAAAATAAAGATGTTACGTCAGCGCAAAACACATCGATTTTTTAAGTGTAAGGGGTGCGGACAGGTGCTGCGTGTGCCAAAGGGAAGAGGCAAACTTGAAATAACCTGCCCCAGATGTAAAAACAGAATGATCAGGAAGACCTGAAAAGATAAATAATAGGGAACAATCAAAAAATCTGTATGCTGTCCGCTCCGATGGAACGGACAGCATATTTTTATTATACTCTTAGTTTGTCCTGGGGGAAATGGACAGAATTGACCATTTATAGGACAATCTTGCTCGGGGAAGATTAGACGGTAACTTCTGTTTTTTCTTCCTCTGCTTCTTCCTGTGCAGGCTGCTCTTTTGCAAGCAGATCGCGGATTTCTCTGAGGAGAAGGATATCTTCCGGAGTTACGGGAGGAGCAGGAGGTGCGGGAGGAGTCTTTTTCTTGAATTTATTCAGGATACGGACAAAGAGGAAGATGAAGAATGCAATGAGCAGGAAGTCCACCATGGTCTGGAGAAAGTTGCCGTATTTGAAGAGGATAGACGGAACTTCTTCTGTTCCCTCTTTCAGTGTGAGAGAAAGAGAGGCGAGAGGAATATCGGAGAGGAGAACGCTGAAGAAGGGCATGATCACATCATTGACGAGGGAGGTAACAATTTTTCCGAAAGCGCCGCCGATGATAACACCGACTGCCATGTCGATGACATTGCCTTTAACAGCAAAGTCACGGAATTCCTTTAAAAAGTTGGTTGCCTTTTTTTTCATAACAGATTCAAACGACCTTTCTTTTTGCCGTGATTTATAAATCAGCGGCTAAATTTTTTAATGAACAGTTCTCTGGCCTCTTCAAGGGTGAATCCGCCAGGGGATTCTCTGAGGTGTTTTGCGTTTTCATATCGGGGAATGATCGCATCTATCTCAGCCTCGGTGAGGCGGGGGAGCTGGACTGTGTTCCAAAGCTCGATCATATGGCAGAGCTCCTCAATGGAACAGTTGAGATAAGTCTCCATAGTGGCAGCCTTGTCGGGTTTGAACTGTTTGCCGCGCAGAGTGAATTCAGGGAGGGTGGTGGCACAGGCAAAACCATGAGGAATGTGATGATCCTCACTGAGGAAATAGCCAAACTGATGGCAGAAGCAGGTGGAGCAATGGTTGAGAGTCATACCTGCATGGAGAGAGCCGTAATACAGCTGTTCGCGCAGGGACGGAGTAATTTCGCAATCGGAAGAAATTTGTTTGAGAGCCTCAAAAATCTCTTTGACTGCGAGAAGTGCAAACATATCTGAGATATCATTGGCACGGGAACCGTAATAGCCTTCAAGGGCATGGCTGAGTGCGTCAAGGGCGGTGCTTACAGTGAAATCATAGGGGAGGGAAAAGGTATACTTGGGGTCACAGAAAGCAATTTTTGCATAGGTTTGTCCGGGATGGGAGAAAGACTTTTTCCGTCCGGTTTTTTCATTGGTGAGAACAGAAAACGGGGTGATTTCGCTGCCGGTTCCTGCAGTGGTACCAACAAGGACAAAGGGGAGTGCAGGATTCTCCCAATCCGCTTTGTAGAGATCAAAGGGATCCATATCATTTACAGCAAGAACAGCCGCTGCCTTGGCAGCATCAAGAGGAGATCCGCCGCCAATACCGATGATAAAATCTGCTTTGAAATATCTGGCTTCTGCCCCGGCTTCGGCACAGCTTTTAAGGGTGGGGTTCTGCTCAATACCATCAAATATGCGGTAGGCAATATCGCAGGAGGTGAGCGCGTCAATACAGTCATCCAATGCACCGCACTTGCGGGCAGAATTATGACCGGTGATAATGAGGCAGCGGGAACCGAGTTTTTTCAATTCTGAGGCGTTTTTTGTTACGCAATCCTTACCGCTGAGCATTCTTACCGGCATATAAAAATTGCAATTGGTCATGGAAACATCTCCAAAATATATTTTACAGACAGTCTTGCTAAAGAAGAAAACAGCATAGTACTTTGCAAGAATATCCACTATAATAATAGCATAATTTTTAGAGCGTTTCAATCGATATTCCAAGAAAATCTTTGATGAAAGCAAGAAAAAAACGAAAAATAAAAAGGGACCGAAACGAAACAGCTCCGTTTCGTTTCGGTCTTTGTCAGCTAATGATTTTACTTAAGAAAAGTTTAAGTCGTTCACTCTTGGGGTTGCTGAAAAATTCATCTGGCGTATTTTCTTCAACAATATGTCCCTCATCGAAGAAGATTACCCGGGAAGCCACTTCTTTGGCAAAGCCCATCTCATGGGTTACAACAACCATGGTCATACCATCAAGAGCGAGAGAACGCATAACCTCAAGGACTTCACCAACCATTTCAGGGTCGAGGGCAGAAGTGGGTTCATCAAACAGCATAACCTCAGGGTTCATGCACAGCGCACGGACAATGGCGATACGCTGTTTCTGTCCACCGGAAAGCTGGGAGGGATAGGCATTGGCACGGTCGGCAAGACCAACCTTTTTTAGAAGTTCCATAGCCTGTGCTTCAGCCTCTTTTTTGCTTTTTTTCAGCAGTTTCATAGGGGCAAGTGTCATATTGCGGAGCACAGTCATATGAGGGAAGAGGTTAAAGTGCTGGAACACCATTCCCATTTTCTGCCGGTGAAGATTGATATTAGTTTTGCGGTCGGTAATATCTACACCATCGACACAGATATTGCCTGCTGTGGGGAGTTCCAGAAGATTAAGGCAACGCAGAAAGGTGGATTTTCCGGAACCGGAAGGTCCAACAACGACCACAACCTCCCCCTTTTTTACCTCGGCATCTACACCGTCAAGAGCACGGATGGCACCGCCGTTATAATACATTTTCAGTCCGGAGACTTTAATGAGAGAATTATCGTTCACTGGTGCGGAGCCTCCTTTCAAGTTTTCCTACAAGATAACTGAAGAACATGACAAGAGCAAGATAGATTAAAGCAACAGCAAACAGGGGAAGAGCCTGAACATAGGTAGTAGAACGAATGATTTCTCCGCCCTTGGTGAGATCGTTAACGGCAACATAACAGGCAACGGAAGTTTCTTTCAGGAGGACGATGAACTCGTTGGCAAGCGCAGGGAGAACATTTTTGAGAGCCTGCGGGATAACGATATGCCACATTGTCTGAACAAAGTTAAAGCCAAGGGAGCGACCGGCCTCTGTCTGGCCCTCGTCGATTGACATGATACCGGAACGGATGATCTCGGCAACATAGGCGCTGGAGTTGATTCCGAAAGTCAGCATGGCTACCGGAACACCGTCTTTGGCGAAAGCGAAGATAACGAAGAACATGATGAGGATCTGAATCATGACCGGAGTACCGCGGATAACGGTGAGGTAAACTTTGCACAGCCAGTTCAGTATGGCAAGGAATGTGCGCCCAACGCCGGGACGCATATTTTTCGCGTTTTTGTCATAGGTGGAACGAATGATAGCGATAACGGCACCGAGAACAACACCGATGATAACGGCGACAAGCGCAATTTTCAGTGTGTTGCCGAGACCTTCAACGATATATTTCCAACGGTCCTTTTCAATGAAGCAGACATAGAACTGACGCTCCAGTTTCTGAAGGAATTCCGGCAAGGAGAACACCTCTCTTTGTTTTCATAATATAAGGATTGGGACGGAGAAATTCCCCATCCCAACCGTTAATGTTTAATATGAAATCGAATCAGTCAGTGATGTATTTATCGAGGATCTTCTGGACGGTACCGTCAGCAATGAGTTCGTCAAGAGCCTTGTTGACTTTTTCCTGCAGCTCGGTGTTACCCTTCTGCATAGCGATAGCATAATCTTCAACGGCATACTCGGTATCGAGGATGATGAGGCCGGCATCAGCGTTGGCTTCAACAAGAGCCTGTGCGGGAGCACTGTCGAGGATGATGCAGTCGATCTTATCGGTTTTGAGAGCCTCGATAGCATCGGTGGTTTTGGCATAGGAGTTTACGGTTCCGAGACCTTCGTCAGCAATATCCCATGTAGCATAGAGGAAGCCTGTAGTACCGGTCTGGGTACCGATGGTGTAGTTGCCATCGCCAAAGAGATCGTCAACAGAGGTGATGGGGCTGCCTTCTTTAACGATAACAACCTGAACGCCGGTAGCGTAGGAGTTGGAGAAGTCAACCTCGAGCAGACGTTCATCGGTAACGGTCATACCGGCAAGACCGATGTCATATTTGCCGCTCTGAACGCCGGGTATGATGGAATCGAAAGCGATATCAGTAATTTCAAGTTTCATGCCAAGCTTGTCAGCGATAGCCTGAGCGATTTCAACGTCGATACCTACGATAGCGTCACCGTCATAGTATTCATAGGGAGGGAAGGTAGCTTCGGTAGCCATAGAGAGGGTACCGCCGGTCTTTTCGCCGCAGGCAGAGAATGCGAGAACCATGACAAGAGCCATGATTACAACAAGAACTTTGGAAAACTTTTTCATTGTGGATACTCCTTTATAAATTTGAATTTATACACCTTAATGTATTATAATTCATAACTATGATAAAATCAAGTAAAACGGCAAATTTTCTCGAATAAAAATAAAGAAAAATGAAAAGAGGGAAATAAAAGGAAAAAAGAGTAATAATGATAAAATGAAAACCGCTCAGGAGCAAGAAAAGACCTGAGCGATTTAAAACAGAAATACCGAAGAGAAAAGGGTTATTTCCTGGTTCCGGTGAAGTTTATGCGGCCAAGGATGCTGTCAAGCAGGGTTTCAACGCATTCCTCTTCACTCCAAAGCTCGGTATCAAGCAGAACATCGGGATTCTGCGGTGCTTCATAGGGAGAATCAATCCCCGTAAAGTTTTTGATGCTGCCCTCCTGTGCTTTCTGATAGAGCTTTTTGGGATCGCGCTTTTTACAGGTTTCGATATCGGCCTTGACATAAACCTCCATAAAGCTGCCTTTAGCCACCTTACGGGCAGCTTCACGGCTCTTTTCATAGGGAGAAATCAGACTGACAAGAGTGACCATGCCGGCATCTTTCATGAGAGAAGCAACATGAGCAGTACGGCGGATATTTTCCACGCGGTCCTCTTCGCTGAAGCCAAGGTCTTCATTCAGGCCGTTGCGGAGAATATCACCGTCAATAATAAAGGAAGAAATTCCCATGGAAACCAGTCTGCGCTCCACTTCCTGGGCGATGGTGGTTTTTCCTGCGCCGGAGAGACCAGTCATCCATACGACAAGGCCGTCATGTCCCATCAGTTCGCGGCGCTGCATTTTGTTTACACTGCCGCCGGACCAACGGATATTTCGGGTATCGTAATTATATTCGGAAAGAGGCTCGGTGATGATACCGCCGCCGGCCAGTTCATATTCGTCAACAACAACGAAGCGGCCCATGGAGGCAACAACATCATTGCCGTCGAAGGCGATGGGATAGTCAAGACGGAGGATGCACTCGGCGACCTCGTTCTTCTCAACATACTGACGCTGTACGATGGAGAGGTTGGAGGCATTGACTACGCGCTCAACACTTTCCAGAGTCATATCTACCTTGGCGGTGCCGCATTTGAGGAAGTAGTGCTTGTCCTTCTGGAAACGCTCACGGCCAAGCCAGAAGATATTGGCGCGGAAGCGGACACCGGTGTGAGGAGGAGTCTCATCGCTTCTGCAGGCAACCTCACCGCGGCGGATGTAAATCTGCTCAGTCATGGTGAAACCGGAGGCTTCACCGGCAGAGATGGTGTCTTTTGCGGGAGCATTCCACACTTCAATGGACTTGACGGTGGTCTGTTTGCCGGAGGGCCAGAATGTGATCTTGTCGCCTACATTCAGCTTACCGGATTCAACGGTACCGGCAATGATACGGCGGCTATCGCCGAAAGCAGTGAACTTATAGACGCCCTGAACCGGCATACGGAACGGAAGCTGATCAGGAAGCGGAGTACTTTCAAAAGCATCCAGCTGGGAGAGGACGGTTCCGCCATGGAACCAGGGCATATTTTCGGATGTATTGGCAATGTTGTCGCCACAGTAGCCGCTGACGGGGATGAATGCCTTTGCCTCAACACCGATTTTGGAGAGAAATGCGGTGTAAGTTTCTTTGATCTCTTCAAAAACTTCCTGCTTAAAGCCAACAAGGTCCATTTTATTGACCATAACGGCAATTTGCTTGATGCCAAGCATAGAGAGAAAGTAGCTGTGACGACGGGTGTTTTCCTCAACACCTTCGTGAGCATCAATGACCATCAGCGCAGCATCGGCACGGGAAGCGCCGGTGACCATGTTTTTAAGGAATTCAATGTGTCCGGGAGCGTCAATCAGGATATAACGACGCTTGTCGGTTTTGAAGAAGCAGCGGGCGGTATCGATGGTGATACCCTGAGATTGCTCATCCTTCAGAGCATCGAGGAGAAACGCATACTCAAAGGGTTTGGAATTGCGTTTGCAGTTATCCTTGACCATTTGAAGCTTTCCCTCGGGAAGGGAATCGGTATCTGCAAGAAGTCTGCCAATGATCGTACTTTTTCCGTGATCCACATGGCCGACTATAACAACGTTCATGACCTCGTCCATATATATACCTCGATAATACGTTATTTTATAATGTGTTTTTCAGGCAACTGTGCTGCGGCTATTACATATAACCGTCTCTGCGCAGGGTCTCAAGTCCACCGCCGTCCTCTTTATCCTGTTCACGTCCGGAACGCTCAGCAATACCGGCGAGGGCACCGGAACGGAGCTCTTCAATAATATCCTGAACGTTTTTGGATTCGGAGCAGATGGGAGCTGTACAGGGGGCGCAGCCGAGAGAGCGGTAACGTTTTCCGTCACCGTGATTATAATAGAGTGATACGGTGGGAATATTCTCGCGCTGAATATATTCCCAGATGTTCAGTTCTGTCCAGTCAAGCAGCGGGTGGATACGGATATGGGTGTTGGGAGCAAAGTCTGTTTTGAACTGATTCCAGAACTCGGGGGGCTGGTCATCAACGTTCCAGTCATTGTTTTTGTCACGTGGAGAGAAGTAGCGCTCCTTGGAACGGGAACCTTCTTCATCCGAGCGGGCACCAACGATAACGCCGGTGTAGGCTGCGGTGTTGGTATCCAGTTCGTATTTTCCGGTGTCGAGGTTGAGACGGTAACGGGGCCATTCACCACTCAGGGTGTTTTTAAGAGCCTCGGTTTTGAGAAGTCTGCAGCAATCAACACGGCTTACATTGCCGTCGGGGAAGGTGCGCTTCTCGCGGATGGCATCTGCATTTTCACCGTATACCATATAGAGTTTATACTCCATGGCAAGACGGTCGCGGTATTCAATCATTTCGGGAATCTTATAATGAGTATCGATGTGAACGAGAGGGAAGGGAACATGACCAAAGAAAGCTTTGCGGGCGAGCCACAGCAAAACGGTGGAGTCCTTACCGATCGACCACAGCATGCAGAGATTTCCGAACGATGCATACGCTTCGCGCAGGATGTGTACGCTTTTTTGTTCCAGAACGTCAAGATGATCCATAGTTGATTAACATTCCTTTCAAAGGATATAGTAAAAAGAATTGTTTATTTGGTTTTCGAAAAATTATTCATACCAGAGCTTGTTGAGATCTTTGCCAAGCAGCTCTGCCAGTTTGTTTTTGTCTTCGCGGTAGTAGTTTTGCAGAAGAGTTCGGGTTTCCTGAGTCATTTTGGTGAAGTCGCTTCTTGGAACGGAGAGGAGTTTTTCCATTTTGAGATCAAACTCCATCATACGGCGGCAGCGTTCATAGCTGTGGAATTTTCCGTGCTTATGGTAGAGCAGCATGATGCGTTTCCAGGCTTTGGTAAGGATAACAGAAAGTCCGGAACCGGCACAGCGGTCTCCCTCATTGGCACGCTGCTTATAGTCAAGAGCAGGATCCTCCTCAATACCGAGGAAAGCAAGAATATCTTTGAAAATGCTGTCCGGATCACGGATGAGTTCTTCCAGAACAACAAACTTCATCTGTTCCATGGGGAAGTATTCCAGCATACCGGTGATAAACGCATGGTAGTTGCCTTCCAGTTCATAATAGACACGGGGATTGTCGCCGAGATTCAGCTTTACATTTTCCAGATTGCCGTCATGGGTGAAACGGCCATCGATATATTCGGCAAAGCCCTGAGAGAATGTTTTGCCTTTGAGCGCGTTGTCAGATGGTTTTTCATAAATCCAGCCGTATTCCAGCGCACAGGCGTACCAGGAAAAAAGCTTGTCTACCGGGTTGCGCATGATGAAAATCAGCTTGATGTCTTTACCAAAATCATCGTAGAGACGCTTGGCAATTTGCGAAGGTGTCTTACTGCTGACAGCCATGGCAATGGCTGGATTAATTTCACCTACCAGCTTTTTATCGGTAGTTTTGTCGTAATATCGGTTGATATACCAGTTGTAGCCTTTGGAATAATAAAAGTAAGGTTCTTTTATCGCAGGCAGATAGATATCCTTATGCTGAGAGAGGATGTGATACAATGTGGTTGTGCCGCATTTAGCAAAACCGACACATAAAAAGTCGTGTTTCAAACGGTCACCTCCGCCGGAAGTAAGATGTGAGAATCCAAAACGGCAGTAAAAAAACAAGCCGCATACGAATTCATCATAATATTAGCAAATTGATGTGTTGGGAGTGTTCTGAATTTATTACGTAAGTGTGAATATTTTTTAACCTAAACGCAAAAGTGGTGTTTTTCCGTTATTTTTTTAGATATTTACCTTGAAAAGAAAGTGTGATATAATGTTGCAAGAGGTGACGATTGAATTGGAAAGAAATAAAAAGATAAGTCTTGCAGCAAAATTTGCTTTACTGGCATCCACTCTGATTTGGGGTTGTTCCTTCATGGTAATGAAGGATACAGTCGGTTCGCTGCCGCCCCATATGTTGCTGGGGATCAGGTTTACATTGGGTGCATTGCTGCTGACATTGATTTTTATCAAAAAGTTTAAGGGGATTAACCTGAAATACATACTGGAAGGTGCGTTCACAGGAATACTGCTGTTCTGTGCCTATTGTGCCCAAACATTGGGACTTACTACCACGACACCAGGAAAAAATGCATTTCTTACGTCGGTGTATTGTATTATCGTTCCGTTTATGTTCTGGGTGGTAAACAGGAAAAGACCGGATATCTACAATGTTGTTGCTGCAGTGATATGTATTGTGGGAATTGGTTTTGTCTCGCTGGAAAAGGGTTTTGTAATTGGAACAGGAGATCTGCTGACACTGCTGGGGGGCTTTTTCTACGCAGCACATATCATTGCCGTTGCCAGGTTCAGTAAAGGAAAAGATCCTATTGTTTATACTATTCTGCAGTTTGCTGCCGCTGCGGTTATGTCGTGGCTGGTGTGGCTCTGTTTTGAGTATAAGGAAACGGATTTTTCTGTGCTCGCATCTGGTGATATCATTTTTAATCTGGTGTACCTTGTGGTCTGTGCCACTGCCACAGCACTGCTGCTCCAGAATATCGGTCAGAAATATACCGATCCTTCCTCCGCGTCCATTATTCTCAGCTTGGAATCGGTATTTGGTGTGGCATTTTCCGTCATGTTCTATAATGAACAGTTGACAGTGAAGCTGGTCGTCGGTTTTGCTTTGATTTTCATTGCTGTTATTGTTTCCGAAACAAAACTGAGTTTTCTTTTGAGAAAGAACCCGTTTCAGACGGATAAGAGGGGGTAACTATGCCGACAGAGTGTATTTGGAGCAAGAAGGATAAAAACGGTCTCAGTATTGCCGCATTCAGCGGGATTGGTGACAGAGAAACGCAGCAGGATGCCTTTGGTTTTTCGGATGAGAAATGGGGAGGTTTTGCTGCTGTGCTTTGTGACGGAATGGGTGGTATGCTCAGCGGCGGGAAAATTGCCGAAGAAGTGGTGCGGAGAACAATAGAACTCTGTGAGAAAAGCGGTTTTGCGGAGGATATCCAATCCGGAATCGAAGAAATCAATGCAGATGTATATGCCCAATATGATGGAACGGGAGGAACCACGCTGGTTGTCGTCAGAATCGAGGGTGACCGGATGAAATTCTGGAGCATAGGTGACAGTGATATCTGGCTTGTCAGAGAAGGGCGGGCCTGGTTGATGAACAGGCATCACAACTGTCTCAATGAATTCTGCAAGTTGGTATTGAATGGCAGAATAACCTATCAGGATGCTGTGAAAACGGCAAATAAAAATGCCGTAACTCAGTATATCGGAGACCGAAGTATCCGTCCGGATAAGATAAAGAGAGATTTCAGAATAAAAAGAGGAGATGTAATTTTGTTGAGTTCGGACGGGGTAAGCGGTACTTTAACCGCCTACGGAATCGCTCGGGCAGCAGCAAAAAGCCCTCATGAGTGCTGCAAAGAACTGGAGTACGAAATACTTTCTGCAAGACGCCCGGATCAGGATAATTACAGCGCTGTCGTGATCCGGTATGATGGGAGAGAAGAGTGCTGAGGCGAAAGATGCAGGTGCGGTTTTATGAGATTTGAAGTGATATCTTACAGCAATAAAGCGGGCAGAAATGTCAACTGTGACAGAATGGTGTGCATGGAAAAAGCGGATAAAGTGTCTGCAGTATTGTGTACTGCCGCGGGAGACGCGGAAGAGGCAATTAAAAAAATAAAGCAATGCTCTCTGGATGCGATGGAACAGCTGTGTCTTTTGGAGAATACCGAGATGCTCGGTGATGTGTGGCAGGCGTCCGGCAACGAGGCGGTGCAGGGAGCTGCATTGCTGATGATCCGAGGCAAAAAAGCCGCATGGTACTGTGAGGGTGCAGCGAGAGTATATCTGTTTTCCGATGGAGAGCAGATGGAGTATAGTACAGAAGGTAGTCCGTGCGAAGAAAAGACAGAATTAAAACCGGGCGATGCGGTTATCGTCTGTTCGCAGGGTTTTTACAATCATGTTTCTTCCATGGAGATGGAAATCGATCTTTGCCGCTCGGCAGATGCCGGGGAATGGCTGGATAATCTGTTGATAAGATACCTTAATTCTTCGGGACTGTCGGGTGAGAGTATGTCGGTGCTGTGCTGCACAGTAAAGGAAAAATGAGAAGAAGAAGGGAAGTTGACTTTTAGCGGTTCGGTAAAATGGATTTTTTGTTAAGAGTTGTTTAAAAGAAGCGTTCTTCGGCTTCAAAAGCCGAAGAACGCTTTACTTTTTTTGCGTAATTTGTTATAATAAATATTATTATGGAATAGTATGTTTATTTGCGGACAAGCGGTAAAGACAGCGAAAAAAAGGAAAAATACTGCTGAGATACAACAGAGAAAGGGAATTCTTTAAATGCGGGAAGCATATCTCGATAACAGTGCAACAACAGCAGTTCTGCCTGAAGTTGCAAAGGAAATATATGATAGCATGATAACGGTTTACGGCAACCCTTCATCCCTGCATAAAAAAGGTCTGGAGGCAGAACTGGAGTTGAGTGAGGCAAGAAAAAAACTTGCGGTATGCATGGATGCTCCGGAAGAGTGTGTGTATTTCTCCAGTGGGGGCAGTGAGGGTAATAATGCTGCCATATACGGTCTTGCAGAGAAAAGAAGAAGGTTTAAAAAGATAATTACCTCTGCATATGAACATCCTTCGGTCATGCAGGCATTGAAGAGGTTGGAAAAACAGGGCTTTGAAATTATGGAGATTGCTCCGGGTGCAGACGGCAGAATATCTCCCACAGAGGTTGGAAGGGCAGTCGATAGAGAAACTGCTTTTGTCAGTATTATGATGGTTAATAATGAGCTTGGAACCATCAATGATATTGCCGCCATTGCAAGGGTGATAAAACGGAAAAATCCGGATGTACCGCTCCATACAGATGCAGTGCAGGCTTTTGGAAAGCTGAAGCTGAACTGCAGTAAACTTGGCGCTCAGGTTATAACGGTCAGCGGACATAAGATCCATGCCCCAAAAGGTATTGGCGCCATGTATATTGAAAAGAATTTCAGACTTCCCCCCTTTGTGGTAGGAGGAGGACAGCAGACGGGGCAGCGCGGTGGTACCGAACCGGTAGCTATGGCTAAAGGACTTGCCAGGGCAGCAGAAATTGCTTACGGAAAGCTGAGTGAGAATCGGGCAAAGGTGGCGGAACTCAGAAACCGGCTGCTTGATATGCTGAAAGATGAGCCGGAGGTGACTGTGAATTCGCCGGATGAAGCACTGGAATATGTGGTTAATATATCTGTGACAGGAATTCGTTCCGAAATCATGCTGCACCATCTGGAGAGCAGAGGTGTGTATGTTTCCAGCGGTTCTGCCTGCTCAAAAGGGGCAAAAAGTCACGTGCTTGCCGCCATGGGATTTTCACAGCAAAGGATCGATTCGGCAATCAGAGTGAGCTTTTCACCGCTTAATACACCGGAAGATGTGGATCTTCTGGTTGAGGGAATCAAAGAAGGACGTAAAATTTTGATGAGATAATGCCGAGCTTTTCGGTTAGGAGAATAAATATGGAACTGAAAGAAATTATATTGCTTAAAGACGGAGAGATTGTACTCAAAGGGCTGAACAGATCCTCGTTTGAGGATAGATTGATAAGAAATGCAAAGCAGGTGCTGAATGGCCTTGGCGGTTTCAAGTTTGTCAAATCCCAGTCTACAATTGTAGTAAAGCCTTTCGAAGGGTCTGATGTGGATGAGGCGTTTGAAAGACTTAAGAAGCTGTTCGGTGTTATCAGCCTGACCCGTGCCTGTGTGGCACCTAAGGATTTTGATGAAATTGCAGCATATACAAAAGAATATCTGAAAGATGTTCTGCCGGAATATGATACATTTAAAGTGAATGCCAAGCGTTCCGATAAAAAATTCCCCATGAAATCTCCGGAAATATGCGCGGAATTGGGAGGAATCCTGCTGGATGAGTTTCCTCACCTGACCGTAGATGTCAATAATCCGCAGGTCACCGTTACCGTTGAGATACGGGATGAAAGCGCCTATATACACACCGATGCAACACCGGGAGCAGGCGGTATTCCAGTGGGAACCGGCGGAAGAGCAGCACTGCTGCTTTCCGGAGGTATTGACAGTCCGGTTGCAGGATATATGATGGCCAAACGCGGTGTGGAACTGGTGGGAGTCCATTTTGAAAGTCCACCGTATACCAGTGAACGTGCAAAGCTCAAGGTGATCAAACTGGCAGAAAAACTGTGCGATTATTCCATTAATGTGGCTTTGTTTGTGGTGCCATTCACCAGGATGCAGGAGAGGATCAAGGAGAGTTGCCCGGAAGAACTGTTTACTGTCATTATGAGAAGGTATATGATGAGAGTGGCAACTAAGTTGGCAGAGAGACAGGAATGTGGCGCATTGATCACGGGAGAGAGTCTGGGACAGGTTGCAAGCCAGACACTGCAGGCTATTAAATGCACCGATATTGTCAGCGATCTTCCTATTCTTCGGCCGCTGATCGGTATGGATAAAAAAGAAATTATTGCCATCGCACAGAAGATAGATACCTTTGAGACATCCATTCTGCCTTATGAGGATTGCTGCACCGTGTTTACACCGAAGCATCCCCGTACAAGGCCGACGCTTCCTGTAATTGAAGGGGCAGAGAGCTATCTTGAAGATGCGGAAGCATTAATCAACGAATGTGTTGAAAATGCGGAGCTTATGATTTTAGGAGCACCGGGAAGGAGGAATAACAGGTGACACCATTTGTGGCGGAAATAATTGCTGCAGGCGGCAGAGCGGAACATCAGCTTGCAACGTTGGAGCAGAATATACCGACACTGGAACAGGAACTGAAATTTATTGGAGCACAACTTGAATATAAAACTCCGGCAGGAGAAGGAAAAGCAGCTTTGAAGGCGGCACTGGTGAGAGCGCTTGACAGAAGCGACATCATCTTCATTACCGGCGGGGTCGGTATGATGGAGAGCGATGATACGATAGCATATGTGAGCAGACTTCTTGGCTTTAAGACTGAGAAGAATGAGAAAATACTTGAGAAGATCAAAGCGCAGCTGAAAGAAAGGGAAGTGGAATATCGTTCCGAATTTGAACATGTCGTTCATCTTCCCAAAGAATGTACCGTATTGGAAAACGATGCAGGAATTGCTCCCGGATGCTATATGTCTGCGGGAAAACAGTGTATTTTTATCATGCCCTCCCGCCACATAGAGTTCAAAGAGATGTTCATGGAATCGGCGCTGCCTTTGCTCAGAGAATTTTGCGGAGGAATTTCCATCTCCAGGACATTGCGGTGCTTTGGGCTAACACCGGAGCAGCTTGCAGACACCATTCCCGATATTTTGATGCAGCATATGCCGAGTGTCATTATCGAGGGAAAAGGTTACGATCTTCGCATTAAAATCACAGCAACATCGGATACAAGGCAAAATGCTGTGCTTAGCTGTACATCCATGATCAAAACCATCATTGACCGGGTGGGAAGCTACATATATACAGCAGATGCGGACAGTATCCAGCAGGTACTGGCGGAACAGCTGCGCGCCAAGAGGCTGACAGTGGCACTGGCCGAAGCGGGAACCCGCGGTGCGGTTATGGCGTTGCTTTCCAATGAACAGGATGCATGGGAACATATTGCCTTTAATTTTTCCTCCACGTCAACAAGAGCAAAAGAAGATCGGCTGAATTTATCTGAAAAGTTTTTGAGAAAATGTGAGCCGGTCAGTGAAAAAATGTCTGCGGCCATGGCGCAGGCTGCTCAGAAAGTCGGCGGGGCTTCTTTCGGTGCAGCCGTTGTCTGTGAGACGGTTGCGGGAGATGCAGCGATGTCAGGAAATATGCGGGCATATTGTTCCGTTTGCGACGGTGCAAACGTGTGGACACGTCTGATCGATACGGATGTCACCAATATGATGGTGGATGAAGTGCGTCTGCTCTTGGCACAGCATACGATCGATATGCTCAGACGGGCCGTTATGGCATATCCTGAGAAAATGGCAGGTGCAGCTGATGTATCGGCCGTTGTGGCAGGAACAGCCGGAGGAGCAATGGTAGCCGGTAATACAGTTGCGGCCGCAAACAAAGATGCTACCATGCAGACCGATGCAGCGGAATCCGGTAAAAAAGCCGGCGCGGCAAAAGAGATTGTTACCGCCAAAAAAGCGGCAAATTTAAATGAAATTAAAAAGTATGATCCGAACGCAGAAAACGGAAAGGTGAATGTTTCCGGAGAGCCTAAGGGATTAAAAAAGTTTTTTGGAAAGATATTCCCCAAAAAAGGAGATTCCAAAGGTGAGATAGCAAGAAAATGTATCTTTTTGGTTGCGGTTTGTGTATTTATCGGCGCCATGGGATATCTTGTCAATGAACGTCTTCAGTCGACAGGAAACCGTGAACTGACCAGCTCTCTGTCTGATCTTTACTCCAAAGGTGAGATGGGAGAGGTTTCGATTCCCAAGGATTATCCGGAAGTATACCAGAATAAATTTGCAGAACTCTATGCACTCAACAAAGATGTTGCGGGATATATCGAGATAGAGGGAACGATTCTTTCCTATCCTGTTGTCCAGTACAGCGATAATGACTATTATCTCCGCAGAAATTTCCTTGGTGAACACAGCCAGTACGGAATTCCTTTTGTGGATTATGAGGTGGATCTGGAAAAAGAAAGCACCAATACCATCATCTATGGACACAACATGCATGATAATCAGATGTTCGGTGAGTTGATGGAATACAAAAACATCAATTATTACAGAGAACATCCGGTAATCTCCTTCGACAGCATTTACCGCGACGGTGATTATAAGATTATTGCTATGTTTATTGCCAATGTCAAAGAATCGGATGGACCGGTGTTCAATTACCATCAGTTTGTTGAAGGGAATTATGAGCAGACGGAAGCATTCATTGCCGAATGCCGTAAACGTTCTCTTGTTCTCATTGAAGATGATGTGACGGGCCATGATAAACTGCTGACCCTTTCC
>SVMZ01000015.1 GCA_015067185.1 Oscillospiraceae bacterium | reverse complement strand
CACATCTGGGTAGCAGATACCTTCCCAAAGGGAGAGGTCATGTGAGTGTATTGGGTATCCTCGTTGATCATGAAGGTCCAGATCCAGGCACCGACCTCAAAGCCCTGTGATTTGAAATATTCGCAGTTATCCTTAAGTGCGGCAAGCTCGACGGTGCGCTTTTTCTCATCGACAAAATAGGCGTCAAGGGCAAGAAAAACTCTTTCTGCCTTCATTTTTTTGAGGTATTCCGCAAATTTTTCGCGTCCTGCACGCTGAATATTGCGGTTCATGAGGGGGACAGATATTTTATACATAATGATACTCCTTTATAGGGTTTAATTGTTGGGGGCAACGTGTGTTTGGAACTGTAAAAATATTGGAAAAAGAAAACAATGAGAGATGATATGAGGGGAAAGAAGATTTATCCAAAGAACAGCAGTGCAAAATTTTCCGCTTCACGGGCGGAGAGAGCCATCTGTTTCGACAAACTGAACATTAAGTTTTTCTGCATCAGCCAGTTCTTCCGATTTGGTCAGCAGCCAGAGTCCGATGGTGGCAACAGGAGCCACCGTGGCAGCCAGTTCGGCGGAGACAGGCGGGGTCTGACACCAGGAGGTATGCTCGTTGTGGTATCTCAGCCAGACTGTCAGGCGCTCCCGGGGAAGCAGTTGAGAAAGAGCAGCGAGGTTTTCAGTGTCAGGAATGCCGTCATAATGAACATAGGCGGAGGGGAAGCGTACCAGCAGTTCGCGGATACAGTTCAGATTGCCGCAGGTAAAGCCGACGTTGGGAAGGACATTCATTTTTTCAATGGTGTCAAACATCATCGCACGCTGCTGCGGTGTGTGCGACCACATTACATTGTCAAATTTAAGAGGAACACCGCTCTCTTTGGTGAGAGCAAGGACATCTTCCAGTGTGGGGATGGGTTCTCCCGCAAATTTTTTGTCGAACCAGAGTCCGAAATCAAGAGTACGCAGTTCATCATAGGTGCTGTCGGCACAGAGGGTGTTTTCGGGAAGGGTGCTGCCGTCTGTCCGGCGGGCGGTACGGTTAAGGGTGCGGTCGTGGAGAATGACACAGCGGTTGTCCAACGTAAATTTGGTATCCAATTCTATCATGCCGTAGCCAAGAGAGACGGCAGCACGCATGGCAACCATGGTATTTTCCGGATAGTTGGAGGCAAGTCCGCGGTGGGACTCCAAAATAATGCTCATAAGACTCGCTCCTTTATTGAAGGTGTTTTCCAAATTATATCACCGGGAAAGAAAAAAGTAAAGAGCAGCTGTATCGACATTTTTATAAATTGTTAACCGTGAATTTTTTCATTGTATGATATGTTGTGATAAAATAATTTTAATTGAAAGCATGTAATTTGCGTGTCATTCTGTACAGCTGTTTTTTGAGAGGGCTGTTTTCGGAATGACAGAACAGGAGGAAAAATTATGGCATGGGTAGTTATGGGATTGATTCTTGCAGTGGTTGTTTTTATTCTGACAGGAATAAAAACGGTGGAAAGTTCTACCGTCTGGCAGCCGGACGGAACCCCGAAAAAGCTGAAAAAATGGAAGATAAACGGAAAACAGTTTCTGGCAATCCTTCCTCTCTTTTTGATTATTGGCGGATGTGTAACCAGTATTCCCTCGGGACATACCGGTGTTCTCACCACCTTTGGAAAGGTAGAGGACAAAATCCTGACGGAGGGTGTCAACTTCAAGATGCCCTATCAGCAGGTGGTGAAAATTGATAACCGCGTGCAGAAAAAAGACATGTCCCTGGAAGCATTCAGTTCGGATATCCAGCAGACACAGGTAACAGTTTCCCTCAACTTTACCGTGGATAAACAGCAGTCTCAGAATCTTTACCGCAATGTGGGCATCAGTTATTTTGATACGGTGATCTATCCCCGCGTGCTGGAGAATGTCAAGCTGGTCTTCTCGGCCTACACAGCAGAGGAGCTTATTGAGATGCGCACGATACTCTCTGAGCAGGTGACGGAAAAGATACAGGAAGATATGCTGGAATATGGTATTGAAATTGTCAGTGTCAACATAGAGAATATCGACTTTACCGATACCTTTACCGATGCGGTTGAGGCCAAGCAGGTAGCACAGCAGAACAAGCTGACCACCCAGACCGAACAGGAGGCCGCCATTATTGTGGCCGAGGCGGAGGCGCAAAAGCGTATCATTGAAGCGCAGGCCGATGCAGAGACCGCCAAAATAGAAGCGGATGCCCAGGCTTATGCTGTCCGTGTTGCCGCCGAGGCAGAGGCCGAAGCCAACAATCAGGTTGCTCTTTCCCTTACCGAGGAGCTGATCCAGTATTATCAGCTGACTCAGTGGGATGGTTCCCTTCCCCAGGTATACGGTGGAGACGGCGAAATGTTTCCGGTGATCGATATGACAGGAGGCAATAATCAGCAGAGCAAACCGGCGACAGACGCTGAATAAAAAAATTGCTGCGGTGGGAGAGCGTACGGAAGAGAGTCTCCCGCCGCATTTATATAGGGAAAAGCCGGAAAATAATCTGAAAGAAGGGAAAACAGAGATGAAAACTCTGATTTTGAACGGTTCACCCAGAAAAAACGGTGATACAGAAAGTCTGCTCAGGATATTCAGAAGCAAAATGACGGGAGAATGTAAGACGGTGGATGCTTACCGGTGCCAGATTTCCCCGTGTATAGACTGCAGATTTTGCTGGAACAACAGCGGATGTGCCATTGACGATGAGATGCAGCAGGTCTATGATTATATCCGGGAATGTGACAATGTTCTGATTGCTTCTCCCATCTATTTTTCGGAGTTGACGGGAAAGCTGCTGGATGTGGGAAGTCGGTTTCAGCTGTATTTTTGTGCTTCGTTTTTCAGAAAGTGCCCGGTGGAGATAAAACCGAAAAAAGGAGCAGTCATTCTGGTTGGAGGCGGTGATGGCGCCATAGAAAAAGGATACGGTACCGCAAAAGTGCTGCTGCACCAGATCAATTGCCATAATATCCATGAATTGGTGTCCTCTCATAACACCAATTTTCTGCCGGCAATAGAAGATCAACAGGCAGTGGCGGGAGTAGAGCATATTGTTGAGTTTTTTACAAACAGAAAATAAGGAGAGACAACGATGCCGAGTCCCGAAAAATTCAAGGAATCTCTGGTGAAGTTTGGTGTGCAGGAAGAGACGATATGCCAAATCAATGAAGGCTATGAGACATTGAGCAGTAAAGCACCTAAAAAAGTAAGAGCTGCTTATTTTAAGAGAGCTGTGGATGTGATGACAGCATCGCTGGAAAGAGAAAAGCTCCAGACGATTTTGGAATGGAATGCCTGCTGTAAAGGCGGCGCAAGAGAGAAAAATGCTAAAGTATTTGCAAAGGAAAATGCGGCTCTTTCTGTTGAAGAAAAACTGGAGAAGATAAAGATGGTTCCCCACATGGGGCAGCCGGTAAAAAATGAAGATGGGACGATAACAGTCCATGCGGTCAGTTATTTCAGTGGAGAAAAATATCTGTGTGCTTGCCCCAACTTCAATGGGCTCAAATATGGTTACAGTGTGTCCAAAAATTACTGTTTCTGCTGTGCCGGACATTTTAAACACCACTACGAGATTATGCTGGGAGTGAAACTGAAGACGGTTGAAATCATTTCTTCACCGCTGGAAAGCGGTGGTACTGCGCCCTGTGTAATTCGATTTGCTGTTGTTTAGGATAGAGAAAATAATATTTCTCAAAATAAAAAAGAGAGAAAGCAACTTAGTGTTGATTTCTCTCTTTTTGCTTGCAGTAGAGAAAAACTCAGTCTCCTTTGGTAGGCATATACTGGGAGATCTTTCCGACAAAATTATGGATGTTCATGGTCTGCAGCCAAACCTTACCGGGACCGCGAACAACGGAAAGAAACAGGCCTTCGCCGCCGAAGAGAACATTCTTGAAGCCCTTCACCGTTTCGGTGGTGTAGTCAACGGTGGATTCATAAATGGCCAGGTTACCGGTGTCTATTTTAAGAGTTTCTCCTGCGCTCAACTGATGCTCCACAGCAGTACCGTCAATTTCAAGAAAAACCATGCCGGTTCCGGAAAGCCGCTGCATGATAAAGCCTTCGCCGCCGAAAAGTCCGGCTCTTGCCCTGTTTACCGCAACAGAGAGATTGATGCCGGAGGTGGCGCATAAAAAGGCGTTTTTCTGGCAGATGTATTCCTTGGTTCCATCCAGTTTAAGGGCAACGATGCTGCCGGGGAAGGAGGAGGCAAAGGTGATTTCTGCGTTGTCGGCCCGGGCGGTATAGGTAGCCGTAAAAAGGGATTCACCGGTGATCATACGTCCCAAAGCGCCGCCAAAACCGCCGCGCATATTGGTGTCCATAGAAAACTGATCGCTCATCCATGTCATACCGCCGGACTGGGTGATTACGCTTTCTCCTGCTTTTAGACGGAGCGAAACAGCAGGAAGAGAGTCTCCGAAAATTTTATATTGCATGGTGGTCCCTCCAAAGTATAAAGAATACAACTGCACACAGCGTATGCAGTACTGATTACATTATATACCATTATGCGGATATTTCAAGAGTGAATGAACAAAATAACAGATATAGAAGCGCTGTATGGAGGAATAATTGTGAAAGAGACACTTCTTACAAAAATCAGAGAAAGGCGCATGATGTGCGGGGTAATCGGGTTGGGATATGTGGGGCTGCCGCTGGCGGTGGAGAAGGCCAATGCCGGATTCAGGACCATTGGTTTTGACGTGCAGCCCAAAAAGGTGGAAATGGTCAATGCCGGGGTCAACTATATCGGTGATGTGGATGGAGCCGTTTTGGCAGAACTGGTAAAGAAGGAAATGCTGGCAGCCACCAACGATTTTGAGTTTGTAACGAAGGCGGATTTTATTGCAATTTGTGTCCCTACCCCATTGGATCGCCATGGACAACCGGAGATGAGATTTGTGAAAGAGGCTGTCTGCGAAGTGGCAAAACGGCTTCGCAGGGGACAGATCGTGGTTTTGGAGTCCACCACCTATCCGGGGACTACGGAGGAGTTGGTCAGGCCGATTTTGGAAGAAGGTTCCGGTCTTCTCTGCGGAAAAGATTTCTATCTCGGTTTTTCTCCCGAACGGGTGGATCCGGGCAATGCTGTTTATAAGACAAAAAACACGCCGAAGATTGTGGGTGCGGTGGGAGCAGAGGCCTCGGAGGTGATAGCGGAAGTATATCGCTCCATACTGGAAGGTGAGGTATTCCCCGTCAGCTCTCCCGCTGTGGCGGAGATGGAAAAACTGTTGGAGAACAGCTATCGGAATGTAAATATCGCCCTTGTCAACGAACTGGCGAAACTTTGTGAAAAGATGGGGATCAGCATATGGGAAGTGATTGATGCCGCATCCACCAAGCCCTATGGCTTTCAGGCATTTTATCCCGGCCTTGGTCCCGGCGGACACTGTATTCCGCTGGATCCCGGGTATCTCAGCTGGAAAGCCCGGGAATATGGTTTCCGAACCACAGTGATTGATACGGCGGTGGCTGTCAATGAGGGAATGGTGGAATACTGTGTTTCCCGTGTGCAGAAGCTGTTGAGCAGCCAGGGATATCCGCTGAGCGGCTCGGGAATATTGCTGCTGGGGATGGCATATAAAAAGGATATTGCAGATTACCGTGAAAGTCCGGCTGTTCGGTTAATGGAGCAGCTGGAACGGGAAGGGGCACGGGTACAGTATCATGACCCATGGTTACCGGAGGTGAATTATCATGGGAAATGGATTGAAAGTATTCCTCTTACGGCAGAGAATATACGTGGGGCAGACGCGGTCATTGTAACATCCGGGCACACCAACATAGATTACCGGCTGGTGGCGGCAAATGCAAAGAGTGTGTTAGATACGGTAAATGCCATGCGGGATATTACCGGAACAGAAAGAAAGCGGATCGAGGTGTTGTGAAGATGGAGAATGGCTATTATCGGCATCCCAGTTCCGTAGTGGATGAGGGAGCGGTTGTTGGTGAAGGGACAAAGATATGGCATTTTTGCCATGTGGAAGCAGGGGCAGTCATTGGCAGCAGATGCACGTTGGGACAGAATGTATATATTGGGAAAAACGTCCGGATCGGGGATGATGTGAAGATACAGAATAATGTATCTGTATATGAAGGGGTTACACTGGAGGATGGTGTATTTTGCGGTCCTTCCTGCGTGTTTACCAATGATCTTACACCGGATGCCCGGCATCCCAAGGGGAGTGGGCAGCGAGTGAAAACATTGGTGAAGGAAGGGGCATCCATTGGAGCTAATGCTACGGTGGTATGCGGCAACATCATCGGGAAAAATGCCCTTGTAGGAGCCGGGGCGGTGGTGACAAAAAATGTGCCGGATGGTGCTGTGGTGGTGGGTATCCCCGCCAAAAGCATCAAAGAGCGGTAAGATAAGGATGACAGTTGACAAACATTGACAGATGTGTTATAATCTATGAAAATTTTTGAAAGGAAATACGACAATGACGGTTAATGCTTTTATGTATACTATGGTTACCGATCATCAGCACGACGAGCTTGTACAGATTTCGCCGGGCTTGTGTTGTCGTATTCCAATTTTAGTGTAGTCCACATTGGATGACAAGATTTTTGGATCATGATGGTGCAAGTCGAAGTAAACTTCGGTTTGCACCATTTTTTTATTTTCCGAGAAAGGGGGGGATTATGTTGGAACAGTCCGTTCACCACCAGGGGAAAATTGGTTTTGATCAGCAAATCCAATATCAAAAATCAAAGGAGTTACTTATGAAAACCATTGACGCAACCGTGCTGGCAGGATACAATGCCGGAATAGAACGAGGCCGTTTAAGAACGGGAATCGGGATTATTGAGTTTGAACGAACAAAAGAAATATTGCTTGAAAAATTACCCAAACCTCCCGCGGTGATCTATGACATTGGAGGTGCTTACGGTGAATATTCGTGGTGGCTTTCGTCTCTCGGATACGAAGTTCACTTATTCGATCTGTCTGAAACAAATATAAAAATGAGTGAAGAACTTTCCAGTGAATATCCGGGTGTTACCTTGAAATTTGCTATGGTCTGCGATGCTCGTTCCATACCGCGCCCGGATAAAAGCGCAGATGCAATTTTACTTATGGGACCGCTGTATTCTATCACCGAATACGAAGAAAGGATTCTTGCAATAAAAGAGAGCTGCAGATTATTGAAGGATGACGGAATACTTTTTTCTGCTGCGTTGACACCATATAGTGTTCTTGTTTCCCGGCTTGCCGTATATCACGAGAACGATACAAAAAAGCGTAAGGAGTTGGATGATCCTGCGGTTATTTCAATTATTGAAAGGGCACTGGTTGATGGATGTTATATCAATTCGGAGCGTAAAATTGCAAATGGGTTGGGTAGCTCACATCTTCATACAGCAAAGGCGTTAAGAAAGGAATTATTATGCGGTGGGTTTGATACCCTCACTGTTCACGGCGTGATGGGCGGTGCATGGCTTGCGCCGAATCTGAATGAACTGTTAGAAAAGGAGGAAACGAGAAAGGTGCTTATGAAAACTGTTCGCATGTTAGATACACATGAAGAAATTATCGGACTGTCTGGTCATATTTTGGCCGTTTCGAGAAAGGAGGAGAACACATGAATGTATCCATATCAGAAGTGAATGCATCGGAGCTTCAAACATGCCTGGAGGTTATTCATCAGAGTTTCAGGACCGTTGCTGATGAATTTAGTCTGACAGAAGAAAACTGCCCCAGGCATACAAGTTTTATTCCATTGACTTTCCTTGAAGCACAGAGAAATTGGGGATGGCGTATGTACGCATTATATGCCGAAAAGAAGATGGTTGGTTATATGTCGCTCTCTAAAGAAAGTGACGATATTTATGAGCTTCATAACCTTGCGGTGCTGCCGGAATACAGACATAACGGTTTGGGAAAAATGCTTCTCGATCATGCAAAGGAAACAGTGAAAGCGTTGGGCGGGAAGGTAATTAAAATCGGTATCATTGAAGAAAGTACCGTTTTGAAGAATTGGTACATAACGAATGGCTTTATACATACCGGCACAAAGAAATTTAATCATCTTCCGTTTACAAGCGGATATTTAGAAAGGAGAGTGTAATATGATGCAATATGCAATTGAATTATTTTTTGATGATGAAATGGAGCGAAAACTTTTTCGTTATGCTGAAAGAATAGCAGAAGAAAAACTCAGTACCAAATATCTTGAATGGAAAACGAGACCGCATATTACGTTAGCTTGTTTTAACGATGTCGATGAAAAGGTATGTGTCGAGAGATTGAACCTGTTTGCACAAGAGCAGCGGACACTACCCGCATATATAGGCTCTTTAGGAATGTTTACCGACACAAAAACAATTTTTGCTTCTCCTATTATGACAAGCTCCATGTATCAGATTCAAAGAAAAATACATGATTGTCTATGCAATTTTGATACACGAGGATGGGAATGGTACTTGCCGGATCGCTGGGTACCGCATTGTGGAATTGCTTTGATGAAAGAAGATGCAGAAGAAGCCTTTTACAAAGCCTGTGATTTGGTTTTGCGTGAATTTGAGAAAATAAATGGAAAATTTACTTCAATTGGATTGGTCAAAATCTCATTCCCGGTTAAAGAAATTTTTGTTGCCGAGCTGAAAGGAGAATAATAATGTCAAAAACGTTTGTTATTATTTTGGGTCCCCACGCTGTTGGGAAGATGACCGTAGGACAGGAGCTTGCCAAACTCACCGGTCTTCGCTTGTTTCATAATCATATGTCCATCGAACTGACACGAAAGCTTTTTGCCCACTCAGAAAAGGAATGGAGCATTTTGAATGAAACCATTCGGAAAACGGTGTTTGAATTGTTTGACAAAGGAGATTTTCCGGGATTGATATTCACCTATATGTGTGCGTTTGATATACAGAGTGAGTTTGATTATTTGCAGAATGTGATCGACCTTTTTCAGGAGAATGGCGCCAAATGCTGTGTGGTTGAGCTTTGTGCTGATTTTGAAGAACGCTTGATTCGTAATAAAAGTGAAAATCGTCTGCTTCATAAGGAATCCAAGCGTAATTTGGAATGGAGCGAAGCCGAAATGAGGGAGACGAGCGAAAAATATCGTCTCAACTCCTATGACGGGGAGAAGTTGCCTTTTGAGCATTACATGAAAATTGATAATACGAATTTGACTCCGGAGAACGTGGCAAAGAGGATAAAGTCTTATTTTACAATTGCAGAAGAGAATGCCTGAAAAAATTTACGGAAGAAAAAATAAAAAAAGGGAGTATACCAGAAAATACACTCCCTAAAAGCAATCACCCGAGAAAGCTTCCCGGGTGATTAAATGTTGCAGAAAAATCAGTCTGTGGTGTAGTTATCAAAGTAACCCTGGATGTAAACGATAGGAGTACCTTTATCGCCGCTGCCGGAGGTCAAATCACAGAGAGAACCAATGAGGTCGGTGAGACGTCTGGGTGTGGTACCTTCAGAAGCCATCTTGCCAAAGAGGTTTTCGTCCTTCTTCTGGATTTCAGCCTTGATAGCGCTGCGCAGCTCCTCGCCGGAGAGGGAGGCGAAATCGTTGTCAGCCAGATATTTAAGCTTCAACTCATTGGGTGTACCCTCCAGACCGGGGGTGTAAGCGGGGGAGACAACGGGGTCAGCCAGCTCCCAGATCTTTCCGATGGGGTCTTTGAAAGCGCCGTCGCCGTAAACCATAACTTCCACGTGTTTGCCGGTCTCTTCAAAGAACTTGTCCTGAATAGCATTGACCAGCTGCTGGCAGTCTCTGGGGAACAGCTTAACAGTATCTTCGGTAGACTTATTGGTTCCGAGCAGACCATACTCAGCGTTGTAGCCGCAGCCGTTAATGGGAGCAGTGAGGATCTCATCCATGCCGTAGATGCGCTCGCCGCCTGCTGCTTTAAGGATGCGCTTGGTGCGCTTGCGGGTGTGAATATCGCAGCAGAGTACGTTCTTGGTATAGTTGAGGATGGTTCTGGGATCGTTGGCGAAGATGATTTCAGCCTCAGCGCCGCTCTCGCGGATGAGTTTCTCATAATACTCTACATAGTCAATGCCGGTGAAGGGATGCAGAGTATAGCCAAACAGCTCACGGTATTTTTTGAGATCGAGAACATCGCGGTAGGGGTCAACACCCTTTTCGTCGATCATGTCAATGTCGATGAGATGATTACCGACTTCATCGGAGGGATAGGAGAGCATGAGAACAACTTTCTTTGCACCTTTGGCAATACCGCGCAGGCAGATGGCAAAACGGTTTCGGCTGAGGATGGGGAAGATAACGCCGATAGTTTCACCGCCAAGCTTCTCACGTACATCCGCTGCAATGTCATCAACAGTGGCATAGTTGCCCTGTGCACGTGCAACGATAGCTTCTGTCATAGCGACGATATCACGATTGCGAATTTCGAATCCATCATTGCGGGAAGCTTCGATGACGGATTCGGTTACGATTTTAACGAGGTCATCATTGGCACGGATAATAGGTGCGCGGATACCTCTGGATACGGTTCCAACCATTCGGCTCATAGTAAACACTCCAAAAATCAATTAGACAAATTTTTGTCCACCAGTAAGTATACCACATAATTGGGCAGTTGTAAAACCCAAAATTCAATCCTTGAATATTTTTTTACATTTTAGTCCGAAAAATTGCTTTTGAAAGGAAAAGAAAGGAAAAAAATGTATAAAGTGTATTGGGAAAGGGGGAGAGAGGAGGGTTTTATTCCAGGGGAGAGAGCGAATGAAGATATTTATGCGGAGTGATCCCCTTGTATTTGCGGAATTGTTTGATAAAGTAGCTGTAATCATTGAAGCCGCAGTTGTATGCCACTGTGGTGAGGCTGTTTTCATCCTGACGCAGCAGGGCACAGGCAGCTTCAATGCGGTAGTCATTCAGGTAGTCAATGGGGGTACGGTGGGTGATGCTCTTGAAAAAGCGGCAGAAATATTTTGGAGACATGCCCACCTCTCTTGACATTTGTTCCAGAGTCAGTTTTTCTGTATAATGTTCCTCAATGAAGCGAAGTACCTTTTTAATTTGACGGAATCCGCGGCGCAGATTATCGTTTTTCTCGGGAGCAGGATGAAAAAGGGAATTCCGGCGGATGAGACCGAACAGGGAGAACAAAGCACCGACAGCCAGATAGACAGAGCCGTCGGTATAGCTGTTCAAAGCTGCAGAAAGGGCATCCATCTGTTTCGAAATCTCAGGAGAATCGGCGGGAAGCCGTGTGTTTACCAACTGCTTTTTACGAATCAACTCAGTAACCAGTTCATCGGGAAGTGCCCGCTGCAGAAAGGTAATGTCAAAGTCGATGCACTCGTATTCACAGCTTTCCGGGACAGCTTCGTGCAGTACACCGTCGTGCAAAAAACAGATATCACCTGCCTCCATGAGAAAGGGGGTACCGTCCGCATATAGCGTCAGTTTACCGTTAAGCACGCGGATCAGTTCGTATTCCAGATGCCAGTGCAGTTTCATGCGGTATTCGGGGTGTTGACTGTCAAGGTGATAGTAATCGATGGGAAATTCGCCGTCGCTATGGGATTTATTTTCTACATGGCTGAGATAAAGCATAGCTGTAATGCCTCCTTTCCGATCATGGTGGATATTATACTTATTGTATCACGAAGCGGCTGCGGTTGCAAGAAAAAGCGGGATATAAAATTTATAATAAGGTGAATATTTTTATGTTTTTTGCTACTATGTTACAAGACTTCATTCCTAAGATGATATATGATAAAAACATGGAAGAAATAAGCCGGCTGCTGGTTCGGCGGCTTATTCCCAAAGAAAAAATGATACCAATACAAAACAGGAGGAAAAAAACATGTCTAGAGTTTGCATTCCCGATAGTGAATATGCTCTGCGTTTGAAAAAGTGTGCAGATCTGGTAGCAAAGAAAGGATACGATGTATTCCTTGTCAACTCCAACGAGGCTGACTATGCCAACGTCCGTTATTTCTCCAACTATTGGCCCATTTTTGAGCGTTCCGGCGCTGTTATTACTCCGTCCGGCAAGGGTGCTCTGCTTGTTGGTCCCGAAAGTGCTATCTACGGCAGAGACCGCAGCAAGCTGGAGTATGTTTTCACCGTTCTTCAGTATCGTGAATCCGCTGACCCCTCTTATCCCGAATTCCAGACCATGACCTACCGTGACGTATTCCAGGCTATGGGCGTTAAGGGCGACCATATCAAGATCGCCATCGGCAGCTTCCTGGATACTACCTGCGAAATGATGCGCGGTCTCAAAGAGTGCTATCCCAATGCTGAGATCATTGAGGATAAGTCCATCATGAACTCCCTGCGCAGCATCAAGAGTGAGAATGAGCTGGCCTGCATGCGTGAAGGTTTCCGTATCACCGAGCTTGCCACCAAGGAAGTTATGCGTCACCTGCGTCCCGGCGTTACTGAGCTTGCTATGGTCGGTATTGCACAGCGTGTCATCTATGAAAACGGCGCTGAGTACGAAGGCCTTCCCATGTATGTATTCTCCGAAGAATCCACCCGCCGTGCTATCTCCCGTCCCTGCTACCGTACCATCGGCGAGGGCGATATCGTACAGTTGAACCTCTCCGCCAAGATCGACGGTTATTCTCCCTCCGTTGGTATCCCCGTCTGTGTTGGTAAGCTCACTCCCGAAAAGCGCCGCTATGTCGAGTTCTGCCTCGAGGCTCACCGCTGGACCGAAGCTCAGCTCAAAGCCGGTGTTCTTGCATCCGACGTTTCCAAGGGCTTCTATCAGCTCTATTGCGATAACGGCTATAAGGATAACTTCGTATACGGTCCCTGCCATGGTACCGGCATGATCGAAGTTGAGGCTCCCTGGATGGAAACCAGCTCCGATTATCCTCTGCAGCCCAACATGACCTTCCAGGTCGATACCTTTATCTCCGGACCCACCTTTGGTATCCGTTGGGAGAAGGGTGTTGTTATCAGAGAAGACGGTTGCGAGTCCCTCTGTGCACCCATCGGCGAGATCTACGAGCTCGGCTGGTAATCAGCTGATTGGAGGCGTAATAAATGACTGCCACGAAAATATTTCTCTATGAAGAGCTGTTTTCCGCTGCGGAAAAACAGCTGGTTGAGAGTGATACCCTGTCTGCATCTGTTTTCCGTTATAAGAGCGGTGTCTGCGCCGTACGCATCAAAAATACGTTGGGAGAGCTGATTATTCTGCCCTATCAGGGTCAGCAGATCTGGCGCGCCTCCTTCTGCGGCAAGGATCTCACCATGAAGACACAGTTTGATGAGCCGGAAAACACCAGAGAATTTTTGGATACCTACGGCGGGTTCCTGCTCCACTGCGGTGCAACCGCCATGGGCAATCCCTCTCCGGAGGATACCCATCCCTCTCACGGTGAATTCCCCAACTTCCCCTATCGTGATGCCTATGTTGAACTGGGCGAAAACGAAAAGGGCAGCTATATTGCTGTGGGTGGCAGCGGAGCCTACCGCAAGTCCTTTGGGCTTAGCTATGTGGCAAACCCGAAGATCACACTCTATGAGAATGACAGCGTTTTCGAGGCATCCATGACCATCGAGAACAAGAGCATTCATCCTCTGGAGTATATGTATCTCTGCCATATCAACTTCCGTCCCGAAGATGGTGCAAAGATCATCTGCACCGCAGAGAAGGACAGCATGAAGTATTTCCGTGATATTCCGGAGAACTATGATCCTATCCGTGAGGCTGCGCTGACCGATTACATGAACAGAATGGATCAGGATATCACCATCCATGAGACCATTGATAGCAGTACACAGGCTTACGATCCCGAGATCGTGTTTGATATGCGCTATAAGGCCGATGCTGAAGGCAGAGCACACTGCATGCTCAAACTGCCCGCCGGTGATGGCTACTATGTATCTCACAGACCGGAGCAGCTTCCCCACGGAATCCGTTGGATCTCCCGCCGCGGCGACGAAGATGCCATTGGTATGCTGCTGCCTGCAACCGCTGTTCACAAAGGCCGCATCTATGCGGAACAGCACAACATGATCAAGGTGCTTGCCGGTGGAGAGAGCATCACTTTTGATGTGCGCGCCGGATACCTTGCCAAAGAGTGTGTTGCTGCCAAAGAGCAGCAGATCGCCTCTGTTATGAATAACTGATTGTTTAAAAAATATTCCCGCTTGGCAGATAACAGCTTGGCGGGAATATCTTTTATAAAAGTTTATCAATAAGGTGTGAAAGGAGTTTTACTATGACGAATGTACAGGCTTTGGCTCCTGTGATACTGGAAAATGAACAATTCTGTCTCAGGCTGCGCGGCGATTGCGTGGCGGAGAGCCTGATTCATAAACCCACCGGCATTGAGTGTCTGATGCAGGGAGAAGAGATCAGCTTGTTTTCCCTGACCGAAGAGCGTCCCTATAACAACGAGATCAAACTGGCTCATCCCAACAAACGCACAACCTTCCAGGCCAACCGTGTCCGCATGGAAGGTGATAAACTGATTGTCGGTTTTGAACTGGTTACCTTTGAAGCAATGGTGGAAGTGAAGATCACTCCCAATTACATCGCATTCAAGCTGGAAGATTTTATCGTTAAACCGGAAGATTTCAATGATCTCGCCATGACGCCTCCTCCTGTATATGAGTTCCGCGTACTGCAGCTTCCGGTTAAAAAGCTGGAGCGTTTCGGTGAATGGCTCAATGTCATGTGGGATGACAAGGTAGCAATCAATGTATTGGGTACATCGCCCTGGCCGCGCATTGATTCGGAGAAGAGAAAGGACTTCCGCATCCTTTATGCAGAGAATATGCGCGATGTCAAGCTGAAAAACTGTGGCGCCGCCCTCATTGTTTCCTCTCCCGACAAGCTGATGGATAACATTGAGGCTGTGGAGATCGATTATGATCTGCCCCGCGGGGTAGCCAGCAGACGTTCCGGTGAACTTAACTCCTCGATTTATTGGTCCGCCACCGTTACTCCCCAAAATGTGGATGAGCACATTGACTTTGCCAAACGCGGTGGATTCACCAAGATGCTGCTCTATTATACCTGCATGATAAAAGAACACCCAGGTTACTTCCTCTGTGGAAATTATACTGATTTTCGTGCAGAATATCCCAACGGTTATGAGGATCTCAGAAAAATGCTGCAAAAGATCCGTGATGCCGGTATCACACCGGGCATCCACTTTCTGCAGACCCATATCGGATTTGAGAGCAAATATGTCACCCCTGTTGCCGATCACAGACTGAACCTCACCAGACATTTCACCCTGGCCAAAGCGCTGGGTACCGACGATACCACCATCTATGTGGAGCAGAATCCGGAAGGCGCCGTTGTGGATCCCCGCTGCCGTATTCTGAAATTCGGCGGTGAGCTGATCGGCTACGAAAGCTATACCACCGAGTGGCCCTATTGCTTCACCGGCTGTGTCCGCGGTTTCAAGAACACCAACATCGTTCCCCATGAGATCGATACCATCGGCGGTATTCTGGATGTCAGTGAGTTTGGAGCCACCAGCGTATATCTGGACCAGAGAACCAGCCTGCAGGATGAGATCGCTGAGATGCTTGCAAAACTGTACGACTGCGGTTTCGGATTCATCTATTTCGATGGTTCCGAGGGTGCGCAGCCTCCCTTTGAAATCTATGTTCCTCTTGCTCAGTACAGAGTATACCGTCAGTTGGGCAGTGCACCGCTCTTCTGTGAAGGTGCGGCAAAAGCCCATTTCAGTTGGCACATGCTTAGCGGCGGCAATGCCTTTGACGTGTTCCCCACCGATATCTTCAAGAAGATGATCGCCAGATTCCCCGCCGAGGAAGCGCCCAGAATGGCCAACGATTTCACTCGCCTCAACTTCGGCTGGTGGGCCTATTTTGAAGATACCCGTCCCGATGTGTATGAGTATGGCACCAGCCGTGCTGCCGCATGGGATTGCCCTGTAACCATGCAGGGCTATACCGACAGCCTGCGCAAGAATCCCAGAACCGACGACACGCTGGAAGTGATGCGCCGTTGGGAAGATGTAAGAGCCAAGGGGCTGCTGACTGCAGAGATGAAGGAACAGCTGAAAAACACCGATCAGGAGCATATTATGCTAATCAACGAGGACGGCGAATACGAAATGCGTCCCTATGATTGCATTGTAAATGCTGTAGGTGGAGATAAGCGTGTAACAGCCTTTATCTTTGAGCGAAACAACAAAAACTATGTGGTTTGCTGGGATAACACCGGCAATGGTAAATTGAGTTTGCCTATAGCAGCTTCTGACCTGACCTATGAGGGTGAGCTTGGCGGAGAACAGATTGCTGTTGAGGTCAACGGCAATGCTGTCATCATTCCTATTGAGGGAAGACGCTATCTCAGTACATCTCTTGCCAGAGAAGAGCTGATCAAGGCTTTTGAAGCTGCCGTGATCGTTGAATGATTTTCCTTTAAAAAGAACCGTAAAAAAAACAGCATCTGCGGGATTCAGCCGCAGATGCTGTTTTACTTGAAGAAAGATTATTCGAATCAGAATTCCGGTGGGGTGACAGCAAAAATAATTTGTGCGGTAGTGTCGGAAGCATTGCGCCAGGCATGGGGTGTGTTGGTTGGGATGCGGATGCTGTCGCCTGTGTTCATGAGAAAAAGCTTTCCATCAAGATCCAATTCAACCCCGTCACCGGATAGAATATAGGCCACTTCTTCACCGGCATGGCTTTGAATATTGCCGTAAGAATCGAGAGAGGGTGGGATGATCATCATGCAAAACTCGATTTCTCCCTTGGTATCGCGTGTGAGTAATTCGTAGCGGATATCCGGCGTGCTTTTGGTTCCGATTGTACGGCGCTCTTCGGGATGAACCACGGGAGTGGGAGCGGCATCTTCCAGAAAGAGGGTATAGAGAGGCGCAGACAGTACATGAGCGATGGAACGAAGGGTGTTGATGGAGGGATTGGTCTGATCGTTTTCGATTTGGCTGAGCATAGAGGGGGTGATGCCGGCTTCTGTCGCTACTTTTCTGAGAGAAAGTCTGCGGTTCAATCGGAGCTGCTGTATTTTTCTGCCAAGGCTGGATGTTTCCAAGGTGTACCTCCCGTATGTTTGATGTGCCAACCTCAAAGAGGCAGACAAATGTTTTTTCCTGTTTGATAGTAGTGATCCATGTCCTCTTTGGGAACCATGCTGCCTCCGGTTGCCCAGACGAGGTGAGTGACGCAGAAAGCGGATGAAGATAGCTGTTTGATATATTGTGAAAACAGAGGATCTCTTTCTGTAAGGATCGGTCCGTACATACCGGCAAGAGCACTGGGTTCCAGATAAATGCCTTCGCTGTCGGCAAGCTGTGCCAGCATATAATACATCCGCTCATCGCTGAGAGAATAGCAGCCACTGATAAAGGGGGTCATCAGAGCACCGACAAAGCCGGAAGCACGTCCCACGGCAAGGCCATCGGCACAGGTGAGGTTGGTGAGACCAAGATCCTGAACGCTGATGCCGCTGTTGAGCCCTGTAGCCATTCCCAACATCATGCAGCAGGATTGGGTGGGTTCAGCGAAGAAGCAGTGAACAGCATCCCCGAATACCATTTTAAGACCAAAGGCAACACCACCGGGACCTCCGCCTACACCGCAGGGAAGATAGACAAACAGCGGATGCTGCGCATCCACAGTGATATGAGCCGTTTCAAGCTGTTTTTTTAAGCGAAGCGCCGCAACGGAGTAGCCAAGGAAAAGCGTTTTGGAGTTTTCATCATCGATAAAATGGCAATAGGGATCGCCCTCGGCCTGTTTGCGTCCGTTGGCAACGGCAATGCTGTAATCCGATTCATATTCAACCACAGTAACCCCTTTGCTGCGGAGCATATCTTTTTTCCACTGTCTGGCATCAGCGGACATGTGTACAGTCACATTGAATCCCAATTTGGCACTCATGATGCCGATGGAAAGGCCAAGATTTCCGGTGGAGCCAACGGCGATGGAATATTGCGAGAAGAGACGGCGGAACTCATCGGAAGCAAAAATGCGGTAAGGGGTGTCCAAAGTAAGCAGACCATGTTCCAGGGCGATTTTCTCTGCGGTGTGCAGTACCTCGTAGATGCCGCCGCGGGCTTTGATGGAACCGGAAATAGGCAGATGGCTATCCTGTTTGAGCCAGAGCTCTCCGCCGATTTTACAGGCATATTCCTCCTCCAGGTTCTTTTGCATGGCGGGGATGGGGACGAGAGGGGATTCTATGATCCCGTCTGTGGCTGCGGTTTCGGGGAAAACCGCGCGGAAATAATCGGCAAAGCGGTCGAGTCTGTCACTGGCATCCATGATATCGGTCATAGTGAGGGGACAGGTTTCGGCAGCCTCCTGAAAGGGACGTTTTCCGGGATTGATCCATGTGGTTTCCTTGAGCGTACGAAGAACGGCAATAATGGGGTATTCTGCTTCAAGTTGGGAGAGAGATTTTCCGTTTATAATTTTTTCTGAGAGCATATTGTCACCTCGCTGTATTGTGTCGAAGTATTTTACCGGGCATTAACCCGGTGAGCTGTTTGTTTTGGTAGACGATTTCGCCGGCAACCATAACCAGATCGATTCCCTCTGTAAGACTGTTGGGATGATCATAGGTTGCAGTATCCTGCAGGTGGTCGTAGTCGAAAAGAACCAGATCGGCATCGCAGCCTTCTTTGATGAACCCCTTATGGGAAAAACCGAGATATTCTGCGGTGAGTCCGGTCATTTTGCGGACAGCCTGTTCCAGAGTGAGAATTCCTTTTTGTTTGACAAAGTAACAGAGAGCATGGGGGAAGGTGGCACTGGCGCGGGGATGCCCCTTCTCATGCCAGCTGCGGGTCAGACCATCGCTGCCAATGATGCAGTAAGGGGAACGAATGATGTCGCAGAGATCCTCGTCGCACATGCTGGAATAGACACCGCCGGTGGTGCAGTGGTTCTCCACGCAGATATCGAAGAAGGTGTCCCAGGGATCCTGCTCAAGCAAAGCGGCATATTCGGAGATAAAGTGTCCCTCTGCTTTTGGGGTCAGAGGAGCACTGTAGACGTAAACGCCATCCCAGCCGCCCGCATTGAGATAGTAGTTGTCGTAATTGGTGGAGGGATCCTCCATTTCGGCTCTGAGCCGTCTGCGGAAGGCGGGATCTTTGAGCTTTTGTGTCATACGGTCAAAACCATCGGAGAGATGCCATGGGGGCATACAGGCATTGAGGGTAGTCATGTTGCGGGTGTAGGGATATTGATCGCAAAAAACGGTCATACCGCTGCGGTTGGCATCATCAATGAGCCGAAGCGTTTCTTTTTGTTTGCCGTAATTGGATTGTCCCACCGCTTTGTGATGGGAGATATCGACAGGTACACCGGCTTTACGACCGATGTCAATAGTCTCGCGGACGGATTCTATGAGATAGGTGCCCTCGTTTCGCATATGGCTGGCATAAATGCCGCCGAAAGGGGCGATCACTTTGGCAAGCTCAACAATTTCGCGTTCCTCCGCATAGCAGCTGGGGGTGTAAATCAATCCGGTAGAAAAGCCGGCAGCACCGGCTTCCATGGATTCGCGAAGGATTCCTTTCATCTTGTCCAGTTCTTTTTCCGTGGCAGGACGGTTTGCCATGCCCATGACGGCAATACGCAAAGAGGAGTGACCGACATACATTTTGGTGTTCAGCGTTTTGGGCTGAGCATCGGCATAGGTCAGATAGCGGGCAAAGCTTTGCCAGTTTACCATGTCGTCCGGGAAAGATGCTGTGCCCATAGAGAGCATGTTTTGAATATCCTTTATCGTTTCCGGAGAGACCGGCGCCATGGAGAGACCGCACTGCCCGGCCATTTCAGAGGTGACTCCCTGTGTGGTTTTGAAAAGGGTGGTGTCTTTGGTACCCAGAAGCATGTCACCATGAGAGTGCGCATCGATGAAGCCGGGGGCGAGACAGTGGCCGTTGGCATCGATAATCTGAGCAGCTTCTTCGTTGCCGGTAACGGTAACAATGCGGCCGGACCGGATACCAATGCTGCCAACATAAGAGAGGGTACCGCTGCCATCTATGATGCGGGCATTTTTTATCAGTAAATCAAGCAAGGAAATCTCTCCTTTTCAGAATGAGAAATAAAAGAGTGTAAAGTGGATTTTAAGTTATGTTAATTTATATTAAACATCAATGAGCGGAATTTGTCAAGAGGTGACGGAAGAAAAGAATAAAAAGAGAAGCCATCTGCAGGGCGAACGTAAAATTTTGCGAAGGATACGGCAGATCCTCTTCTGTGAAGAGGGATGGTGAAAACGACGAATATATCTGAGGGTACTGCTGAGAGGCAGTATACAGGGAGTGTTTTTTTGTTGATGAACATCAAACTGAAAGAATGGTGAAAATATTATGTTTTTTGATGAATAATAGGGTTTTAATGATATATTCTTTATGTTATGCTTTTAGTGAAACGAAGAAATATTTTGGGTGAAACCTAAAATACAATAGAAGAGAGGTATTACTATGAAACAGCGAAGTTTTGATCTCAATTCTGGTTGGAAAATTGCGAAAGATCCCTGTGATGAGGGACGTACGGCAGGATGGGAAAATGCGATCCATAACGATGCCGTTTCTGCATATGTTCCTTCCATTATTCAGCAGTTTTTTCCCGAATATCATGGGCTTGTATATTATTGGTGCAGTTTTACGCCAAAGATTGACACATATGAAGAAGGGCGAATTCTGCTTCGTTTCGGTGGTGTTGATTATAAAGCGGATGTCTGGCTCAATGGCACCTATCTTGGAAGCGAGGAAGGGGGAGAGACCCCGTTTTCCTTTGATGTTACGGAACTTCTTGTTCCCGGAAAAGAAAATCTCCTTGCTGTGAGGGTGCTCAATACCTGTGACAAAACAATAGATGGACTCAATCTGATGAATACGCCGCACAGAAATAAAGTGATAAAAAAGCGCGCCGGAAGTACGCTCAATCATGGCGGTATTTGGTACGGTGTCACGCTTCAGGCTGTTCCACGCGTGTTTATCGAGGATGTTTTCGTAAACGCTGATTTTAACTCAGGAAAAGTCATGCTGAATCTTGCTGTTTCCTCCGATATTCAAACAAATGCTACACTCAAAATAAAGCTCTCCGAATGTTTCGGGCAGAACCTTATTGTTGCTGAAGAAGAGAGCAGTATTTTAGTCTTTCCCCAACAGATACAGCGAGAGGTTATTCTGACGATCGAAAATTTCAAAGCCTGGCATGTGGATACACCAAATCTCTATATGGCTTCTGTCTCTGTTTGGGCCAATGGTGAGGAATACACGAAAAATATCCGTTTTGGTTTCAGAGATTTCCACGTGAAAGATGGTTTTTTCTATCTCAACGGAAAAAAGCTTTTTATTAAATCTGCTCATTCGGGAAATGCTTTTCCGATTGGTCAAATGTTTCCTGTTGTCCCGGGACAGTTGAGACGCGATTTTATTTATGCGAAAAGCTGCGGTTTCAATATGCTTCGTTCAATTGCCGGGCTTTTCCGTCCCGAGCAGCTGGAGTTTGCAGACGAGTGCGGTATCCTCATATATGAGGAGTGTTTTGCATCCTGGTGTCTCGGATATTCCCACCTTCACGAATGGGCTGATAAAGAAGAATATCAAAACATGGTCTCGCTCCATCCGGATATGCCACTTGGAGATGAGCAGGCAATGCTTGACAGATGGAGATCTGCCACGGAAAAGATGATCTTAAGGGACAGAAATCATCCTTCTATTGTTGTATGGGGACTTCTGAATGAAACCCTAAAAAACAATGTCTATAGAACGGCACGAGACTTTCTCCCCAGATTGCGAGAACTTGACCCTACGCGCCTTGTCATTCTTTCCAGCGGTCGGTGGGATTGTGATTTTTCCACAGGTTCCGCCAGCAATCCCTATATGATGAACTGGGAATACACCTGGGGAATTGACGGAAAACCGGATCTTTATTCTGAACACATTGCCGAAGGAAAGAAACGTGACCATATTACGCCGGACAACCATTTCTATGCTCACTTTCCTTTTCAACAGGCGGATAAAGATATCTACCGCTCGTATGGCAAAAATGTCCACCCCGTATTTCTTTCAGAGTTTGGAATAGGATCTGTTTTCAATGTAATCGACGAAGTGCGTTGTTTTCAGCAATATGGTGCACGTGCCGATCTCGAAGATTATTCATGGTATGAGGAACAGGCTGCTGCATTTGAGCATGATTTTAAACAGCTCGGTATGGATCGCCTCTTTGCCTTCCCGGAATATGTGCTGCGTGCAAGCCAACGCAACAATGCGTTTGTTCGGCGTGAAATATTCGATGTAGTCCGCTCCAATCCAAACATTTGTGGGTATTCTCTCACCGGACTTCTCGATCATGGCAATTGCGGAGAAGGGCTTTGGAGCTATTGGCGTCACTGGAAACCGGATATGTTTGACAGTATATCCGATGGTTGGGCTCCTCTTCGTTTCTGTCTGTTTGTATCGCATAATATATATGTTGGTGAGCCACTTACCATGGAAGCTGTCCTTGCCAATGATAACATCTTATCTGACGGCCAATATACCGCACACTTTGCAATTACAAAACTGGGAATACCGGTACATTCCTTTTCCTGCACGTTTGATGTAAACAAGGATTGCTTCGCTGTACCGATTATGAAATGCACCTTGGATTTTGAGCTCCCCGCAGGGGAATATGAGCTTTGCGCCGAGCTTGATGGCGGTGCGGCAAAAGGGAATACGATTCCCTTCACAATAAAGGAGCGTCTGCTGCAGAGTGCTGCCGGATGTTCTGTCTCCTGTCTTGGAGTGGAGCAGACTGCGCTGGAACTTTTAAAGGATGCAGGAGTTACCGTGCATAACTTTGCAGACGGTGATACGCCGGAAGCCCTGCTTGTCGGTGCAGGTGATGCAGAGACTGTTGCAAGTGCCATTGCTGCGGCTGAGCGCGGTGCGAAGGTTTTCTTTTTGGATTGGCGCACCATCGATTCGGAACTCGCTATGGAACAAGTCCGGAAAATAATTCCTGATGCAGAACTCTGGTGTCCACCCAATTGGCTTTATCATGAAGAAATTGTTCTGAATGATCCTGATATATTTGATGGATTGGGAAAAGGGCTTGCATGTGGCAGAGATTTCACCTGCGAATGGGCAACACATACGCTGAAAACCACTGTGACACCAGGTTATCCAATTGCTCCCGCATTTGAGACAGGTTCACATAGAGCTGAAAAATCCTACTATCTTGTCTATGCCATGGCAGGCTACAGCTATGGACAGGGGAGCGTCTATTTCAACACTTTTGAGATAGCAGAGAATATCGGTTCTCCTTCCGCAGACCGTTTGCTGATTAACATTGTGAAGTATTTGAACCCATAATCACAAACAAAATAACCGCTTGCAATTTTGCAGGCGGTTATTTCTTATAAGAGAAGCATCGAATATGGTCAAGGACGTGGTATAGCATTGGCCATACGACATAAAGACCAGTTTAATGTCGAAGTCTTTATATCATCAGCAATGTCCCAGAGATTGTCTGTAATTCGGACTTCCACATTTCGTTTCAATAACTCTCCGAATAAATCGGTCAGGATATATTTCTCCTTGGGGTATTGTGCTGTTGTTGCCACATAGTATCCGGCAATGTCGTCCTGTAACATAAAATCCTCTGTGTGTAATTCATATAAATACAGGGTAGTGTTTTTTATTGTATGGAACCAGCCGCTCTCCACCACAATAGCGTGCGTTGTCTGGGAAGAGGAAAAGTACCGCTTTCTGTCAGAAGCGGCTGTCTGGTTGCCAGCATAATAGGCAACACGGGGACAATCCCGCGGAGTCAGAAAGTTGGGCAGTCTTTTTTCATCGATTGCCCAGACCAGACCGATGGTGGGATTGAGATCTTTTCGCGTTGGCAGACGTGGTTCAAAGACCTGGATATCGGGTTCTTCGCTGACATGAAATAATCTCATGGCTTCTCCTTCCTTAACATAGTCCGGGCGGTCGCAATCAAACGAGAAAAGAACTTGTATTGCTGTTTGTTTTAAATTCAAGGTATCCCCGGAGGCAAAAAGGTATTTTGATACGGAAAATATGCGGCAATGATTAAGCTGCACCCCAAGAGACTTAAAGAGACTTCAATGTCTCCTGACACCATGTGAAGAGCAGTTCAAAGCTTTCAGAAAAGTCATGGGAGCTTCCGTTGTTGAGTTCAAAGGAGCGCTCCAGAACAGCGCGGTTTTTTCCGTCCAGCAGAGGAAGTAATTCTCCTTTTGTTGCAATATATTTGCCATGCTTTAAATAATACAGGTTCTGAAGAATGAAAAAGACACCTTTATAAGTGGAAGGTAATGCCGCTATATTTTTGCCGGAGGCTGCATGAATATATCTATGACATATCTCGTGATACAGATTGTTGAGGCTCAGTTTAACAAAATTACGAATATCCTGTTCCGTGTATACCGGAACAAGGGTATGCAATACACCATAATAATCTTTTGTGCTGTTTAGCAGATGCCATATTTCGAGAGGATTCCAGTTTGCAAGATCCATCTTGGAACATATAAAACCACAGGACTTCTCAGCGTATTCCAAAGAATGAACAATCGTGCGGTAATGATCCAGATCGGCTACACAAAGTCCGTCAATAACAACCATAATGTCAATGTCGCTGTTGTCGGTCGCTTCTCCGCGCAGGTAGCTGCCCTGCAGCCCTACATATAAAAGTCTTGAATCAAACTGATATTGGAGCAAAGAAATCAGTCGGGAAATATAATTTTCAATGTCAATCATGAAAAGAACTCCATTCTGATATAATAATAAAAAAGGGATGAGATCATGAAGTTTAAGCGGGAGATGGAAAGGATGTAAAAGGGTAAATCGGGGACAGTTTTGTCCCCGATTTTGAGGTTGCCAACACGTTGTCAACAATACAAAAAACGAAAAAACCTTGTATTGCCGTTTTTGGCTCAAATACAAGGGTTTTATTGAAAGTAGAGAACTATTTTGATACGAAATGCACACCCTACGGATAAATCGTTAAAAGGTGTGGGGAAACGTTAAATTGTGCACTCCCGCCATTACAGTTTATTGTTTCATTACTGATCTCAACGGTTCCACTTTCGTGCTTTTTCATTCAACCACATAGAATTCGGAAGTAGTGTCGCCCAGCAGATCGGCGGCTTTCGTCAGCAGTTCCGGGTCATCCATGGCCCAGGTTTCGGCGGAATGATACAGATACAAACCAAAACTTCTATCCCTGTATTGTGCATAAATATTGTTTTTGAAAAGCGGTTTTGTGTATTGGGCATGAACCGGGTCTTCATAATTATAGGACGGCAAATTCAAAAGGCTATTGACCCCAAAGCCTTCCCCACCCTTTTCGGTGCCGTAAAACACGTTGTCTTCAATGATACAGTCACCATAATGGGTGAGTCCCAAAAGTACCAGCGCACCCTCGGAATAGACAAACTTTCCATGATCCATGCTGCCGGTATTCCAAACCTGATTGCCGCAGACCTTGACGGAATCCAGATACTTCAACGCATCAGCGGTACTGTCCAAACGAATGCCCATAGTATTGACGCAGACATTGTTTTGGAAATGATAGTACCCATCTACTGCATCCTTGTCTTCAAAATCATCGCCCTCATAGGTCACTACCGGAAGCATACTGTCGTGAAAATAGTTGTTTTGGATTAAGGTGTTCCGAACAATATTATAGATACCGTCGCCCTGTGGGCCAACAAAAGTTGCGCCGGATTCTGCTTCCCAATAGTGGGTTACGCTACCGCCCCCATAGGCAAATTCGCAGTTCTGGATGACAGTATTCTCAATTTCCTTCCATGCTCCGGATTCCCCGTGGCATTTCATATAGGCACTTCCGTTACAGCGGAAGCTGATATTGTCGAAAACAACATCGCTGGCACGCAGTTGGATAATCCCGTTCAGCTGATATTCTGTGAATTCTATGGATTGGTAAAGTTCTCCGGGATTTCCTTTATCGCAGCGAAGATACAGTGGACCAACCGCACCGTTGATCCAGTTGTGCTCCGGTTCCAACCGGACGGGGCGGCTGATGATCGTCAGATCTTCCGTCATGGATTCTTCCAGTGGCAAAAGATTATCTTTTAGCACAACGCCTTCATCCTCGTGCATATGCCAACCGATAGCTTCGCAAGAAACATACCCATTTTCATCGTAGTATTCGTAGATGCGGGTAGTAAACACGTCACCGTCGTTGAGTACAATCATGCTTACATCCCGCATATCACGGTAATACTGCCAGATTTTTTTACCGGTGTCATCTTCGTAGACAAGGTTCCACTTTTCCGCCCCGGAGCCATTTTCGGTCGATTCTGTAATAATGGGCTTTTCGCCCTCGCCGTAAGCGGAATACGTAACACCGTCTACTTTAAGATGCAAAGCTGCATCTCCCGCCAAATAGGGGTCCCAGCCAATTTCTTTCATACGAAAAATATCGCCACGGCGAAAGAATACAGCATCCCCCGCCTTGAGCAGAGGAACATCTCCCCAAAAGCCATTGACTTCCGCTACTTTTTTCAAAGTACGCCACGCAGTTTCCGGGGTCAGGCCGTCGTTATTATCATCGCCGTCATTGGAAACATAGTAGGCTGTCCCAGTATAGGTCTCGCCGGGAATATAGGTATCGGAATGGGAGATCTCCGTTTCGGTGTTCAGTATCTCGTCGATCCGTGTCTGCAGATCGGCATGAAGCGCAGCCTCCTTCTCTGCGGAAAGAACCGTCGCAGATGTTTGAGGAGCGGTTGTTTTTGTGGGTGTCCCCGAATCGGCTGTAGGGCCTTGTGTTTGAGCAGGTATACTGCGTTGACAACCAACGAAGACACTTAATACCATCATGATGGAAAGTATCAAACCAAGGCTTCGTTTCATGTTCAAAGACCTCCTTGCGTACGAAGTGTGCAATCCAAGTTCATTCTAAATCTTATATTGGATTATTGCAATAAATAAATAACAAAAAACCGGACACCCGCTTCGATACGCATTGTATCAAAACTGGTGTCCGGTTATGGTCCGAGTGACAGGACTTGAACCTGCGGCCTCTTGACCCCCAGTCAAGCGCGCTACCAATCTGCGCCACACCCGGATACATTCACAATCTAGAAGAATCTCTTCTCCTTGACCGCCAATATATTATAGCATGGTGAAGGGATAAAATCAAGAGGAAAAATGATTTTTTTTGCTTTTCGACAATAAAGATAAAAATATTCTTACTATCGTCTTATGGATTGTATTATATTGCTAATGGGTGAGACGGTTGTCAGTGGATGGTAAAGGACTACGCATTTTGGGTGCGAGCCAGTGCAATACGGCGCAGGAAACGGCTCCAGAAATAGCTGCCTGCAATACCGATCAAAAGTGCCACAATAGCGGCAATCCAAAGGGAATCCAAAACGGAATCCCAGCCAAAATGGTCAGAAATATAGCCAAGGCCATAGGTTGAAAGGGTACTTCCGACGCAGTAACCAAAGTTGAGGAAGCCGGTCAGGGAGGCGGAGCAGCCGTAAGAGGCCATTTCTACGGGGATTGTACCCACAACAGCAGCGTTGATGGCAGTCATCAGAAGACTGAGAGCAGAGAAAAGCAGACAGGCACCAAACAGACCGGACCAAGCGGTAAGCCGCAGAATAACCATCAGAATGAGTGAGGCAAGATACAGCGCTGTGGCAGTGGTGAGGCTGTTTCCGTATTTACCAAGTTTTTTGGAGAGAAAACGAGTAAGGGTACTTCCGAAGATGTTGACAATGGGGATGAAAATTGCAATTAAAACGGAAAAAGATTCTGAGATATGATAGTTATCTTTGGCGAAACTGGGAAGCCAGGAGATAATGCCTTCTCTATGGGCACCATTCAGCAGAGAGAGAAGAATGGCCAGAATCAAGCCACCGCCCACAAAAATGTAGCGGAGCTGCTTCATATTGGAGGAAAGAGAGGCCTGAGGAGCGGGTTCGGTATCTGTTGTTTCAATCCATACACGGTGTTTATCAAGATGTTGTACCGTGATAAACCAGATGATGGCTGTGAGCATTAAAACGGCAGAAGCTGCATAGAAGAGCATCTTCCATGTGGAGACCTTGAGAAAAAAGGAGGAAAAGCCATAGGCCATCAACGTACCCAATGCAGAGGAGGTGATCAGCACTGTCATGGAACGGGGGATCATATCAATGGGGACCATATCAGCAACGATGCCAACCAGATTGGTCCACATAACCGATTGGACAACGCCGTTGAGCATCCAGATGTATTTCATGGCTGCAATGCTGGGGAGGAACGGCATGATGAGGTTAATGACAGCAGAGGCGGAGAGGGAAAAAGTGATCATCCATTTGTTGTTGACGCGGTCGGCAAGCAAACCGTTTACAATTTGTCCGATGCCGTAAATAGCAAAAAAGTAGGAATTGACCAGACCGGCCTCAGAGTTGTCACAGTTAAGATGAGAGGTTATGGCAACAATGGAGGAGCTATAGTTGGTTCTTCCAAAATAAGTGGCAACGTAGGCGATATAGCAGATAAGTATCAGCTTTCCAACGTCGTGGGGGATCAATTTTGTGTGCTTATTCATAGAAAGTAACATCTCCATAGAAAAAATTAGAAAAGAGCAAACACAAAAATTAACAGCCCGATATAGAAAACCGAAGCTGTTAATTTGATTTTCAAAGAATATGACAAAAATTAGAAATCCAGATATTTGGAGACAATCTGGATGGAACTGCCGATAATTGGACCGTCGTTTCCGAGTGCTGAAGGTTTGATGGAAAGGTTATGCCATGCAGGGAAAAGTGTTTGCTGCATGACCTTGTTACCTATGACGGAGATGGATTCCGGGAATATTTCGGGAAGGGCACCACCGAGAATAACAAGATTTGGGTTGATGGTGTTGATCATGGGGGAGATTACCCCGGCAATACGCAGGCAGGCTTTTTGGAAAACAGCGGTAGCATGCTCATTATTTTCGTTGAAAGCTGTACGCAGCTCTTCCGGCGTGACAGAGTTGGGGTCTTTAATATAGGGTGGGATGGGTTTGGAGGAGGTTTGGATGAGTTTGGAGAATTCACCCAGCAGCATGGAGAAGGAGGCGTAATTTTCCAGACAATCGATTCTGCCACAGGTACAGAGAGAATGTTTGCCGTCCGGGATCATATTGTGGCCAATTTCACCGGCATAACCGTTAGCACCGCGGAAGAGTTTTCCGCCCAGAATAATACCGGAGGCAATGGTTCCGTAGCCGAGAGAAACGAATACCTGGTTCTGGACATTGAAGCCTACGCCAAAATACTGTTCTGCAAGTGCTGTGCAACGAGCTGTGGTGTCCACATAGACAGGAAGATCGACACGCTCGGAGAGCTTATCGGCGAGATAGAGGTTATCGTAACCGGCGACGTTGGGGCAGAAGACAACCTTTCCGTTTTGAGAATCTACCATTCCGCTGATGCCGATACCAATACCGAGGAACATTTCTTTGCCGTATTTGGTGATATATTCGTTTACGAGTGTACAGAGGTCATCAAAACCGACAGTGGTTCTGGGAACGACACATTTGGAATTGTGAAGTGTTTGGGCCTCAAGAATCTCTCCGTTAAAGCGGACAACGCCGATACGAAACTCATGATATCCGATATCCACACCGATAATGTAGCGATACTCAGGGTTGATCTTCAAAACATTGGGGCGGCGTCCAATGGTGGAGGAGACAACGCCATCTTCGATAATGAGTGACTGTTCAAGCATTTCGGCAACCAGCTTGGTGACAGTCAGGTTGCTCAGCCCGGTTGATTTGACAAGTTCACCGCGGGTGATTTCGGTGTTTTTGAAGATGTGTTTCAGGAGTTTCTTTTTGCTGGCATTCATTGTCATGCGCGGAAGAGGTATCATGGTTATCATCCTTTCGCTGAGGCGGCATAGAAGATAGAAAACGGTAACGAATCATGGAAGCCGCGGCAGGTGATATTATAAATTTAATTATAACACAACCGGGGAGAAAAGTATAGATTTTTCGATGAATTTAAGAAAAAATGGAAAAAAGAAATGGGGAAAATGAAAAAACAGATGCCTGAAGGAAAAAAGGTATATAAAAGTGGATGAAAAAGCCGATGCTGTAACAGCATCGGCCGAAAATTATTGTTGTTCTGTGTTGGTTTTGGAAGTGCGGCGGAAGATTTTATCAATTGCTTTGCTTACTGCGGCGCCAACGATCATGCAAACCAAAGCTTCTACCAGCCCATTGACCCCTACGATGGTGGCGATAATACCAAAAACGGTATCGCCAAAGGACTGGACAAAATCGGTGTTTCCAAAAAGGAGGAGGAGAAGTGCCACAAAGAAGAGGGTATTCAGAAGAGCACCGGAGAGAGAGGCTGCACCGTAAGAAACAAGTTTGGACGAGGATTTATCAAAGCGATAGAAAGCCTTGAAAATCAATCCACAGAGCCAACCCATCAGAAGCCTTGCGACAAAACACATGATAAAGGTGAAGATGGGATTGATGGAGAGAAGCATGGCGCCAAATTGGCTCATTCCGAAACACTGGATGAAGCTTGTAAGACCAAAAACAGCCCCAAGAAATGCGCCTGCCGAAGGACCGATGACAATGGCACCGATGACGACGGGAATGGGGATGAAGGTGATCTCAACAATGGGCGTCTTGAGGTAGCCGATCGGCGTAAAGGACATCACGATGATAATCGCCGTCAGCAGCGCAAGCTGCACAAGGTTGCGGGTGGTGAACAGAGGGGTTTTGCTGTTTGACATTTTATATCACTCCTTGCTGCTGCTCCGGGAATTCCCGGATGCAACGCATAATATGTATATGAAATGGCTTGTTTAGTTATATTTTGTTTTGAATATACTATTCGTAAAAGAGATATAGTATAAAAACGGCGCAAAATGTAAGATGAAAAAGGATAAATGGTTATTTTGTGTTTTTATTATACAGTGTGTATAATCCCTCTAGGATTAAATCACGGTCGCAGAGAATTTTGCTGCGGCAATGGGGTACGATATCCTCAGCAAATCCGCCGGTGGCAACAACGGTAAGATCATCGCCAAGTTCGGATTTGAAGCGTTCTACCATACCGTCGATCATACTGGCAGAACCAAAGATAATGCCGGAGCGCATGGAGTCGATGGTGTTGGTGCCGATAACGCTTTTAGGTGCGAGATCAAAGTTAATATGCGGAAGCTGTGCGGCGCCCTGAGAAAGAGCATCCAGTGAAAGCTTGATGCCGGGGCTGATGGAGACGCCGAGAAAAGCTCCGTTTTTATCGATGGCAGAAAATTTAGTGGCAGTACCCAGGTCAATGACGACGCAGGGGAGGGGATATTTTTCAATGGCGGCCACAGAACCGCAAACGAGATCGCTGCCAAGCTGAGAGGGGTCATCTATCTTAATGTTGAGACCGGTCTTCAGACCCGGACCCACAGTGAGTGCATGAACACCGAATACTCTTTTGATGGCGCGGCGGATCTGAGAGGTGAGCGGGGGAACAACAGAAGAGATGATGGCTCCTGTCACCATGGAAAGATCCACGCCGTGAAGAAGCGCAATGTTCCGGATCAGAACAGCATACTCGTCAGCCATTCTGTCGCGGACGGTACTGATCCTTGAGACGGCAGTGATTTTTTGGCCGTCAAACAGTGCGAGTACAATGTTGGTATTTCCAACATCAACGGTAAGAATCATAACAAAAACCTCTCTATCGGTTGGTTACATATTTATTATGCCTCTTTTTTTGAAGAATGTCAATTTGTGACATAACAATCTTTACATTTTTGCTCTTGTTTTTTTTGGTATATATTATAAAATAATAATTGGAAAGATTATTTCAAGAAAGGAGATGAATATTTGATAAAAAATCGATTGGGTTCTCATTATATAACTGTGCCTCAGGAAAAGGGAAAAAGAAAAAATATGGGTATATTTGCAAGATCGATACGGATTGTCCTCATTCTTTGTATGGTTGTTGTTGTTGCAGTAACAGGATATTCTGTTGCAGACTATATCAAAGAAATGCGCAGTGTAAATACGCTCCCGGAGTTTTATGATGAGTTGAATATGGTAAAGAAGCAGTATATTGTTCCGGTTGCGACGGATATGATTCCGCAGGAGACAGCGGAAAGCTGCCGTCCCAAAGGATACAGTGAAAATATCGGTACGGCGCTGGCTGTACAGATATATAATAATCGGATGAATGCAGAACAGCAATATGATGTGATCATTGATACCGTGGCGTTGAAAAATAAGTTTGATGCGTCCTATGTGATTGTTACAACGGACGGCTATGTAACATATTGGTCGGAACTTACTGCATATGAAAAATATCTTCATGAGATTCAAAAAATTGAAGATGAGCTGAATAAAGGAACCATTTATAAGACGGAGGCCGAAACCAGACGGCAGCAGGTCAAGAGTGAATTTCTGGCATCCATGCAGGATTATACCAACGCCCTGCGCGCATGGGAAGGCGAGATCCATACGAGACTCCGCAGTTTTTACACGGAACTTGCAGATGGAAAATATTACGCAAAACTGCTGGCATCAGAAATACACAGTCTGGTAAAGGAGGGATTTTTGGTATACGCAGTTGGAAATGAGTATGCCGGAATCAGCGAAGAATATGAGAAGTATTTTGGAATGACAGACGGAGCATTATTGTGGAAGCTTTCACAAAGCAGCGAAAACGAGCAGTTCATGTTGAGATATGAATTTGTTTTGGCAGCAGGGCGGTATGAGCTTGATGAAAAACGTCTCGGCGAACTTGTGAAAGAAAAGCTGGAAGCAGACGGACTGGACCGAAATGCAGTGGTGGACGGAAGTTGGTTTGTCAAAAAAAGAAGTGACGCCGGAAAGATAGAGACCGTGATCGGCTGCCAGATGGAAATAACAGCGGAGGAACTTGAGCGTGTCATAAGTTCAAATCCGGAAGGTGAACTGTACTATATCTTTGAAAACGAAGAGCAGTATGCGGATTACTATTTTGCAGTTCTCGGTGATGGTTTTGCATACAAGACGGAATTTGTAGCAATGAAAACCGAGAAACAAAGCGCATAAACAATCAATGGAATTACAAAGGTAACGGAGGAGATTGGTTTTGTCTGTTTTTAAGAAGAAAAGCATACCGAAAGAACCTGAACAAGAGATACCTCAGGATATGAAATCCAAAATAAAAAGGTTTATCAAAGAATGGGTGATACCGTTTGGTGTTGAAGTGGTTGTTATTGTGCTGCTGATCAAGTTTGTGTTTTTCTTCACCTATGTTCCGACAGGATCTATGATACCGACAATAGCAGAGAAAAGTTGGCTGTTTGCGGTGCATGTATATAATGTGGAAGAGACGGTGGAACGCGGTGATATTTTGGTGTTTGATTCAGAGGAGACAGAGACAACACTGATAAAGAGGGTCGTCGGTCTTCCGGGAGAAACGGTAGAGATCATCAGCGGTGTGGTTTACATCAACGGAGAAAAACTGGAAGAAGAGTATGTTGTCCATGAATCATATGAAGACAGAGTGTTCCAGATTCCAGAAGGAATGTATCTGTTTTTGGGTGACAACCGAGCGGGTTCCAGCGATGCGAGGGGATGGAGACACCCCTATGTGCCCGCCGAAGATATTACCGGAAAAGCGGTATTCACAATCTTCCCCTTTAAAAATTTTGGTATTTTAAAATGAGAAAAACTGCTGTCTGAGCGTTCAGGCAGCAGTTTTTTCTATGGAATAGGATCAGTTTTTTCACGGTAAAACAGGTCATACAGCCCATCGGCGATTTCTTTAAAAACCGGAGCAGCGGTGACGGCACCGGAGCCAGCACCTTCCGCCAGGACGGTTATGGCAAATCGGGGTTCTTCTGCGGGATAGAATCCTGCAAACCAACCCTCTATTTTTTCTTCGCCGTCAATGTATTGACCTGTTTGGGCTGAGGCGGTTTTTCCTCCGGCAGAGAGAAAATCCGGGGCAGCTCTACGCCCACTGCCGTTTTTTACTACGTTTATCATGTATTCCTTGAGAATGTTTGCGGTTTCCTCTGAGAGAATACGATTTTGGGAATAGAGTGGTGCCGGTTGGGTGAGGACAACACCGTCATCCGTGAATCCATCAATAAGACGCGGGGTTACAGAATAACCGCCGTTGGCGATGGTGCAAACCAACTTGCAGAGCTGGATGGGGGTGGCAAGCAGTTCGCCCTGTCCAAAGGCAAAATTAGCGGCACCGGCCGGTGTGGCAAGAGTTTGGGCAGAAGGAAGATTGCCCGGGGAGGTGGAGAAGTTTTCCCAAAGGGTATCCTGAGAACCAAAACCGAGAAGAAGGGCAAGAGAATAAATGCGGTCGGCTCCAGTTTCGGCGGCCAATGAGATGAAATAGGGATTACAGGAGAAAGCAAGGGCATCTTTCAACATAAGCGAACCATGGCCGGTACGGTTTTGACAGTGAAAGGTGACATCACCGATGGTAACAGAACCGGTGCAGATGTGTTCAAAGGTGGTGGGGATATTGGCCTCCAGTGCAGCAGCGGCTGTAACCAGCTTAAAGGTGGAGCCGACGCAATAGGAAGCAAACGCACGATTGAGAAATGGGCTGAGTGCAGAATCCATATCGGCAGAAAGATTGTTGGGGTTAAAGACAGGATAGCTGGCAGAGGCTTTGATGTCTCCGTTTTTTATATCCATGATGACGACGGCGCCGCAGGTCAGTTTTTTCAAGGCCTTTTCGGCAATGGATTGTACGCGGAGATCGAGTGTCAGCACAACTCCGGCAGGGTCATCCGGGTTATCGGTAATCGTTTCGGGAATATCATTATCAAAGGCGCGGCCGAGGGCATCTGTGTGATAACGGGCGGAAATGACGGTGCTGTTTTGCGTGAGATAATCATCCAGTGCTTTTTCCAAACCGCTGCCGCCTACCGTCATGGCATCGGTCAAACTGCCGATCAGGTGTACGGCTGTTTGCGTATCGGAATATCTTTTTTTGCCCCGGTAGATCTGAACACCGGGGGCATATATTTCGTCTGAGGGGAGGGGAAGGAGGACTGGTTTTCGTGTTGCTAACAGTTCCATAACAGCGGAGGGGGGATAGTAGGATTCCAACAGAAAAGAATTAGCGGGATTTGGAAGGACGGCAGCGGTATACTGGGGCGTATTGTTGACAAGCGGAACAAAACGGCAATCGTAAAAATACGCACGGTCATTTATCACATTCAGTGTATAACTGCCATGGTCAGCAGAGGCAGGCTTTGTGCCAACTCCCTGACTCAGTGCGGCAAGACGGAAAACAAGGAAGGCAAAGAAAAGGATAAACAGGGAGAAAAGAGAGATGATACGGGTTGATTTCGAAGACATAGAAAACTCCTGCGTCAAAAATAAAAGAATGATATTATTATTGACAGCAGGAGGAGGGATTCATACGGGAAATGACAGAATCAGAACCCAAGGAGAAAATAACGGGTAAGTCCCATGAATTCACGGAAAAAGTAATAGGGAAAAAGAAAGAGCGGTGTGGAAGAGGAGAGGGAAGAGAGATTGGTAAAGCCAAACTTTTCGGCCCATATGCGGGCGCGCAGCTGGTGAAAACCATCGGTTACAATGAGGACATCCGCATCCTGTGAAAGAGAAAGGTTTTGAAGGAGTTCGGCAGAGTATTGCAGATTTTCCTGTGTATTTGTGGAGAGGTCTTCTGTCAGAATACGGTTGGCAGCAACCCCGCATCCGATAAGATAGCTGCGCATTACAGATGCTTCGGAGTAGACAGAACTGTTTCCGATACCTCCGGAAACAACGACAATGACATCCGGATGATCCAGCAGATAAACGGCGGCGGTATCCAGACGGCGCTGCAGCATGAGCGAGGGCTGTCGGTCTTCAACTTTACAGCCGAGAATAAGTACGCAGTCGGTTTCAGCGGATGGCGGCTGTGCTTCGGCGGTGAGCAGCATAGCAGCGGAAAAGCAGCCAAACAAAACGAATACGGCGCAGAAACAGAAGAGGACAGTGTATTTGATCAGACGGTACAAGGGTTTGTCGGCTTTTTTTACAGAGAAAAGCGCTTTGATACGGTTGGTGAAAAGAGTGGCAGCAAGAAAGGGAAGGGCTATGGTGAGCATAAAAAGGGGAACGGGACCAAAGCCGAGAAGTACCGTGTGATAGAGTGCGGAGGCGGTTACAAAGAGGGAAAGTGCGGACAACAGTATCCGAAAAACAGTGAAAAGAATTTTTTTCATAGTAGACTCCGTAAAAGATGAGGTTAATAGTATTCTAACCGCTATGCTTGTGCTTGTCAATAAGAGAGAAAACTGTTATAATATAAAGTGGGTGATAGTCATGTCATATATGCTGAATATGGGACTGTGGAGAAAAATATTCGCAGTGCCGGCAGAACTTGTTACAGATGAAAAACTCAGAATGTGCGGTGCAGCACAACTTAAGATATTGCTTTATCTGCTCAGAGAGGGAGAGGCGGATCCGGAAAAAATTGCCGCTTCGCTGCGAATGACCCCGGGAGATGTGGCAGATGCGCTGGATTACTGGGTGGCAGAGGGGATTTTGACCGACGGAAAGGCTGTGGGAACAGCTATAACGGTAAACAAACCGAACGCTGCGGTACAAGAAAGCTCCGGAAAAGCGGAAGCTGTGGGCAGGAATGCTGCGGAAACAACGGAAAAGGCAGAGCGAATAATCAAACCGCTCAGTGCACCGCCGGTACGTCTGAATGCCAGAGAGATGAAGGAACTGGCAGCCAGGCCGGATGTAGCCTTTATGTTGGAAGCAGCAGAAGCTATGCTCGGCAAAACCTTTACATCAACCGATACCTCAACATTGCTTTGGTTGACCAGTTGGGCAGGAATTTCGCCGGAAGTGCTGCTGACAGTGATATCCTATTGTGTTGAGATTGGAAAAACCAGAATGAGCTATATACAGGCTACAGCGGTTGCATGGATGAATGATGGCGTAGAGACAGCGGAGCAGGCGGAAAAATACCTCAAAGAAGTACATGCTGCCAGGAACTATGAAAATGTTGTTCGTGGGGCATTCGGTCTCTATGACAGGGCATTGACTTCAAAAGAAAAGAGTATTGTGGCCGCCTGGAGTAATGATGGGTTTGGCCAGCCGCTGCTGATTGCAGCGTATGAACGTACGATAGAAGCAATTGGCAAGCTCTCTTTTAACTACATAAACAAGATACTGCTGTCATGGAAGGAAAAGGGAATTACAACACCGGAGCAGGCCGATGCAGAGAGGAAAGTTATGCGGGATAACCGTAAGCTGGAGACATCGTATGATATCGGTGAGATAGAGAGTCTTTTCAATGACGACATTATGAATGTGGATTTTTGATTTTGTTTGACCGGAGGAAAGAAACATGAGCTTTTCAGATGAGGTATATGAGGCTGCGAGACAGAAGCTGGCTGAGCGGCGCAAAGCAGCAGAGGACAGTTGCGAGCGGCTGCGCAGAGAAATCTATCTGAAGCTGCCGCAGATCCGGGAAATTGATGCCCAGATGATGGGCGATGCTGTGAAAATCATTGAATATGCCAGAATGGCTCTTTCGGGAGAAGATACTTCATCCAAGGCAGAGTTTTTGAAGGAGAAGAACCTGGCAAGACAGCGTCAGCGTGCGGAGATCTTGCGGAAAAACGGATATCCTGCCGATGCACCGACACCGAGATATGTCTGCGGAAAATGCGAAGATACCGGTTATGTAGGGACAAGACGCTGTGAGTGTCATGAAGCGCTGCTCAGAGCGGAAGCAGCAGCAAGGATCACCGGGGCCTCCATGTTGATGGAGTGCAGTTTCGAAAATTTTTCACTGGACTATTATTCGGATAAATCAATCCCGCCGCAGAATATTGTGCCGAGGGAGATTATGACCCGGGTTTTCGGAATCTGCAGAGATTATGCCGAGAACTTTTCAGGACGCTCAGGCAATCTGCTGATGATTGGCGGTACCGGATTGGGAAAGACTCACCTTTCCATGGCGATTGCACGGAGAGTAATCGAAAAGGGTCAGGGGGTAGTCTATTGTTCGGCCTATAACATCTTTGCACAGCTGCAGAAGGAACAGTATGCCAGAGGGGACGATACCCTTTCCGGGATTATGGACTGTGATTTGTTGATTCTGGATGATTTGGGTTCGGAGGTTGTGAACCAGTTTTCGGTGGCACAGGTGAATTCCATTGTGAATTCCCGGATCATATCCGGAAAACCCACCATTATCAACACCAACTTCTCGGTTAATGAACTGGAAAAGCTGTATACAGAACGGTTCATCTCCCGTATTATCGGCTCTTACCGCCGGCTTAGCTTTGTGGGCAAGGATGTGCGTCTGCTGATGGCATCCCAGAATGAAAAAAGATAACTAACACGAATATTGCAGTATTGCAGAAAAAACGGACGCGGCCTGTCGGTCACGTCCGTTTTTGGTTATGCAAAAAAGTAGCCTGTCACTTCGTAGATGTATTTTCCATCCAGATAGTGCTGTTTGAGAAGACGGTGGAGCCGTGTCTCTCCGGGGAGAGAAGAAAAATACTCGTTGGAGAGTTCGGCAGGGGTGGGCTGTTTAAAGACAAAGTAGAACACACCCTTACCGCCGCTTTTTGCAGGACTCATGTGGAATCTTTTACCGAAGTGAACAAGGTTAGAACTATCTCCGAGCATATCCCAGAGCTGGGGATCCAGCATCCAGGAAGAACAGGTAAAGGCTTTGTATCGGAAATCGGGGAAATATGAGGCAAGGAATTCCTTGGTTTCCCGGATGGTTTCATCAACGTTTTCGGGGGTAAAGGGAACGCCGTTGCCGGGAATGTGCAGATGAACGGTGGGATCACCATGAGAGAGAATTTTTTTCCATTCACTGCGGGAGAGACGAACCGTTTCAACAGAGGTACGGCCGTCAACAGAGACCGGATGTCCTTCGAAATAATCCTCTGTTTCCACAATATGAGCTTCCCATGCCCCTTCTTCATCGGTTAGGTTGGGAGAGCCGAAAGCATAACCGCTTTTGTGAATCTTTATCCCATCGGCAAGATGAACTTCTTCGCCGCTGCTGCTGCGGAAAACAGAACCGTGACCTTCAAACTTGTTGCCTATCTCTATTTCGAGACGGTGGATGCGGAAAAGTTTTCCGTCTACAATCAGCTGAAACCAGCCAAAGAGGTGATAACCGGGACGGCCGCCGTTTCTTATGGCAAATTCACGGACACTGCCTTCGATATTGGCAAGGGTGGATCTCACCAATTCCTCGGGAATACCTCTCGCCATCATTGTGTTATAGGCATCGGGGATAACGGCAGCAAAGGAGAGTCCGTTTACCATCTCATAGCCGAGGGCGGGTTTCCCTTCCGGCGGGGTGAGCATGGGAATGGCGTAGGGAGATTGATTGATCGCATCCCGATCCCGGATGGCAATTCCCAGCAGGGTAAGATAGCGGGCAAGCGGTTCATCGGCGGCAATCTGCCTTGCAGCATCGCAGAAAATATCCAGATGATTGGGATAGCAGCCGTACTGTTTATGCAGATTTTCAAAAAGAGCTGGGTCAGCAAGAAGACAGCCGTTTTTATCGTATTCTTCCATGGCTTGGGAAAAATAGGGGAAAAGAAGGTCGGGAAGAGCCGGACAGCCGATAGCCTGTGCCAGAGATTCAAAGGTATATGTCATAAAAACACCTCGTTTCCTCAAAAGGGTCAGTCATTCCATCCGAGTTGATATTCCTCCAGCCACCGGAGCAGATTTTCATCCTCTTTGAGGACTTTGAATGCTTTGGAAACGCGTTCTGCCTCCATGCGCAGGGCGGCTTTTCCGATGCGCTCGTTGCAGCCGATAGGGTCATCACCACTGAATGCGTTGGCATAGTCGATATCCCAGCCGGCATTGGACATGAGAATACCTGCTTTGAGAAGATAGTCTGTTTTGTGGGCACTGAGACCGCTTTCGATGCCAAGTCTGTCAAGATGAACGTGCTCGGGAGAAATGCCCATCATATAAGCTGTTTCACCCATGCAGGCATGACCGATCTTCATATCCTGCTCATGATATTTGAGGATGAGATCCACATCTTCTTCGGTGAGTTCGGGGATGGCATTTCTTCCGTTTTTCTCAATTTCTTTGGCCATTTCGTGGGGAGCGGGAAGTCCGATATCGATAACAACGACGACGAAGTCCCGCTTTTTGGCAGACATAATGCGGAGAAATGTGGAGAGCCAGGGCTTATTGCCGCCGTGACCATTGAAAACGACAATCTTTTTAAAACCGGCGCGGCTGATGGATTCGCAAAGTTCTTCCAAAAGTGCAATCTCAAGATCAAGGGAGAGGGTGATGGAGCCAAGGGGCATGGTGGGGGATTTTCCGGGAACATCGCCGAAAATATAATCAGGGAAGACACAAACGGTTTCGAGCTGGGATGCCATCCAGGCCAGATGGCTTGCCTGAATGATGTCCTGGCCCAGGGGCAGATGAAGACCATGTTTCTCTACGCAGCCCATGGGAATGACACAGACACCTTTAGAGGCATCACGTAGTTCAGCAAGATTTTCGCTTGTTCTGTAAAGCCAACGGGTTTCCATAAATACAACTCCTTAAAAAAACAGGGATGAATGTGTTAACCAAATAAGCCGGATGAGGCCTGCGTAAGGGGGAGCAGGCCATATCCGACTTATTGGTTTATATGGAGAGATAAGAATTGAGAAACGATCAGAGGACAGAGATCGTGCCGTTTTCGGAGGAGGCATAGGCAGCTTCTATGATACGCTGTACCTGAATGGCCTCTTCTGCGGGAGATTCAAGCGGGGTACCTTCCAGAACGGAACGGCCGAAGCTTTCAATCTCGCGGGTATACATATTGCCGTATTCCAGATCAAAGGTTGCGGCATCGGCGGAGCTGCGTTCCTGCTGTGCATCATAACCTTTGTCTTCGGCGAGCAGAATTTCGATGTTGCCGCCGTCAACCTGGCTGATAGTGCCTTCAGCCAGAATGCTGCCCTTGGTGCCGTAAATTTCCAGACGGGCTTTCTGGGAATCATCGGGAATGTTGAAGTTGGTATCCAACAGGGCAAAAGCGCCGTTATCAAGTGCCATAATGACGGCTGCCTGATCTTCGGTCTCGTAGTCGAAAACGTTGGTGGAACAGAATGCGCCAACACGTTTTACGGTGCTGCCGGTGATATACTGGATAAGATCGATGCAGTGGATACCCATATCCATCAGGGCGCCGCCGCCGCCGAGCGCTTTGCTCTGGCGCCATGCGCCGTCCATTTTGGGATACCAGCAGCTGAACTGAGCACGGACAGATACCACCTGTCCAAGACCGCCTTCTGCGATGAACTCACGCATTTTGCGGTGACTGCTGCTGAAGCGCATCAGGAAACCGGCGCCGAGAAGAAGATTTTTCTCGCGGCAGAGTGCCAGTACTTCATCGCCTTCCTCAGCGGTGAGGCAGACAGGTTTTTCAACAAGAATGTGTTTTCCGGCGTTGGCAGCAGCAATAACCTGCTCCTTGTGTACAAATACCGGGGTGGCAATATAGACAGCCTCCACTTCGGGATTGGCGAGCAGTTCATTCCAGTCGGTATAAGCATATTTAGCGTTGTATTTGGCGCGAACCTTTTCTGCAACACCGTCAGCGGTATCCATAACGGCTACCAATTCTGCGTTGTCAGCTAGCATCATGCCGGGAATGGTTCTTCTGTCAGCGATACCGCCGGCGCCAATGACGCCCCATTTCAGTTTTTTCATGGCGAAATGACTCCTTTTTCAGAGGTGTGTTCCCAAATTAGCCGATAACGTGAGCAGCAAGGACTTCTTTGAAGGTCTCAACGCAGAGCTGGATGTGTTCGGGCTTCCAGTTGGGATGGAGGAAGAGGCTGAGGGTTTCGTCGCGGAGGCTCTTGGCCTTCGGGCAGAGAACGCTCTTATAGTCAACGGACTTGGGATCGGTGTAGCAGGCGGACTCGAAGGGGAATTTGGCGGAACCGAAGCCGTTATGCTCACGGTAAGCGCGCTCTTCGTAAGCTTCCGGCCACTGGATACCGTAGCAGGGGATCTTCTTGGCGGAGAGTTCCTTTACGATATCAGCAGCTTTACAATCGAGAACGGAGGTATCGAGGTTGATGGGATACCACCAATAGGAATTCTTGCGCTCAGTAGTGTTGGTGGGGAGCTTTTTGATGCCCTTTACGCCGGTGAGAGCTGCATCATACATAGCAGCGTACTTGCGGCGGGTGGGGAGGTTCCAGCTTTCAAAGCGCTTGAGCTCGTTGAGACCGATAAGGGACTGCATCTCGGTCATACGATAGTTGAATCCAACACGGTTGTGGATGTAGGGGAGTTTCTCCTCAAGAGCCAGCATGTTCATTCTGGTGCGGACATCATAACCGTGATCACGGAAGGAACGGCACTCCCAGCCTACGTTTTCATCGTTGGTAACGACCATGCCGCCTTCGCCGCCGGTGGTGAAGTGCTTGCTCTGGCAGAAACTGAAGCAGCCAACATCACCGAGAACACCGCACTTAACGCCGTTGAACTCGCCGCCGAAGCACTGTGCACAGTCTTCGATGACCTTCAGGTTATGCTTTTTGGCAATGGCAAGGATGGGGCCCATATCTGCAACACCGCCATAGAGGTGAACAACGATGATTGCTTTGGTGCGCTCGGTGATCAGCGGCTCGATGCAGTTGGGATCAAGGGTGTGATCGTCGGTAACATCAGCGAATACAGGGATAGCACCGGCCTGAACAACGCTGAAGGAAGATGCGATAAAGGAATAAGAGGGGACGATAACTTCGTCGCCGGGGCCGATATCGAGAGCGGCAAGAGCGATGTGAAGAGCTGCAGTACCGTTGGTGCAGGAGATAGCCATTTTGGCACCAATGTATTTAGCCCAAGCTTCTTCAAACTGCATGCCAACAGGACCGGTCCAATAGTTGACCTTACCGCTGCGCAGAAGATCTGCTACCATATCGGGGGTCTCGGGGGCGAATTCAGGCCACATGGGGAATCCAAGCTCGGCAATGCCGGCGCCGTTCATGACGACTTCTTCTTTGTTCATTGTTATTTCCTCCGTTAATGATATTGTTTATATAATGTATCCATCTGTGACGGATCAGAGTACAGGGAATACCGGGAAATCAAAAACGCTCCAGTTCTTTGGCGAGTTTTTCCCGGAAGAATTTGGTATAGAGACGATATCCTGCATGATTATAGTGAACACCATCGGCAATGAAGATATCTTTACGGCTCAGAGGAGCGTAATGGATACCGTCAATATAGAAACAATTGTCGTGGGTTTCGGTATACTGCTGAATCAGAAGATCCAGTGTGCGTTTATACTGAAGTGATTCCGGTGTATCGTTGAGAGAGGGATGGCTGCTGCAGAGATAGATGCGGATATCCGGGAAATCTGCCTGAGCATAGGCGATGACACGCTGCGCCAGTTCCCAAGTTTCTTCTACGGTGTAGCCGAAAGCAGTGTTGTTGCCGGTACAGTCATAGACCAAAACCGACGGGGCAAGGGGACGGATCATTCTGGGATAATAGTAGAGCTGGTGTTCGGCGCAGCTGGAACCGAATCCACGGTTGACAACACACTGTGCACCGCTTTTTCCCAACAACACCTCTTCCATGGAGGTTTCGCCGTACATGGGATCCCAGCGGGTGAAATTGGATGGACCATAAAATACGATCTGTCCCTCCGGCTTAGGGATACTTTCGTAATAACGCACTTTGCTCTCAAGGCTGTCATTCCAGATTTTAATAACCTGAAGACCAACTTTGATGGGCACAGAAATCACTCCTTGTCTTAGCTTTGAAGGTAATCAGAAGCGTTCCAGTTCTTTGGCAAGGGCATTGCGGAACATCTTAGCGAAGAACTGGTAACCCAGCTTATTGAGATGAACACCATCGGCAATAAAGATATCTTTACGTTTAAAATCGGTATTGTGCAAAGCATCAATATAATAACAGTTGGGGGTAACTTCGGTGTATTGCTGCAGCATAAGGCCGAATTCCATCTTCTTTCTGATGTCTTCCGGCGTATCCTTGAGCTCAGGCAGAGGGCTGAGGAGATAAATATGGATATCAGGGAAATCCACTCTGGCATAGGCAATAACACGCTGTGCCAGCTCCCAGATCTCTTCATAAGAATAGCCATGGTAAGTGCCGTTGCCAAAGCACTCATAGACAAGAACCGAGGGTTCCAGAGGGCGAACCATTCTGGGATAGTAATAGAGCTGATGTTCTGAGCAGCTGGAACCGAATCCGCGGTTGATGACACATGGGGTACCGCTTTTGCCGACAATCATCTCCTCCATGGGAGTTTCACCATAGCTGGCTTTCCAGCGGGTGAAATAGGAAGGACCGTAGAAGACGATCTGTCCCTTTTCGCGTTTTTCACTTTCGTAGTTGCATACCTGCTGTTCGAGGGATTCATTCCACAGTTTGATGGTTTTTAATCCAACGCGGATAGGCATGGTCAGACACTCCTTTATTTCAGGGATTTCAGAAGATCAACAGCACCCTCAATAATATTTTCTGCAACACCTGCGGCAAAGACGGAACTTCTTGCCTCATATCCGCCTTCATCATAGGCATCCTTGGTGGGGAAGTAACCGATTGCGCCGTTGGTCAGGCAGCAGGGAGAGGTAAGAGTGAAGGGAGAGCCGGCTTTGATACCTTTTCCGATTGCGGTAAAGGGCTCACCGGGAATACCAAGCCACATAACATCACCGAAACCAACCGCAGAGAGAGGAAGATCGAAGAAGTCGGGTCCGTTTTCAAGGCGTTTCATGCGGTAAGCCTCGGCAACGGCTGTGGTAAGTTCCATACCTTCCCAAGGAAGCAGATGATCATCGCCGCGTTCGTGGATTTCTATGATTTTTTCTGCCTCATGAACACGGTCTGCGCTGACGCGGCTGGAGGGAAGTTTAATAATCTTTCTGCCGAAAAGTACTTTGCCGGGATTGGTTTCATCCAGTTTGTCCCAAATCTGCAGAACGGCACCAGCAATCACTCTGCCCATATGGCGGGAGTGCTCGTAACCTCTGGCGACATCGTCAAAGGTTTCGGTCTCAAGACCGTTGAGATCGCCGCCTTTGGCGTTGACATTAACATGGTTGACGTCACCCTGAGCACCGTTGAGGAAGATGCAGTTGACATCATCGAGTGCTTTCTCCAGAGAACGGCGGACAAAACCGGGATAATCGGCACTGATTTTGCAGCCGCCGATGGTATCGGGATGGACGGGGAAGTTGACGATGGCGATATCATTGCCGCCTTCACGTACAAAGCGGACGAGCTGAACGGTTTCGTCAACGTCGCCGATGGGATGAGCAATGTTGGGGTTGCCGACACCGGGGTTGGTGCGGACTTCGCCGGTCTTCATGCGGAAGCGGCGCACAAAAGAGATTTTGGGAGCCTGAGAGGTTCCGAAAAATACGCGGGAGGGTTTGAGATCTGCCAGGGCAGTTACAGCGGAATCCTCAATTCGTGTGGCGAGGAACTGCTCGTAAAGAGGATTGGAGACAGCTTCGCTTTCAGAGGAAGAACCGACCAGCGGACCGGTATGGGTATGGGTGCTGGCGATGAAAACAGAATCGGCAGAGATGTCGCATCTGGCAGCAATTCTGGTTCTCAGGCTATCGCAATATTCATCGGGAAGATGGAGCGTATCGACGGAAATGATTAAAGCGGTGGAGGTTCCGTCAGAAAAGGCCATGGTATTGACTTCAAGGGGATCCAGAACACCGTCAGCGATACGGATCTGATAGTATCCGGAAATGTGGACACCAAGCTGGGGGGTAACATCGGAACGAGAAAATCCGGTTAAAAATGTTTTTTCCATAACAGCCTCCAAGAATAATATTCAATTTGTTATTGTCAAGATAAGAAAAACTATGATATAATAATTTTATTATATCGTTATTCCGCAGGTATAACAATATGATTTTGTTTGATTTTTTCGTCAATTTGTTGGAGGAGAAATATGTTTTACGAATATTTCACCAATATATACAGAGAGGAACCGATGCTCTGTTTCTGCGACAGGGATAAGGATCTGGAACCGGGGATCCGGTATGGACCGGTTATCCGTGATATTTATATTATTGATTGCTGCACCGGCGGCTACGGATCGGTTATCATTAACGGAAACGAGTTTAAGGTAAAGGCAGGGGACTGCTATATTTTACTTCCGCATGATATTATCATCCACACGGCAGATGAGGTGGAACCGCGAAGAGGTGTGTGGTGTGCGGTAAACGGTGCAAGAATCGGACGTGATTTGGTACGTGCGGGGATAACCTCTCAGAATCCGTTTGCGCCGGCCGAGGCTTTTGAGGAGATCTGCGGTTTTGTGGAACAGATGGTGCAGATGCGGGATGATGCCGATCCCGGAGCAGAACTGAGGCGTACAGCCTGTGTGTATGGTGTGATGGGGGCATTGCTGCGTTACAGTGAGGTTGAATCGGATAAAAAACTGTGGATACAGAAAGCAATCAGTATGATGGAGACCCATTATCATCAGCCGTTGAACGTGATGGAGATTGCTGCTGAGGTGGGACTGGAGCGAAGTTATTTTTCCACTATTTTTAAAAGTCAGACCGGACTTTCTCCCCATGAATATCTTACTGCGCTGAGAATAAAAAAAGCCTGCACGCTGATGGAGCAGGATGAACTGAGTGTAGCGGAGACGGCAGCCTCAGTGGGGTTGGATCCGCAGAATTTTGCAAGGCTGTTTAAGAGAGAGATCGGCATTACACCGAGGGAATATAAGAAGCAAATATTTAATACTTAAAGTGTATTTAATATTTTATAATACTATTGGTATTGATTATTTGCGCTTTTTACGAGAAAAAAGAAGATAAACAGGTTTGGATAAATGCAGACACAATAGGATATAAAATAAAAGAAACAGACAGATTACCGGTTTCAATAAACTGTAAGCTGTCTGTTTTGGTTTCCGTTAATTTTGGGCAGTCTTTTTGGTGCGGGAAAGGAGAAGAATGATCACAGGGACCGCGGCAAAGAGAACCAATGGCAGGATGAGTGAAGCGCTCATTCCCGTTACATCAGAGAGCAGCCCCATGGCATAGGGTACGGTGGCGCTGCCCGTATTGCCGCACACCATCAGCAGGGTAAAGGAAATACCTGTGCCGAGATGGGTTTGAGAAGCTCCGTAGGAAGAGAGGAAGGGGAAGATGCTGGAGCAGGTGAGACCCATGGCAACAGCAAGGATCAGGAAGAGCCAGGTGGATTTGCAGAAGATGGCAAAGAGTGTTACAGCGGTGGTGAGAACGGAAAGGGCGATGATCAGCTGGCGAAGGGTGAATTTTTTGAGCAGCAGGCCGCAAAGATAACGTCCGACAGCCATGCCGAGCCAGAAGAGAGAGACGCCCAGACCAGAGAGAAGAACGTTGCTGCCAAACTCGGTTTGCAGCAGGGAGGAAAGCCAGCCCCACGCGGCAACTTCCGCACCGGTATAACAGAACATGCAGAGACAAATCAGCGGAAAAGCAGCGCCTTTGAAGGCGGTAACTGCTTTACGGAAAGAAAAACCGCTGCCGCCGCCGCTCTGGGATTTTGGGAAGGTGAGCAGCAGAAGGGCAAGTACCAATGTGATTGCGGCGAGAATAAAGTAGTAATATTTCCATTCTATTTCAACAGTGATGAGAAGCGAGAGAAGGAAGGGAGAGAGAATGGCGCCGATGCAGGCAATGGACTGAAGCAGATTGGTGTAGTAATCCGGATTCTGAGGATTGATATCGCCGATATAGGAGGCAGTGATGCAGTTGACAATGCCGCCACAGCCGCCAAGGAAAAACATCATGACACAGCGGAGCGCAAAGGGCTCTGCAACAGCAAAAAGCGGGAAGAACAGAATCATGCCGGCCAAAGCGGAGAGCAGAATGGGTTTCTTACCGAACTTATCGGAGAGAGCTCCGCAGGGGAGGGCAAAGAGGATATAACCGATAAAATTTACGGTGAAAATCAGGCCGGAGCCGGAAACGCCGATGGATGGATCACTGGAAAGTTCCGAAACGATGGTGGAAATAGCTGAAACATGTGCGGTATACAGTATCATGATGAGATACAGCACTGTATTGCGAAAACGCATAGGTAGTCACTCCTGTTGAATGAATTCGCCTAAGTATAGCATAGAAAGGCAGGAAAAATCAAGCGGAAAGATAGGTTTTCAGGGGATTAAACAAAAGTTTTATCAATTGGTTTGAGCGGATTGTATCAAGAGGGAAAAGGAGCGATTGAGGAGGGAAAATTCCAAAAAAATTCACTTACATCGGAAAAGAAAAGTATGATAAAATAAAGAGGAAAGGAGCGGATTTTATGTATGGCATAGGTGAAATAATCGTATACGGAACTATAGGTGTATGCGAAGTGATCGATGTTGCACCTTCCACGCGTCCCAATACAAGCAAGGATATACTCTATTATACGCTTAAACCTCTTTATCAGGATGGGGTTATTTATATTTCGGTGGATAACGACAAGGTTTTTATGCGGAGAGTTATTTCGAGAGAAGAAGCAGAGAAGCTGATTGATAGGATTCCGGGAATAGAGACGGAGTTCTGTAAAACGGTAGGAAGGCAGCAGCTGGCTGAACACTATCAGACAGCTCTGGCCTCTCATGATTGCGGAGATCTTATTGAATTGATCATGTCAATATATAATAAAAAAATTTACGCCCAGGAGCATCACAGACATCTTGGACAGTTGGATGCGCGTTATATGAAAAGGGCGGAAGAACTGCTTTACGGCGAGTTTTCTGTTGCTCTTGAGATACCGAAGGATGATGTCTGTGGTTATATAGCAACACGTGTCGGGCAGATGAGCGGACAGGAAAATAAGAAATAAAAGCGAAACCGTGTCGGATGAGACACGGTTTCGCTTTTTCAGTGAGGAGAAGAAAATAGTCGAAAAGGAAAGATTTGCTGCAGAAAAATAAATGGAATAAAGGGATAAAATAGGAGATCGGGATATCCAAAGAGGAAAAACGGACAGTTTTATTACTGTCCGTCTATATATGGAAAGAATTTTCAGTGAAGATGCAGAACCTCTTTGCGGTATTCGGCCGGGGTGTAACCGGTCTCTTTGAGGAAAAGGGTATAGAATCCGGAGCGGCTGTGGTAGCCGACCAGCGTGTTGAGTTCACCAATGCGTACGGCAGGATCTTTCAGCAGTTCAATTGCCTTTTTGATACGGCAGCGGCAGATATAATCGCTCATTCGTTCACCGGTGAGGCGGCGGAAGGTACGGCTGAAATAAGCAGGGCTCAGTGAAACATGCGCAGCGACATCGTTGAGGGAGATATCCTCGCTGAGATGGTCTTCAATATATCGTTTGGCCTCGGAGACATACCAGGCATTAAAATCCGGTTTTGTAAGAGCGGAAGAAAGGAGATACAACTGTTTGTGCAGTTCATAAAGTGTATCCTGGGGATGTGTGGTGGCACGCAGGGTCGCGGCCATATCCTGTGTAGGAAGATTTTCAGATATAATCCCCTGTTCATCCAGCGTGATGAAAAGACGGTGCTGAATGCGCAGCAACTGTTCTTTGGAAAGGGGATTGTACTGGGCGTAAAGGTCGAGACAGTGACCTGCTGTTGAAGAGTCTCCGTTTTTTAGATGACGGGCCAACTGAGAGACAATATCATCGGAGGAATTGGTGTGGGAATCTAGAGAGGTGCGCAGACGCTGAAAACAGTTGATGACAGAATTGTAGCTGATGGGTTTCAGAAGATATTCGAAGATAGAGAGGGAAATTGCTTCCCGAGCATATTCAAATTCGCTGTAGGCACTGATCAGGACGATTTGGATATGAGGGCAGATGTGTTTGACACGGCGGGCAAGGGAGAGACCGGTATCTCCGTTGAGACGGATATCGGTGAAAAGGACATCTACTTTTTTATTTTGAAGATAGTCGTATGCCTGTTCAGAGTTGGTAAAGCTGCCGCATACTTCAAAGCCGAGTTCATGCCAGGGGAAGACTTCTGTGAGATGTTGCAGGATAAGAGGTTCGTCATCGACGATGATCATGCGATACATGGTGAGCTCCTTTCGAAAATGGAATGGGGAAGCGGTTATTTATACGCTTTTTTCTCCAGAAAGCGATGAGTTTGTCTGAGAAAAATGGGTAACTGCCGGGAAACGCAGCGTGACACGGGTACCGGTCCCCTCTTCGGAAGAAATGTGAAGACAATCGGAAACGCCGAAGATAAGACGGATCCGCATACTGACGTTGCAGAGTCCGATATGGATCGTCTCCGGCATGTTATCCAGAGCAAGTTTTTCATGAATTTCCGCCAGTTTTTGCGGGGAGATACCATGTCCGTTATCCTCAATGGAAACAACAATGGTGTTTTCTTCCAGGGTAATATGAATTGTGATTGTCAAAGGGCGGTTTTCAGAGGGGGTTAATGCGTGCTGAATACAGTTTTCCAGCAAAGGCTGCAAGGTACAGCGCACAGCGGACATCCGTTCAACACGGGGATCAACGATCCATTCGGTGGAAAAAAGATTCTGTTTCCGTATGGATTCTATCTGAAGATATTTTTTGGTCATATTGATTTCAGAGGAAAAATCGGTAAGGTACTCCTTGGTGGAAAGGGCATTGCGGAGAAGATCGGAAAGCAATACGATGAGGTGAGTAGTTTCGTTATCGCGGTGCAGCTGTTTCATAATGCTCAGATTGATGATCTGAAGCGTGTTGAGCAGAAAATGGGGTGTAATCTGCATTTGCAGAGCCATAATTTGTGCCTTGCGCAGACTGGCAAGATTGGCGGCAAATTCACTTTCAATGGAATTTTGATGATCGATAAAATGAAAGAGACCGGAGCGAATAATTCCGGTTTCGGTTTTATTGACGGGGGAAGCGGTGGAGAAATGGAAGCTTTCGATGATATCCAGCAGGTAGGAGTAAAGGCGCAGTGAGATAAACACAGCCAGCAGAAGAGAAAGCAGAAGGGCGACGGCAATGCCGATGATGAGAAGCGGATAGAGAGAGCCCTGGACACCGGCATAGGCACTGCTGTCGATGATGGAGAGCAGGGAATAACCGTCATATGTGGTATAGGCCATGTAGATGGTGTCCTTATCAATATCGGTGCGGAGGGTACCGTTGGCCAAATCTGAGGAATATTCTCCGGCAAACAGACTTTGTTCAACGCTTTTTCCCACTTCGGATTCAACGGAGGAATAGATAATGATGTTGTTGGGAGCCACAATGGCATCCGTGCCTGTGACATGGTTGTGTTCATCACGGATGCGCCGGGCAATATAGTCATAGTCCAGATTGATAAGAAGCGTACCGATGTAAACATTTTCGTGATAAACATCGTGAGCAATGCTGACAATCTGTTCATAGCTGAAAGGGTCGTAACGGGTTTCTGCCACAAAATCCTGACGGAGATTGGCGGAGAGCCATTCGGTATCGTAGTATTCTTCCAAGGGGAAAAGACCAAAGGGGGAGATAACCATATTGTTTTCGGCAGACCAGAAACAGACGCCTTTGTACATTTTATTGCGTGCAACGGTAAAACGCATTTCGCGAAGGGCCGGTTCCGGCCAGCTGGCAAGATGCGACATCTCCTTTTCCACCGTCTTCGGAGAAGCTGTTGCGACATTGAGCACATTGGCGGAGGATTTAATGGTAACATAGTCTCCGTTGATGTTTTCATTGATCATATCAAGAATTTCGGAAGATCGGTTAAAGTTGTGCATCAGCAGGTTTTCTGCCTCGGCCTTACGTGAACCGGAATAAAGGATAAGAGAAATAATGATAAAAAGCAACATGACAGGCAGAATGAAGAGCATGAGAAATTTGAAATAGCGAAGAAAAATGCTGCGGAATTTTTTATTTTCAAAATAAGATATAAGCAGCGGAAGTCCGTTTTTCATCAGATAATCCCCTGTTTCTTGTAATTTACTGTAAAATAAGTTTTTTATTATTTTAGCATATAATACAATATTTTGCAAGTTTAAATGAAAATAGGTGCAAAAAAGTAAACACAGCGTACAAAATGACAAGAGAATAACGTTTACAGATGATTAATAACATGGTATTCTAAAATAAAATCATTCACAAGAAACGTATGAAAGGAGAGTGAAAAAGTGAAACAGTCTTCCAACAACCAGAAAAAAAGAACTGTTCCACTGATTAAGCAGGAGGGATTCCAACTTTTCCTGTGTAATTTGCCGTTTCTGATTCTCATCTTCCTGCTCAGCTATCTGCCTCTTCGCGGATGGGCCATCGCCTTCTTTAACTATAAACCGGGCGTTCCTCTGGCCAACAGTGAATTTGTAGGTTTCAAGTATTTTTTACGGATGTTCCAGGATAAATATGCAATCATGGATATCGTCCGCGTGCTGAGCAACACCTTTGCCATGAACTTCCTCGGATGGATCACCGCACCGATTCCCATGATATTTGCAGTATTCCTCTCCGATATGAACGGAAAGTGGTTTAAAAAGGCTGTGCAGACCATTACAACATTGCCTCACTTTATCAGCTGGGTTCTGGTATATGCGGTTGCATACTCCATGTTCTCCGTTGGTGACGGTCTTGTAAACCGCCTGCTGATGGACTTTGGTCTGGTAGAGGCTCCCATCAACTTTATGATCGATCCCTCTGCCGCATGGATCAAAATGGCGGCATGGGGACTGTGGAAAGGCTTTGGATGGAGCGCAATCCTCTACTTTGCCGCTATCTCGGGCATTGATCAGGAACTCTACGAGGCCGCCCGTGTTGACGGTGCCGGACGTTTCCGCCTGATGTGGCACATCACCATTCCGCATCTGATCCCCACCTTCTTCGTCCTGCTTATCCTCTCCATCGCCAGCTTCCTGGATACCGGTATGGAACAGTACCTGCTCTTTGCCAACCCGATGAAGCTCTCCAAACTGGAGGTTCTTGACCTTTACGTCTATAACCTTGGTATTGCGGGCACAAGCTACTCATACGCTACAGCAGTTGGTATTCTCAAGTCCCTTGTCGGCATTGTGCTGTTGGTCAGTGCTAACGGACTCTCCAAGAGAATCCGCGGCGTGAGCATCATGTAATTGGGTGCTGAGAGATTTTAGGAAAGGCAAGGTATTAAGAATATGGCAATGATTAAATCGGGCAAAAAAAGAATGCCGATGTCGGATATTATTTACAATGCTGTCTGCGGTATTGCATTTACACTGCTCTCGCTGACCTGTATTGTCCCCTTCTGGTATATCTTTTGTATTTCAATCTCCAACAACCAGTTGGTGGGCATGGGACAGGTGTCTCTCTGGCCCAAAGATATTCACTTCAACAATTTTATCAATGTTTTCAAACTCAACGGTTTTACCGATGCGGTAATTATGTCTGTGCTGAAAACAGTGATCGGTTCGCTGCTGATTGTTATCGTCTCCATGTTTATGGGTTGGTCCTTCTCCAAGCTCAACTTCTGGGGACGCAAGTTCTGGTATAAATATGTGGTTGTCACCATGTATTTCAGCGCCGGTATGATTCCAGTCTACCTCAACTATCAGCTGCTTGGTCTCACCAACACCTTTTGGATCTATATCATTGGTTTTGTTTCCCCTTATTACATCATCCTCTGCAAAACCTTTATCGAAAGCCTGCCGCCCTCTCTGGAGGAATCGGCTAAGCTGGACGGAGCGGGAATTTTTGATATCTTTTTCCATATCATTCTTCCGCTTTCCATGCCCATTGTGGCAACCATCAGTGTTTTCGCAGCTGTGGGTAAATGGAACTCCTATATGGATACCAAGATGTATATCCGTGATTCCAGCCTGTTTACACTGCAGTATATCCTTTATAACTACATGAACTCCGCTACGGAGCTGGCTAAAGCCATGGCCTCCGACAGTGCGGCAATGCAGGGTGTTGATCTGAGCAAAGCCATTACCGCGACATCGGTTCGTATGACCGTTGCCATGGTGGTAACCCTGCCGGTACTGTTTGTCTATCCATTGTTCCAGAGATATTTTGTCAAGGGAATCATGCTCGGCGCTGTTAAGGGCTGAGTTTGAGAACCTGATGAGATATAAAAAAACAAACCAAGAAAGGAAGAAAACCATGAGCAAGAAATTACTGCTCGTCTGCCTCGCTCTCCTGCTCAGCATCAGCATGCTGTTCAGTGCCTGCGCAGATACCACCCAGGAATCCTCTGTTGCTGAAGAATCCAAAGAGGAATCCAAGCCTGCAGAGGACTCTAAGGATGATGCTGAAGAATCCGAAGAGACCGAAGAACCCCGCGAAGTTGTAACCCTTGAGGTTATGGGCGGCGGTACCGTTCTTCACGAAGGAAAATACTGGACCAAGATGCTGGAAGAAGAACTCGGCATTAAAATTCAGGGTATTTCCAGTGACAAAGAACTGCTTGATACCTACATTGCAGCAGGCGATCTGCCTGACCTTGCCCGTATCGATGTAGCAGAGACCCAGCAGCTGGCCTATCAGGCAGGACTGCTTGCTAACTTCGATGACTATGCAGACCTGATGCCCAACGTTCTTGCCAACACTCCCGCCGGTGCTCTCCAGTTCCAGCGCGACAAGTACGATGACGGCGGTCTCCATACCCTTCCCACCGGTGCTAACACCTATCCGGCAACTTACGGCGCCGGTGAGTACGCTATGCGTCTCGACTTCCCCTACTATCAGGAATATGTAGAAGCCAATGGTGAGCCCGAACTGAAGGAAATCGAGGATTTCCTCCCCGTTCTCCAGTGGATCCAGCAGCAGCATCCGACTAACGAAGAAGGCCAGCCCGCATACGGCATGAGCATCTTTGCTGAGTGGGATGGCGACACCATGGGTTATGCAACCTGGTTTGCACAGCAGTACGGTGTTGTCCATAAGGCATTTCTTGAGATTAATCAGGACACCCTCGAAACAAAATCCATCTTTGATGACGATTCCTACTATAAGCGCATGGTTAAGCTGTTCTTCACCGCCAACCAGATGGGCATTCTCGATCCCGACTCCATGACCCAGACCTGGGATGACTACGGCGCAAGAGTAGCTGCCCGCCGCGTTTATTCCACCTACTGCTTCTCTTCCAATGAGTACATCAAGCTGATTCCCTATGAGAATTACCACACGGTTGACTACACCGGTGCTCTTCAGCTTGGTAACTCCAACGGCGTATGGGGCATTGCGATGAGCAGCTCTACCGAATATGCTGAGCGCTGCGTAGAGTTCCTGGATTACATGATGCAGGAAGAAAACCACTGGAAGATCAACTATGGACCGCAGGGCGAGGCATGGGATCTCAATGCAGATGGTATGCCTTACCTGACCGAAAAGGGTCTTGAGATGAGCAAGAGCGAAGATATCCAGTTTGAAGATGGCGGCACATGGGGCGATAGCGCCAAGCCCACCAGCTGGAACTGGCGTTTCCTCAACAACCAGACTTGGCAGTATCCTATGTATGGCAACCAGATCATGAACAACAGTGCTTGGCCCACTGCTCCCACCGATTCTAAGAGTGAATATCAGACTAACTGGGAGAACTGGCTGGTTGAGAAGTATGATATCACCCTTCCCGGTGGTACTCTTACTGAGATCCAGCTTGCCGGTCTGCTCGACTTCTATGCTACCTCCCGTTCCGGCGCTACCGGCGCTGCTCTTCCGGATGATCTCAACGAGATCCTCGGCCGTATCAAGGCTATCTGTGCACCTACCTGCTGGCAGATGGTTTATGCTTCCTCCGAAGCTGAGTTCGAATCTCTGTGGGATTCTCTGGTAGCCCAGGCCACCGATATGGGCGTTGATCAGCTCAACGAGTGGTACGAGGCAGACTATAAAGCCGGCGTTGAAGGATACGAGGCTTACTGCTATTAATTCCTTGAATTTGTAAAAAACTGAATGCGCAATGCCAAAACGTGATAGTTGGGCATAAGCAAAGGGAGCCCAAAGTAATTTGGGTTCCCTTTTTTTAGATGATGTTGAATGTGGATCTCTCTTTGTGCACAGGAGGTGCAAAATACAGTTGCCGAAACGGCAATTTTGAAGTGTGACTTTGAATGTGGAGAATATAAGAATTGAGAAAAACAGGAGATATTCCTGACACGATATGCTATAATAAAAAAATAAAAGGAAAGGACGTATAACCAATGAAAGAAAGACTTTGGATCTATTATATGTACCTCAGCGACCATATGTGGAGAGATGAGTACTCTCCTCCCGTAGGACTTTATCTCCCAAAATCCTATAAAGAAGAAATCAGCACCCAGATGGAAGCCTGGGATGAGATTATCAACTTTTTGCCTTCTCAGGGGTTTAATGCTGTGCTTGTCGATGTAGGGGACGGCATTCAGTATGAGACCCATCCGGAGATTTCTGCACCCAACGCATGGAGCAAAGATCTGATGAAAAAGAAACTGGACGAGATGCGGGCTCTCGGCTTGACACCGCTGCCCAAACTGAATTTCTCTGCCGGACATGATACATGGATAAAACAGTACCGCCGCAGAATCTCCACACCGGAGTATTATCAATTCTGCGAAGACGTGATCGGTGAAGTCAGCGAGCTGTTCGGCACACCGGAGCTGTTCCATCTGGGTATGGATGAAGAATATCCCAACAATCAGCGGGCCCTTGAATGCATGATCGTCCGCAACGAGGAGCTTTGGTGGCACGATGTCAACTTCCTCTTCAAATGCTGTGAAAAGAACGGAACCCGCCCGTGGGTCTGGTCTGATTATTACTGGATACATCCCGATCAGTTTACAAAACGTATGTCCAAATCGGTTATGCAGTCCAACTGGTTCTATTTCCTCATGGTGGACGAGGAGAAAAGCGATCCCTCCGGGTGGGAAACTGCATTCAGAGCTTTCCATGAACTGGAAGAGCTGGGATACGATCAGATCCCCACGCCCTCCACATGGAACAACGGCAGCTGTACCCGCCAGACGGTGGCCCACTGCAAAGAGGTCATTGCACCCGAGCACCTCAGAGGCTTCATGACCGCCGCATGGTATAAGACTACTATGGACGACATTTATTTCCTGAAACATGACGCCCACCGTCTTAAGATGGCAAAGGATATCTACTATCCCGGAGAATAAGAAAAACAGCGTGATGATAGCAAGAAAGGATAGAATTTTATGAAACAGATGCTTTGGGCTTATTATCTGATGCTCAGTGAACATATGTGGCGGGATCCGCTGTCTCCGGCTCCCGGACTGTATCTCCCCACAGAATACACAGAGGAGAACAAAACCGAAATGGAGGCATGGGATGAGATCATCCGCTTCCTGCCCACACAGGGGTTCAATGCGGTAGTGATCGATGTGGGCGACGCTATTCAGTATGAGCGTCATCCGGAGATCTCTGCCCCCAACGCGTGGAGTAAAGAGCTGACAAAGAAAAAGCTGGATGAGATGAGAGCGCTTGGTTTGACTCCCATTCCCAAACTGAATTTTTCCGCCTGCCATTGCACATGGCTGAAAATGTACCGCCGCAGAATCTCTACACCGGAATACTATCAGGTCTGCGCCGATGTGATCGATGAGGTCTGCGAAGTGTTCGGCTATCCCGAACTGATACATCTTGGCATGGATGAAGAATATGAAACCAACCAGCGGGTTCTGAGTTCCATTATTGTCCGCAGAGAAGAGCTTTGGTGGCATGATTTGGAGTTCCTCTTCAAATGCTGTGAAAAGAACGGTGCCCGCCCCTGGGTGTGGTCGGACTATTATTGGAAGCATCCCGAAGTGTTCAAAAAACGGATGCCTAAATCGGTGCTGCAGTCCAATTGGTTCTATTTCCTTATGGTGGACGAGGAGACGTGCGATCCTTCCGGATGGATCACTGCATTCAAGGCATTTCAGGAACTGGAAGATTTGGGCTATGATCAGGTTCCCACCCCCTCCACATGGGCCAACGGAAACTGCACTATGCAGACAGTGGCACACTGCAAGGAGATCATTGCTCCGGAGCGGTTGAAAGGCTTTATGACAGCTTCGTGGTACCATACCAATATGGATGATATTTATTTCCTGAAACACGATGCACACCGGCTGTATATGGCCAAAAAGGAATACTACCCGGAACTTTTATAATAAAAATAAATGTGGAGGAAAATACGATGGAAACACGTTGGTTGTACAGAACAAGTGAGAATCTTGCGGAATTGCGGGAAGAGGCAAAAGGGGTTTGCGTTATCCCCATAGGCTGTGTGGAGAAGCACGGCTTGCATCTGCCGCTGGGGCAGGATATTATTCAGGCGGGACACATTGCATGGCAGGCTTCTCAGTTGGAGCCGGTGTGTGTGTTTGCAGATTTCAGCTTTGGTGATATTCAGGGTAAAAAGGAATATATGCCTCTGGGCAGTGTGATCATGCCGGTGGAGCTGGAAATGCAGCTGCTTGAAGTGCTGTGCGATAACATCTCGAACAGCGGATTCAAGAAGATCATCCTTTTTAACGGACACGGCGGCAACAAGCCCTGGCTTAGTACCTTTATGCGCAGCATAAAGAGTAAGGACAAGGATTATGCCCTCATGATGGTGAACATAGAGCTCAGCGCACCCCACAGAATGGCAAAACTGATCGAAGAAGAGGGCAGAGAGTGTGTTCCCGAAATGACAGATGAAGATATCGAGCTGGTGCTGAAATACCACAAAGAAGGTATGCTCATTGGTCACGGAGGATTCGGTGAGACTTCATATATGATGGCCATCAGTCCCGAATCGGTCTGCATGGACCGCCTTGGCATCGAGACGGGCAAGGATAATCACAAGACCGATTATCTCATGGCAGCAGGTGTGCAGTTGGTGGATGCAGGCTGGGCCATCAACTTCCCCAATGCATTTACCGGAGATGATCCCATCGGCTGCAACGAGCGCATTGGCGCGGCGGCTCTCCGTCTGGAGGTTGAGCGTGTGGCCAAGGCATTCAAGGTTGTTAAGGAAGACGAGAACATTCTGGGATGGATGGTAAAGGATGCGAAAAAGCTGTAATCATCCAATATACGGTACTCCATAAAGCGAACAGCGCAGAGTGTATACACTCTGCGCTGTTCATTATATCATTTTAAACTTATTTCTGCTGCCAGACAAGCTCGATCTTGTCATGCTTTTCGCCGGTGATCCAGTCCACATCGTCGGTGATCCAATCCATGATCTCCAAACCTCTGGTCTCCCAGGCGATGGTGGAAGCGCGTTCTTCTTCGGTCATCTCGTGGTCGAAGGAGCGAACCAGTTCGCAGTAGCCAAAGATGTAGTTTTCAGCGTTCCAGATGGTGAAATCGCTCTCGGGTCCTTCGCTGATGACGCCGCCCTTGGAAGCGGTGAGTTCATCGTGACGGCGCTTGTATTCCTCGGCGCAGCCCGGCTTAAGCTGGGTGGCGAATACGCGGTGACGGATGAGGGACTTATCCTCACGGACAATGCCGATATCGCTATACATAAGGCGCATGGGCTGGGTGAAAGCATTGCCGATGATCTCTCCGCATTCAGCGAGAGAGGCGGCAAAAGCGCTCAGAGCGGCCTTGTCGGCATCGGTAAGGTCATATTCCTTGGTTACTTCATAGTAGCCGAAAACGAGTCCGGAGACATGCCAGACGGAGAAATTATCAATGCCGCGTTTGCCGCAGAGATCAAGAATCCCGGAGGGGAGGGCATTGAATTTGGCTTTGATATCGGCAAGCTTATCGCCATTCAGACGGATGAGGAAGGTCTCTCTTTTGAGGATGGACATCATATAAAACTCCTTTCAAAATGGGGTGCACAACCAATAATACTATATTGATTTTACCGCTTACAGAGCCGTTTGTCAATGATTTTGCGTAAATGATAACAGGATTTGTCAAATGAGGAAAACGGGAGAAAAAGAGCAAAAGAAAGAGCCGAAACCCTGAGGTTTCGGCTCTTGAATATGTTGGGGAAATCAGCTGATGATTTCGAGGTAAGCGTCGTATCTCGGCTGGAAGACCTGGTCGATCAGATCCTGGAGACCCATGGATTCGCAGGTGGCTACATAGTCATCCCACTCGTCCATAGAGAGGTTGCCAAGGAGGAAGGACTGGAAGGTCTCGTCCATGTAGATGAACAGGTCGGCGTACTCAGCGAGGGTTTCGATCTGCTCAGCGGTCGGGGAAGCGAAGGTGAGTTCGCGGCGGCCGATATCATTGATGAACTTGTTGAGGGTGTTCTGGTTGAATTCAACTTCAGCAGCACGTCCGCAAGCCTCAATACCGAAAGCGGTGTAGAACTCAAGGGCGATACAACCAACGGAGCTCTCAAAGAACTGCGGGAGGAAAGCGGTCTGGTTCCAACCCATCTTTGCCCAAAGTTCGGGCTCCTCAGCCATTTCGGCAGTGCCCTTCTCGGTGTAAACGAGCTGATAGTCATAGTCGGTCAGGCCTTCGGGAACATCGGTGGGAACTTCGTAGTAGTCACCGCCGGGAGCTGCTTCGCCGAAGTAGAGGATCTGGGTGCCTTCCTTGGTGTAGCACCAGTTGATGAGCTGCATCAGGCCAACGGGATCAGCGCAGGAGGAGGTGAACATATGGCAGGACCAACCTGCATTGGTGCGGCGGAGGATGGACTGGGTGTTGTTTGCATCATAGAGGGGCTCCATGGGAACATACTCAACGCCGGGAACCTTCTCTGCGAGCTGGGTATCAAGGATAACGGAATCCCACCAGGCACCGGTGAGGCCGCTGACGCGGTTGTTGAAGCGCTTCTGGTTGAGAGAGTCTGCGGTCTGGTTGGTGAACTCGAGGTCAAGGAGACCATCCTTGGCAAGGCTGCCAACATATTCAGCATAAGCCTTGGCTTCGTCGGTGATCATGGTGTTGTAAACTTTGCCTTCATCGTCAACATACCAGGAAGTCTGGGCAAGACGGAGAGCGGGAACACCAAAAGCGGTACTCAGAGAAGCGTTGAGGGTCTGTACGGAACCGGGGGAGAAAACCTCATCCTTCTGTCCGTCGCCGTTCATGTCGTTCTCCTGGAAAGCGACCAGAACGTTGCGGAACTCTTCGGGGGTGGTGGGAACATCCAGACCAAGCTCGGTGAGCCAGTCATAGCGGATGTGCATGACGTAGATCTCGTGCTGGATACTCTCTTCGCAGGAGGGAACACGGATGATCTGGCCATCGCTGGTGGCGTGGGAAGCCATGAGGGCGGGGTTCTCTTCGATCATGCGGAACTTGAGTTCGGGTGCATGCTCTTCGATGAGGTCGTTGAGGCCGAGGATCATACCCTGATCATAGAGCTCAATGGCACGCTGAATAGCGAAGTCATAGGTGATCATGTCGGGGAGATCGGTGCCGGATGCAAAACGGGCATTGACAATGGACTCCATCTCGGAGGAGATAGCGGTCTCAATGGCAAGGGTGATGCCGAACTGTTCGCGGGCAATGGCATCAACAGTCTGCATGGTAGGACGGTCCATATTCTGGGGGAAGTTTACGTTATCGTCCTGGAAGAAAAGGGTGATGAGTGTGGGCTCATCGGAAGCCTCGTCATCGGCGGGCTTTTCGTCTTCAGCTGCATCGTCTTTCTTATCGTCAGCAGCAGAGGACTTGTCTTCTGCCTTGGATTCGTCGGTGGTGGTGTCGGCGCAGCCGGCAAACATGGCGACGATCATCATAAGGGCAAGAAGCAGAGCAAGGATCTTTTTCATGTGAGTTTACCTCCAATTTAATTTCTATAAGACCCCTTGAAAGGGAAATTATAGTAAAAAAGAATTATATAGTATATTATATTAAATAAAAAATAAATGTCAATAGGTTAGGAGGAATTATTGAAAATATAATAATTATCGAAAAAACATTAAAAGATATAATAATAAAAATAAAGGTAAATTCATTCGGGGATGGAAGGAAAAGGAACGAGGAAGGGGAGTGCATGATAGCCGGAGAGGAGGAGAGAAAAATGGGCAAAACAAAACCTCCCCGGTTTCCCGGGGAGGAATGTATCAGGTATTGATGATAATCTTAAATCAGATTATTTCTCGAATACAACAGCGCCCATCTCGTCCATGACGGATACGTAAGCGTCGAAGCGCTCCTGATAGATAGCGGTAGCCTCAGCAAGACCCATATCGTTGCACTCTTCAACGAATGCATCCCACTC
>SVMZ01000014.1 GCA_015067185.1 Oscillospiraceae bacterium | reverse complement strand
ACTGGTATTATATGGTATTGGGAAATTGTTTTGGTACAATCTCTGCAATCAAAGTAAATATGCAGTCAATCATCATTACTGCACTTTTGGTAGCTTCAATGTTTGGATATAAGCATTTTGCAAAGAAAAAGCTGTCGCCGATTTTGCTGATTGTCATTTCGGCAGTAGCGGGTATGTTGGTGTATGGAATATAGAATTAGGATCACAAAATGAGTGAGACCTCATCTTGATTTTTAGGTCTATTTTGAGTATAGTATTTACACCAAGGTAACAGCCATCCGGAACAATTACCTTGTGTGATCTTTGACCGTTTATCACCGCTGATAAGATTTTGATAAGCATCCATCGTACAGCTATAATAATATGGGCAATCAAAATAATCAGAACAGCAGGCACAATATCTTCTAAACAAAATTGTTTAAGGCGCAGGTCCCTGCAACGAGTGGGAATAATATCTACTGGCTAACAAGTGCCCGAAAACCCTTGCAAATATAGGGCTTTCGGGCATTTATGCAATTTAGAGAAATGCTTCTGCAACACTTTTGCAACACACGGATGAAAACGCAAAAAGGAATGGTTGAGAGTGGCTTGCAACTAAAGGAAGGAGGATAATAAGTGGGTGCGAAGAAATCTCATCAGCAGTTTATTGAAGAAATTGTTGAAAAAGAAATTCAAGTTGAAGTGCTGGAAAAATATGTTGATTCTCGAACAAAGATTTCGTGTAAATGCAAAAAATGTGGTTTGGTTTGGGAATGCAGAAAGGAAAAGGATAAAAATTTTTGCCTTGATGGAACTAAAAAGACAATGGCGAGATACCCGCACCTTTTGACAAGAACAAAGACCCCGAGAACCCCTGTAAATCAAGGCTTTTCTGGGTCTTGATTTTTACAATTCAATCTTGACTTTGCGGAAAATTTGCGGTATCTTTGGTATACACAACATGAACTGATAAATTGTAATTTAATGAGGTGAAAATTGGTATGAAGGTGACCTGTCTGCAAATGAATATGAAGCTCGGCTGTTCGGAGGAGAACTTTGAACACGCAGAACAGTTAATTTGTAATGCGATGAAGGAGAGCCCAGACGTATTGGTATTGCCGGAGACGTGGAATACCGGATTTTTTCCTAAAGAAAACCTTGCGGAGGTATCCTGTAAGGCTGGAGATGAGGTGAAATCCCGTATCGGAGGGCTGGCAAGGCAGTACGGTGTCAATATTGTAGCAGGTTCGGTATCAAATGTTCGGGATGGTAAAGTATTCAATACGGCAATGGTTTTTGATAAAGATGGCGTGTGTATTGCTGAATATGATAAGACGCATCTGTTTACGCCTATGGGAGAAGATGACTACTATACCTGTGGCGATCACCTGTGCAGTTTTATACTTGATGGCATAAAGTGTGGTATTATCATCTGTTATGATGTGCGTTTTCCCGAACTGACCCGCAGCCTTGCTTTACAGGGATTAGATATGCTTTTTGTAGTGTCCCAGTGGCCTAAGGAACGCATCTTCCATCTGCGCACAATTACCACCGCCAGAGCAATTGAAAATCAGATGTTTGTAGTATGTTGTAATTCCTGCGGGACAGCCGGTAAAACTGTATATGGCGGTAATTCCGCCATAATCGAACCTTTTGGGAAAACGCTTGTGCTTGCCGGAGAAAAGGAAGAAATTATATCTGCAGCCTGTGATATACAGATTCTTTCTGATATTCGCGGCAGCATACCGGTGTTCCGTGACAGACGCCCGGAGCTTTACTGAAAAAGAATGATACCATACGTGATTATAAGGTAGAGTTGGAAAAAGAGTAGTTTTATAAAGTTTATTCCTGCTGAGAGCGGAGCAAAAGGCATTACTTACGGCAACAGTGGGGGCAAAGATTCCGCTTTGGCTGGTATTCTTTGCAAAGCGCCTTGCGAGTACCCGAAGACCCTCGTGTTTTCGGGTGCTTTTATTTTGAGGGAATCTTAGCAATGAGGATAAAGAAAGGGTGGATTTAAAGAGTATAGTGTTTGTGCTGAACATAAACCGCATGTATGAGACGTTCTGCAGATAGTAGTTTGTTTGCGGAAAAGTGAATCGATATATTCAGCAACGAAGAGCAAATAATGAAATATATAACTGTCAGTATACAGCGATAAAACCGAATGCGGTTGTGTATTTTTGCGTTAATTTAAAGGATAAAAGAGTGTTGATGGAATCTTATTTTACTAAATAAAAACGTGTCGAAGCAAATACTTCGACACGTTTTAGCAAACGGTTTGTTTGGCCTCCGCCGGCAGCGGGAGCCTTTTGATTTCACAACAGTGAAACTTCTTTGTAATCCTACTATGATAGGATTGTGTGGCCAGGAATAAAAGAGATTAAAAAGGATTATGCTTCCTGGGCGCGGCGAACAAACATGCGGCCGGTCTCTGCGATGAAACGCATCATAGAGGGGCAGAGCTCTTTGTCCACCACGTTCCAGATGTTGAATGTTTCAAAGCTCATGGTCTTGTCAAAGCCGCAGACGCGCAGACCTTCTATAAAACGGTCCCAATCCTGAACGCCCATGTAGGGAGCGAGGTGGAGATCATCACAGCCGTCGTTGTCGTGGATGTGGAAGGCGGAAATGCGGTCGCCCAGTTTGATCATGGTCTCCTTGATGTCGCCGCCGATGAGCAGCAGGTGACCGGTATCCAGACAGAAGCCGAAGAGTTTCTCACCGGCGATATCGTTGAGGGTATCGATATAGCTGCAGGCGTTGTCGATGTTGGAGCAGCAGGATGCATAGATCTTTCCGCGGCGTCCGGAAAACATGTTTTCCAGGCAGAGGGTGACACCGTATTCTTTGGCTTCGGGAATCAGAGCGGAATAACGTTCAATGTTTACTTCACGCTCGGTTTTGGGATCCATCTGATGATCATAACTGCAGAAGAAGGGGTGGATGATCAGATTGCGGCAGTTGATGTAGTCGCAGCCGCGGATCATATTTTTAAGCATTTTGATGATGATATCGTTGTACTCCGGCTCATTGTAAAGATAGGAGGGGAAGGGAGCATGCGCCTGATAGTTATCCAGACCGTATTTTTCAGCGGCATCTTTCCAGGGCTTGAAAAGCTCAAAGTCTACCTTGTCACCAAGAAGTGCCTGCGGGATTTCTTTTTGGCTAATCTGTCTGTAAGAAGCCAAATGGTCAATATTGGCATCAACGCCGTCGAATCCGCATTCTTTGATCAGACGATAAGCTGCATCAATACCAAGATATTCCTCGGGACCACCGGTCTGTACAGCAATTTTAATCATATCAATACCTCTTTTTTTGTTTTATTTTGCCCCACAGGAATGGGGGATTTATATGGACTATTATACAACTTTGCGAAGTGATTTACAAGGTTCATTTTTGTGGTTTGAGAAGTTTTCTATTGACAAAACGGAGAAAAACGATATAATAAAATACGCTGTGTCAATTTGGAAAAGGAATAGACAGAAAGCGAGAAAAAGGAGAAATTATGGAATTTATATCGTATGCAGCATCGTTGATGGCAACGGTTTTGGGTTTGTGTGAGCCGTTCAACAAGAAAATGAAAAACGTGATCATCTTCAGCTTTTTGGGAAATTTTCTGATTTCTGTAAGTTATGTGATCGTAGGAGGATATAGTGGAGCGCTTATCTGCTTTTTGGCCTGTTTGCAGCTTATAGTAAACTATTGTTACACATCAAAAGGGAAAAAAGTGCCCCTTGCAGCGATTATTGGTCATGCACTTTCATTTACCGTTGTGAATATCATCACACTGAAGGCATGGTATGATGTTGTTACGCTGATTGCGGCTTTGGTTTTTGTATTGAGCATGTCACGAAGCAATGCGAAATATTACCGTATGCTTTTCGTGCTCAACTCTACGCTGTGGATCATATATGACATTCTGGCAGGTGCATACGGTAACCTGTTCACCCATGTTGTGCTGTTCCTTGCTGCGGTGATATCCGTTTTGGTGCGCAACAGAAAAAAGAAAAATAAGGTCGAGGCGGCTTGACCTGACAATATGGTAATGAAAAAAACAAGTGTCTCCGGAATAGGAGACACTTGTTTTTTATAAAGAGTAAAGATAGTGCCAGCGGAAGAGTATACTGTTTTAGTGGCAGCAATGCTCGGCATCGGGAAGCCGCCAAGCTTTAAACTTTTCCACAGCTTCTCTGAATTCAAATTGTGGAGTGCAACAAGATTGCCAACGCTTTCCACATCAGCATTCATAGAAAAGTTTTCCTCTACTTCTCCCTTGCGATTATCGGCTGCAGCTTCTTGATCACTTCTCGTGCCGTTGTCGCCTCTCTCATTATCCGAAAAACCTCTTCCTTTGTTTTGTTCCAGTCTTTGGCTGAGTCGATTGTTCCTAATGCCGTCTCTGTCACGCATCCCGGAAACGCCTTTTCTTTCGATATTTTTTTCAGCTCGTCCCATGTCTGTTGAAACTCTGGCATATTTGTTATTCCTTTCAATTTTTATAACTGAAAATTCACCATTCTCCTGCATTTCCAGTGTTAATTTTTGATCGCCAATAATCATATACGCTATTTTGCCATCATCATAAAACTCCGAATTGTATTCTTGAGAATTCAACTTTTCATAATAAAGCTTCCAGTTTACTTTTTTATAAAATTTGTTTACCATTTCCCCTTTGCGAAGTGCACGTCTTCTTTCTTCTGGGTTTCTGCTAAACTCTTCATCCTCCCCATAAACCTCCGCTTCCGCTTTGGCTTTGATTCGGCTTTCGCTTTCTTTTGTTTCCTGTTTGGCTGTCTGCAAAAACTCCGCATAAGGAGCTGCTGTTACCTCCAGCTTGCCCTCAAAGATGTTCATATCTCCTTCGGCATCACAGATCATCTCAATAAAAGCCTGATCTGCTGTCATGCCGGAGGATGCATAAAGCTCGCCTATCTTGGCAACAGAATTGTCTGGTATTGGGAATCTGTCCGGATGCGGCTTTTGGTCACCAGGTGTTTTTCACTGTTTCAATGGCCTGTATGCCGCGGACAGAAATTTCTTCAGTGACCACAGGGCTGGTCAGCAGTCCGTTTTCAAGGCAGTGTACAATATGCTGTGCCTCATAAATTAACTCATGCTCACAGGGAAAAACAACGGTTTCCGGCTCTTTGCCATTCAGATGAAAAATGGCTTTGCGCGCTTTCCAGTATTCGGGAATCTCTATCCAGCCGTTGGTGCCGAAGATGCGGGCGGTGTTTTCCAGAACGGCACGGGTGCTGTTTTTGGCAGAGAATAATACACCGCTTTCCGTTTCACCGGAGAGAACATACTGCCACTCCACACCGGTTTCTGTTTTGCTTGCCGTACCGTGGATATTTTGGATACCGCCGAACAGCCAGATCAGCAGCTGCACCGCATAGATGCCGCTGGAGAGCAGCGGACCGCCGCCTGCCTGTGCGTCAAACATCCAGGTATTATATGCAGCAGAAAAGCTGTGATTTAATTCTGCCATCCAAACCGTTCCCAGTGCACCTTCTTCAATACGGCGGCGCACCTCCTGAATGGCGGGAAGAAACAGCATTTTCTCAGCCTCCATGAAAAACAGTCCCTTTTCTCTTGCCAGTGTATAGAGTTCATGGGTCTGCACGGCGGAGGTAGTGCAGGGTTTTTCGCAGATGACGTGCTTGCCGTGCTCCAAAGCGGCTTTGGCCCAAGGATAATGCTGGGAGTTGACATTGGAAATATATACAATGTTGATATCGTCATCTTCCAGAAGTTCAAGATGGCTGCCGTAAGCCCGGGGGATGTCCCAAAGCTGTGCCTTATCTCTTGCTTTTTCAAGAGTGCGTGAGGATAAGGCCAGAATCTGTCCGGCATTACCTGCACGGACGGCAGCAAGGAAGCGGGGAGCAATGGAAGAGGTGCTCAGAATGCCGTAACGAAGCTCCATAGTTATAGTCTCCTGTGAATTATTTACCGTATACCTCATCGATGATCTGCTGAAGATAATCGCGGGTCTCGAGGATGATATCCAGACGGTCATCACCTGCGAGTTCATACTCGATGGTGACGTGGGAATCATAGTTTAACTCCTTCAGCCGGCGGAAAAGGGCGGGGAAATCCACCTTGCCCTGGCCGACCTTGACTTCGCGGCCGAGATGATGGCCATCGGTGGGATAGAAGCCGTCTTTGGCATGAAGGTTGCGGACATATTTTCCGAAGACATCCAGAGAATCTACAGGGTTGGCTTTGCCGTAGAGAATCAGGTTGGCGGTATCCAGATTGACCCCCAGATTGTCTGTGCCTACCGTTTCAAAGCAGCGCAGCATGGTTACAGGGGTTTCCTGACCGGTTTCAAACAGCAGGAACTGCCCGTTGGCTTTGAGATGATTGGCAACAACACGGACAGCAACACAGAAGGATGCGAAGTTGGGATCATAGGGATTTTCGGGAATAAAGCCCATATGAGTGACAATATCGGTGATGCCCAGCTTTTTGGCGAAGTCGGCGCCGTCGCAGAGGTTTTTGATACGCATTTGGCGGTAATCAGAGGGGACAAGACCAAGGGTAAGCTGTCCGTCATAGAAATCCCATACCTTCGGGCCTTCCCAACCGCACCAGAAGGCGGAGATGGTGACACCGTATTTAGGGAAAAGCTCGTTGATAACAGCAGCGTTTTCGTCGGTCCAGAGTTCAGGCTCCCATGCGAGCAGCTGGCAGGTGGTGAAACCGTATTTCTGCAGCAGGGACAGCTGTTCTTCCAATGCACTGACAGAGCGGAAACGTACACAGGTTCCGATTTTCATAAGGGTACCTCCTTAATATAATGAGTGGATTGATTGTTTTATAACAGAACAGATTCAGCGGGTGAGATATTCCATGGCCTGACGCACACCGTCTTCAAAGGGTTCGGGGTGTCCCAGTTCAAGGGCATAGAAGCCGTGGTAGCCGGCATCCTGCAGCAGTTTCATACAGGGTTCAAAGTCAACCACACCGTGGCCGACCATTGTATCGCGCAGCCAGAGATTTTTACGGGCCTGAGACCAGTAAAGACCGGGAGAGCGGTCAACTGTTTTACGCAGATAATCTTTGATGTGGACATGCTTAACCTCCGAAACAAACCGTGTCAGAAAATCCTGCGGTTTTCCGTCTACAAAGAGAATATTGCCGAAATCGGCACAGATGCCCACGTTTTTGCAGCGGCGGCGCATCTCCTGCCAGAATCCGTCATAACCTTCCACATTGTTGAAGTAGATACCCTGATCTTCATAGAGGCAGGTAACGCCGTATTGGGCGGCATGGTCTGCAATTTTTGCGGCAGAATCGGCAATTTTTTCAAGCACTTCCTCATAGGAGGGATCGCCCTGCTGCAGCGAATAGGGTGGGAAAAGGGTGTGGTGGAGATAGGGACATTCCAGTTCCGAGGCGAATTCAGCTTTTTGCATCAGTATTTTTTCTGCATTGGGATTATGCCAGAGATTGGAATAGACCGAGTAGCACACCACGGGCAGGTTATGTTCCTTCATGGTAGTATGGATGCCACGGACAGTGGTAAGATCAGAAAGGATATCTTCGCCGCCTTCGGTGGAGGAAAAAAGTTCAGCGGCGGAAAAACCGAGTCGAAGGGCATATTCTGCCGCACCGGAGGCGCCCAGCTGGTCAATTTTATCGGTGAATTGAGAATAGATGGCAAATTTCAGGTCCAAAGTAAAAACCTCCCGGTGTATGGGGATAAAATGTGTATTCCTGCCGGAATACGGCTATTTTTATTATACTTTAGGAACAGGCAGATTTCAAGTTGTTTTTGAGTTTCTCCTGTGTTATAATGGTTTTATGTAAGAGAAGTACGGAGGGAGAGCCATGAGAGAACGGGCTTACAGACTGATGAAAGAATGGTGCGACACGCTGCTTAGTTACAGCGTGAAATCACATTCTCCGCATTTGGATGGTGCAATCCTCTGTCCTGCTTGTCATGTCATACATGGCAGAATAGCAGACCTGGTTTTTCCATTGACATTGTTGTATGTCAAAACCGGTGAATACGATTATCTGGAAAAAGCAAACCGCTTAATAGAATGGTCGCAATATTGTCTTTCCAGACCGGACGGAAGCTGGCGTAATGACGCGGGCCACGAATGGAAGGGGATTACCGCATTTTCGGCTATGTCCATTGGAGAGGCACTTTATCATTTTGGAGATAAACTTCCCCGCGAAATGTATGATGCCTGGTTGGCGCAGTTAATACAGCTTTCGGATTTTGTTTATGAAAAGCTGCTGCAAATCCAGCCCGTAATTAACTATTGTGCGGGAACAGCCTGTGAGCAGGCGATTGCATGGAAACTGACAGGAGATCAGAAATATCTGGAAAAAGCCAACGAGGCTGAGGCAATATGCCGAGGGCAGTTTGATGAAAATGGATTGCTTTTCGGTGAGGGTACCCCTATAGATACGAAAACGGCAGCGGGCTGCCGCTATATTGACATAGGATATGACATGGAAGAATCTCTGCCTCTGCTGCTGCGGTACGCATCGCTGACAGGAAGGCAAGAGGAATTTTATCGGAAGAGATTCCGTGACCATATGGAGTTTCTGCTGCCGGATGGCGGTATTGACAATTCGTGGGGCAGCCGCCACAACAAATGGACCTGGTGGGGTAGTCGTACGTCGGACGGCATGATCGAAGGATTGGCTCTGGTTTTGGATGAGCCGTTGTTTGCGGATGCCTGTGAGAGAGTATTGTCTCTTTACGAAAGCTGCACCCATGATGGTTTGCTTGGTTTGCCGATGGCGGTGCAAGCAGGAGAGCCAACCTGCCTTCACCACAGCTTCTGCCATGCCAAGGCACTGGCTGCATTGGTGTTGTCAGAACCCGCAGAAGTAAGCCGTACGGTTTTGCCGTGCGAAAGCGGATACGGTATGAAGTTTTTTCAGAACGGAAATGTGGCGCTGGTGTCTCATAGGGGTTGGCGTGCAACGGTTTCTGCCGATGATGTATGCCGTTATCCGGGAGCGGAAAACGGCGGGGGATCCATGACGTTGCTGATGCATGGGAAAACACCGGTGTGTGCGGCAACTACACGTGAATATTATCCCGCAGAACCGCTGAACATGCAGTATCTGCGCAATGCGGATCAGACCTCCTGTATGACCCCGCGACTTGTTTTTGAAAATGGCAGCGATAACCTGACCGAATCCGGCGTAACGCTGATGCAGACTGGAGCCTGTGCGCTTTGTGCTCAGGGGGAAGATTGGAAGATTGGTTATTCCTTTGGAGAAAAGGTGACGATCACAGTAGAATCTGCTCATCCTGCCAAATTTATACTGCCCATCATTCGAAGCGGTGAGATAGTTGTAGGTGACAATGTGCTGCGCATAGGGAAGATTGTTATGAGGGCCGAAAAGTTCAGCTGTACTCCGGATGTATACGGTTTTCATCAGGTAGGCGGTTTTATCTGGCTGCCGATCGCTGTGGAAGTGCAGAGGAAATGCGAAATAACCATAGAAGTGGAAGGATAGTTGGCTGCCGGAGAAGTGCAAAATTTTGTGCTGAAATGTGTTTTTATTTTGTAATAAAAGCGGAATGTTTTTGGTGGGAGAACAAAAGATGAAAATTGACTTGACAAAAGTCTCCTAAAAAGGTATACTTTAATAAAGCTAAGATAAAATAAAAAGATACGCGCGACTGACTGATTGGGGTTGACCATATTGAGCCGCGTAAGAAATTTTACCTACAGTCAGGACGATTTTGCGCAAGGGGCAAAATTGTCCTTTTATATTGGAAACAACATGAAGAAAGGATGTTGAGGCATGAATATGATGTGTGAAGAATGGAATGGATTTAAAGAGGGCAAGTGGCAGAATGAGATTAATGTGAGTTCATTTATACAGGCGAACTATACACCTTATGAAGGAGACGACAGTTTTCTGAAGGGAGCGACGGCACGTACTGAGGAGCTGATGAAAAAGCTCAATATTCTGTTGAAGATGGAACATGAATATGGCGGTGTATTGGATATTGACACCGCGACGGTATCTTCTCTGACAAGCTATGCTCCCGGTTATTTGGATAAGGAAAAGGAACTGATTGTTGGTCTGCAGACAAACAGACCGCTTAAAAGAGGTGTAAACCCCTTTGGCGGCATGAGAATGGCGCGTCAGGCTTGTGAACACTACGGATACAAGCTCAGCGATAAAATTGAGGACGAGTTCAAATATCGGACGACCCATAACGATGGCGTTTTCAGAGCCTATACCAGTGAGATGCGTGCGGCAAGAAGATGTGGTGTTATTACAGGTTTGCCGGATGCATACGGACGTGGAAGGCTGATTGGAGATTACAGAAGAGTTGCTCTCTATGGTATTGATGCCCTTGTTGCGGAGAAAGAAAAAGATAAAGCGGCGCTTGCTGCCGATTTGATTGAGGCTGATACCATCAAATTGTCGGAAGAGCTTTTCCAGCAAATCTCTTTCCTGAAAAAAATGAAAGAGATGGCACAAATGTACGGTTATGACATCAGCCGGCCTGCAGCCACAGCCAAAGAGGCGATTCAGTGGCTCTATTTCGGTTACCTCGCCGCAATCAAAGAGCAGAACGGTGCGGCTATGTCTCTGGGACGCGTCAGCAGTTTTATTGATATCTATATCGAGCGTGATTTTGAAAAGGGCATCCTGACAGAAGAAGGAGCTCAGGAGCTGATGGATGATTTTGTTATGAAGCTGCGCATGGCCCGTCACCTGAGAACACCCGAATACAATGAGCTGTTTGGCGGTGACCCGATGTGGATCACAGAAGCACTTGGCGGAATGGGACTGGACGGCAGAACACTTGTTACCAAGAATAGTTTCAGAATGTTGAATACATTGTATAATCTTGGGTCTGCACCGGAGCCTAACCTGACTGTGCTTTGGTCCTGCCAGCTGCCGGAAGGATTTAAAAAATTCTGTGCCAAGGTCAGCATTGATACCGACTCTATCCAGTATGAAAATGACGATTTGATGCGTCCTATTTACGGCGAAGATTATTCCATCGCCTGCTGCGTTTCTGCCATGAAGACAGGAAAACAGATGCAGTTCTTCGGTGCCCGCTGCAACCTGCCCAAGCTGCTGCTGATTGCACTGAATGGCGGATATGATGCCACTTCCGGTACAAAGCTGGGACCGGAAGATGAAGTGTACGCCGGAGAGTATTTGGATTACGACCAGGTTATGGAGAGAATGGAGAAATATAGAGCGTGGCTCTGCCGGTTGTATGTTTCTGCCATGAACGTAATCCATTATATGCACGATAAATATGCCTATGAGAAATCTCAGATGGCACTGCACGATACCAATGTGGGACGTTTTATGGCCTTCGGCATTGCCGGTCTTTCTGTTATGGCTGACTCCCTCAGTGCAATCAGATATGCCAAGGTAAAACCAATCAAAAACGAGGAAGGCTATATTGTGGATTTTGAAACTGTCGGAGATTTCCCGAAGTACGGAAATGATGACGACAGAGTGGATCTCATTGCGAAAGAGCTTTGCCACAGCTTTATTAATGAGTTGAGAAAGACCAAAACTTACCGTGGTGCAGAGCACACCCTCTCCGCCCTGACTATTACCTCTAATGTGGTATACGGCAAGAAGACCGGAAACACCCCGGATGGAAGAAAAGCGGGTGAGCCCTTTGCTCCCGGAGCAAACCCGATGCACAACAGAGAAGAAAACGGTGCCCTCGCATCCCTCAATTCGGTTGCCAAGCTGGACTATAATGATTGCCGCGACGGTATCTCCAACACATTCTCTATTACGCCGGAGGCGCTTGGTCACAGCGAAGATGAGCGCATTGTCAATCTTTATATGCTGCTGGATGGCTATTTTGCCAAAATGGCTCACCATATCAATGTAAATGTACTCAACAAAGAAACCTTGATTGATGCCTATAACAATCCCGAGAAATATCCTAATCTGACCATCCGTGTTTCGGGATATGCGGTGAATTTCCATAAGCTCTCCAAGGCGCAGCAGAAAGAAGTTATCAGCAGAACTTTCCACGAACAGATATGATTATGGGAAAAATACATTCATTGCAAAGTTTTGGCGCCGTGGATGGACCAGGAATCCGTTTTGTGGTGTTTTTAAGCGGATGTCCTCTGCGGTGCGGTTGTTGCCACAATCCGGATACGTGGGAGATGAACAGCGGTAAGGAGATGTCCGCCGAAGAGATATTCAACAAACTGATACGTTACAGAGAATATTTCGGCGAAGAGGGAGGAATTACACTCTCTGGCGGAGAACCTCTCATGCAGGCTGAATTCTGTATTGAGCTGTTGGAGCGCTGCAAAGCTGCAGGTATCAATACCTGTCTGGATACCTCCGGATGTATCCTCAATGACACTACAGAGAGCCTGGTCGATTTGTGTGACCTTGTTTTGCTGGATATCAAATACACCAATGACGAGGATTATCTCCGGTATGCAGGATGCACCTACCGGGAAGTGTTGAATTTCTACGAGTTGCTTTGCCGGAAAAACAAGCATATGTGGCTAAGGCAGGTGGTTTTGCCTACTCTCAACGATACATCGCAAAACTACGATGAACTGCGCCGGCTGAAAGATGAAAGCGGCGGATTGGTGGAAAAAGTGGAGCTGCTGCCTTTTCGGAAGATTTGTCAAACCAAATATGATGCCATGGGCATTGAATTTCGGTTTAAAGATATTCCGGGCGGAGATGGTAAGGTGAAGCTGCTTTGAAGCTGCTTTGCCGTTGACAGCCTTATCGAAAAAATGAACCCTCAGCAGATTTTCAAAAGCTGCTGAGGGTTTGATGTTTTATAAGATGGATCAAAACGTTCCCGCACCCGATGATTCGAGAATTGTCTGAGAGCTGTTCTGAAGCTTATGGGGTTGACTGCGTAGTTTTTGATGGGGATTTTTTCGGAGAAGCTTAGTTGTATACAATGAACGGAGGAATGCGGATATTAAAGCTTTTCTTTCGGGACGCCCTGAGAGTTTTTAAGCTGTTTCAGTACGGCAAGTCCGATTGGCAGTGAGATGGCGAGTGAGAGCAGGTCTGCCACCGATTGTGAAAGCTGAATGCCGGTTAGAGGATTGCCGCCGCAGGCAGAGATGATGAGCGGAAGCAGGAGAACGATGGGAACAAAGGTGAGACCCTGACGCGCCATGGCAACGATTGTTGCACGGGTGGTCATACCGATATTCTGGAGAAGCATGTTGCAGAGAATAACCCAGGACATCAAGGGGAAAGTGGCTAACTGTGCGCGGAACGTGAATGCTGCAATTTCTGCAGCCAGGGGACTGGTGCCGGCCACAGTTTGAATGATGGGTTCGGCGAAAATAAAACCGATAACGGCAATGATCAACAGAACGACAACGGCAACCTTGACACAGAAATAATAAGCCTTGCAGACGCGGTCGTATTTTCCGGCGCCGTAGTTGAAGCCGCAGACAGGCTGAAAGCCCTGTCCGAACCCGATCAATGCAGAAGAGAGGAACAACATAACTTTGGAGGTACCTGTCATGGCAGCCTGAGCGGCATCGATCATAATATCCTCAATCAGATAGATACCGACGGCATGATTGAGACAGGTGGTGGCAAGACTGGCAAGACCCTGACGGGCAAGAGAGGGAAGACCGCCCTGGATGACACCCTTGATATAATAGAATTTGGGTGAAAAGTTTTTGAGATTAATGCGAATATTGTCGCTGCGGGACATTGCGATAAACAACAGCACAAGGCTGACTGTTTGACTGATAGAGGTAGCCAGTGCGGCGCCTGCAATTCCCATACCGGCACCGAAGGGCATGATGACTGCGCCGCCGAAAAGAAGATCTCCCTTTTGGAAAATGAGAAGAGGATCCAGTATGATATTGATGAAAGAGCCTGCGGTAAGTCCGAGCATGGCAAAAAAGGCATTGCCCTGCATGCGGAGCTGATTATTGAGTACAACAGAGCCCATCATGATGGGGGCGCCGATAAGAATGTAGACCATATATTCTACCGTGGCGGAGATGGTGGCTTCGGTTTTGGCACCAAGCAGCAGAGAGAGGGGATTGCGGAAGAGAATTCCGAAAATGGCAAGTAAAAGTCCGATAGAGACGGCATAAACGAAGCCGGTGGTGGCCATGATTTCCGCATCCTTATAATCGCGTCTGCCAAAGGCACGGGAGATGTAGTTTCCGGAACCATGGCCGAAGAAAAAACCAAAGGCCTGAATGATGGACATCAGCGGAAGAACGACTCCGACAGCAGCGACCATACTGTCATTTTCCAGTTGTCTGACAAAGAAGGTATCCACCAGGTTGTAGAACGTGGTGATCAGCATACTGATAATGGTAGGAACAGCCAATTTGCAAACCAGTTTTTCAACAGGCTGTGTTGTCATGCGCAGGAATTTTTCATCACTGGAAGGGACAGCTGTATTTTTCTCTGACATAATTTTTCCTCTTACTAAAAAAATATTGTTTAATTAATTGTATAACGGTTAAAAGTGTTTGTCAAGAAGGGGCGCGGAGAGAAAAAAGAAGAAAGGAAATTTTTAAAGCTGGCAGGAATTTTTTAAAAGCATCTTGTATTTTCAATCGTGTTCGTGTATAATAAAAAAGCCGACAGTTCATTTGTACCATCCTGTCGTTAAACAAAACCAGGACTGCTATTCATAATAAGGATTGTAGTGGCTTTGCGTTTTGCGAAGTCATTTTTTGTTTGTGAGGTAGTTTTCTGTTTTGTAAAACTACTTTTTATTTGGAGAAAAAATGGGTAATAAAGAGAGAAAACGTACACATTCCTTTACAAGGTTTGCCGTTTGGGTAAAAAAAGAGAGGAAAGAAACAGAACTTCTGCTCAGGTGCATTCCGGCAACGGTGGTCTCCTTGTTTGTTGTCAGCGTAATCTGTATGAATCTGTTGGCAAACAAGACATTGTTTCAGGCTGAATGGATTGCTTTGGATGGAGGCATTCTGATATCCTGGCTTTCTTTTATGTGCATGGATATCATCACCAAGTATTTTGGCCCCAAGGCCTCCAATAAAATTGCACTTCTTGCTTCTTCCATCAACATGCTCACCTGTCTGATTTTTTATATTGCCAGTATCATCCCATCCAATGCAGATGATTATACTGCGCTGAATGGGATTCTCGGAGGCACGTGGTTTATTCTTTTGGGCAGCACCATTGCCTTTTTGGTATCAGCGGTTATCAATAATTTTTTAAATTGGGCAATCGGCAGTATGTTTCGGAATAATCCGGACGGCAAGCTTGCATACACAGCCAGAACGTATATTTCTACCTTTATCGGGCAGTTTTTGGATAACCTGATTTTTTCGGTTATTGTTTTCGTCGGCTTTGCTCCGGTATTTTGGGACGGCTTTCATTGGACCGTATGGCAGTGTACCGCCTGCGCTTTGACCGGTGCGGTTGCTGAATTGCTTATGGAAATTATCTTTTCCCCCTTCGGTTATCGGATTGTGACAAAATGGAAAAACAATCACATTGGCAGGGAGTATCTTGACTATATCAACGGAGGTGAATTGCAATGAATGTTTTGATAACAGGGACATCGCAGGGAATAGGAAAGGCGGTTGCTGAACGTTTTTTAAAAGACGGACATAAAGTAAGTGGAATTGACCGTCAAGAGGCAGGAATTTGCCATGAGAACTATGTCCACTATCAGTGTGATATCCGTGATTATGACAGACTTCCCGCTGTTGGAGAGGTCAATATTTTGATCAACAATGCGGGAACACAAAACGAGGATGATATTGATATTAATTTGAAGGCGCTGATTCATATTACCGAAAAATACGGTATTCAGGAGAGAATACGCGCCATTCTGAATATTGGCTCAGCAAGTGCTCACACCGGGGCAGAGTTTCCGGAATACTGTGCAAGTAAGGGTGGAATCCTGTCCTACACAAAAAATGTTGCGCTGCGTGTTGCAAAGTATGGCGCTACCTGCAACAGTCTTGATCCCGGCGGTGTGCTGACGCCTCTCAATGAGTGTGTCATAAATGATCCGGAACTTTGGACGCAGATTATGAATGAGACTCCGCTCAAAAGGTGGGCAACTCCCGAAGAAATTGCGGAGTGGTCCTATTTCCTGACGGTTACCAATACCTTCTGCACCGGACAAAACATTCTTGTTGACGGTGGCGAAGCGATCAATTATCATTTTGTGTGGAAAGAATAGAAAAGAAAAAGACACAGATAAAGCTTACATAAAAGAGACTATCCGCTTCAGTAGGGCAAAGAATGACGGCATGTCGATTTTAGAGAGGGTTTTGTTCTGTGTCTTTTGAGTTTGTTATTTTAGATAACAGGTAGGACTTGACAGAGTGGGGTTTGTAGAGTATACTTTTTTTAATACAACTTACATGCAAGATGCATGCGAAAGGAGAAGGCATGAAACAGAACACAGCAGCGCAGACTCTTTTAACAATATGTTCGGAATGCAAATCGGAAGAAAAAATCCTGTTTGTAACGGATCCCACCAGTTATCCGGTGGCGAAAATTATGTGGGATGCTACCGAAGCATTTCCAAACCGCTCCCTGATCATGATGGACGAACGCACCATGCATGGACAGGAGCCGACAGCACAGGCAGCAGCAGCCATGAAGGCGGCCGATGTGATTTTTGGCTGCACTAAGTTTTCGTTGTTTCACTCGCAGGCACGCAAAGATGCCGTAGCCAATGGAGCCCGTTTTGTCAATATGGTGGATTACAGTCCGGCCATGATGGAAGATGGCGGGCTGCTCTGTGATTTTGAGGCAGTGGGAAAAATTTGTGCAGGCGTTGCAGAGCAATTCAAAGGCAAAAAAACGTGCCGTATTACCACGGCGGCAGGAACCGATTTTACTTGCTCCATCGAAGGAAGAATGCCGTATCCTCAGTTTGGACGCAGCTTGCAGGCCGGAGTTTCTTCATCTCCTCCCGATATTGAATGTGCCACCTGTGCAGTGGAAGGTACGGCGAACGGTGTGGTATATATCGACGGCAGTATACCGCATCCACTGTTGGGACTGATCAGGGATGAGATACGTCTGACAATTACCGATGGACGTATTACTGCCATTGACGGCGGAGCTCAGGCAAAAATTCTGGAGAACTTGCTGGCCGGTTTCCATGATCCAAATGTCTACTGCATCGGAGAAATCGGTCTGGGATTAAACCCCATGTGCCGTCTGCGCGGCAGCATGCTGGAGGATGAGGGCTGCGGAGGCACCGTCCACCTGGCCTGTGGTGACAACACCGGTTTTGGAGGAACAACAAAAAGTCCGTACCATATAGATATGATCTTTAAGGCTCCCAACCTTTGGGCGGATGACGAAATGATACTGAAAGACGGCGAAGTCTGTAAAAAATAAGAAGAGAAAGGAATATGAATATGAATTATCCCAACGGTCTTGCGTTTTCTCCCGAAATCATGCAGGAGGTACGCGATAAGTTTTTATATCTGGATGAGGATAAATTTGTCGGTAAGCGTCAGTATTTTGATAATGCCGGAGGCTCTTTCCGTCTGAAAGAGGTAGAAAAGTGTTTTGTAGAACTGGATTCCATTCCCGATTGCCCGGAGCGTATCCACAATATGGCTCTCTATCTGCAGGATGTGCAGAAAAAAGGTGAAGAGGATGTAAGAATCATTCTCAATGCGCCGGAGAGCGGCAGTATTCTCACTTCTCTCACTGCTTCACAGGTTATGTTTCAGATGGTAGGCGCCGTTGCGGAAAATATTCCCGGCACCAATATTGTCACTTCTGTTTTGGAGCATCCGTCTGCTTTCGATGCCGTCAGCTATTACGCAGAGAAGACCGGCCGTGAACTGCGTGTTGCTCAAAGCAATAAGCTTACCGGCGGTGTGGATCCGGAAGAGATTGCAAAGCTGATTGATGAAAACACGGTTTTGCTCAGTGTTATGTATGCATCCAACATTACCGGTGCCATTTATGATATGGAAGAGATTGTTCGTCAGGCCAGAGCCGTCAAACCGGATCTCTATATTGTTGTGGATGCCGTTCAGCATGCTCCCCACGGAGTGATCGATCTGGCAAAGACTCCGGTAGATGCCATCAATTTTGCTCCTTATAAATTCTTTGCATACCGCGGTTCCGGTATTGCATATGTCTCTGAACGTGTAGCCAAGCTGCCTCACCACAAACTGGCAGGCAATGCCGCCGGTGTTTGGGAGCTGGGAAGTCCTGCTCCTACACAGTTTGCCGCGATTACTGCTATTGTTGACTATGTATGCTGGCTGGGCGGCAAATATATCGAGAGTCAGGATAGAAGAGCGCTGTTTGTAGAAGGTATGACCCGCATCAAGCTGCAGGAAAGAGCGTTGCTCTACCATATGCTGGAAGGTACCGATGAACTGCCCGGTTTGCGCCACATGGAAAATGTGGAAGTCTATCTGGATTATGAAGATCTCACCACCAGAGATCTGATTCTTGCCATGGGCTTTTCCAACATCGGCTATACACAGGCTGTCCGTGAATATGAAAAGCGCGGCGTTATCGTATATGACAGACTCATTTCCAGCATCTACTCCAAACGCATGCTGGAATCCTTCGATATTCAGGGTGCGGTACGTATCTCGCCGCTGCACTGCAACTCCATGGAAGATATCGACATCTTCCTGAAGGTGACACAGGAGATTGCAGCTCTCTAATGAGAGAGTCTGCATAGAGAAGACTTTTTAAGGAAAATGGAAAATCAAACGGCATTACTCCGGAATATAGACGGAGTAATGCCGTTTTGCATATTTTGGAATTGAATGGCGGAGAATTATCTGAAGAGGACAAAAGAATGAGGAAAATAGCTCCACTCTGAACATCTCTGTACAGAACTGCTGACATAGAAAAATTATCCTTTGATTTTGACAGGGATATAGTAGTCCATCTGGTCGTATCCGAGGATATTGTGGACAAGAGGAGAGGAGATAATATTGCCAAGGTCGGGACGGGAAGAGTCGCGTTCCAAGCCGTTTGCGGATAAAAAAGTGTCGACCTCCGTTTTCATGGCAGCTGTGTCTGTCTGCTGATCAATATCGGTAGCAACGGCGTAAAGTCCGCCCTGAAAGTCGATGATATCGAAACAATCAGGAACGATCATTCCCTCCTCGTAAAGATACAGCCAGTGAAATCCTGCTTTTTCCGGGTTGCTGTTATCCCAGAACAGAAAGTCTTTTGGAAAAATACTGCGGGGAAGGGAAGAAAACCACTGATCAAATTTTTCAAAGCTTTCCTCACCAAACATCCCCACCCCCGAGGAGACCATTTTACAGTGAGGGATTTCGCAGATGCGTACGGAATGCATGCTGATGCCGCCTTTCATCAATGAGGTGTTTTGAAAACAGTATAGCATATTCTTTGTTTCATTTCAACTTTTTGACAGGGAACATCATTTCATGGTGTGATATATAGAAAAAGAAGGCGATAAATGGTCATAAAGAAGACGGCATAAGAGCAGAGATTGAAAAATTACCTATTGAGCTGATAACTTTGATATGATAAAATAAATACTAATGCAATGAAGGCAATAAGAATGAAGACAATATAGTTTGTAGATAGAGATGGAGGAAAAATGGTGGATAAATATCAAACCAGTATATTTAACGATGTTTTGGGGCCGGTTATGACAGGTCCATCCAGTTCGCACACGGCAGGACCGGGAAGAATTGGGTTGATGGTTGGGGCATTGATGGAAGATGTAACGCTTATCGATATTCGCTTTCCGGAGAAGAGCTCCTATAAGGCAACCTATATCGGACAGGGTAGTGGGCGAGCCTTTGTCGGAGGTATTTTGGGATATGAGATTACCTGTGAGGAATTTAAAAATTCCTTTGCTATGGCAGAAGAAAAGGGAGTAGAAGTTAAATTTTCCTTTTTACCTGATATTCCAATGCCGCACCCCAATACAGCCTATATTCATCTTTCAAATGGACATGACGAGGTAAGTGCCACCACATTTTCAGTTGGCGGCGGTGCTGTGGAGATTGTGGAAATTTGCGGAACAAAGGTATTGTTAAAAGGCGATGCGCACTTGCTGGCGGTAATATCCGGCGCGGAAAAAACGGATAATGAAACGTGCTGTGAGAACATCCTGCGGGAAAGAGGGATACCCTTTGAAAAACTGACAGATCAGGAGGGAAAGCTGAGTCTGTATCATATTTTCAGCAAACCAGCGGAGGGATTATTGAAAATACTGCGGCAAAACATGGAGGCACGGGTGCGTTACATACCGCCGGTGATGCCGGTGGAAGATACGAGGGATGGTACAGCACCGTTTTGCAGCGCAGCAGAATTGCAGGATTTTCTGAGGGAAAATCCGATGGAACTCTGGGAAGCAGCGGTGTATTATGAGGCGCAGCGTTCCGGCTGGACAAAGGAGCAGGTAATTGCTTATGCGGAGATGCTTCTGGATACGATGGAAGAGTCGATTCAAGAGGGATTGCAGGTGAAGCCGGATGAAAAGGGGCTTTGGAAAATTTCAGCCGGAGAGATATATGAGGCAACCAAAGAAAAGAAAACCTTTGATATCGGTGTACTGAACTATGCACCGGCATATGCTACCGCCATTATGGAGAATAATAATAACGCAGGTAAGGTCTGTGCCGGACCGACAGCAGGTTCCTGCGGCGTTTTGGGCGGTATGCTTTTTTCTATGCAGCGTACTATGGACTGCAGCCGTGAGAAAATGATGCAAGCGCTTTTGGTAGCGGGACTTGTAGGAGTATTTATCAGTGAACAGGCAACCTTCGCAGCTGAAGTAGCGGCCTGTCAGGCCGAAAATGGTTCTGCCAGCAGTATGGCTGCCGACGCTGCGGCATATTTATTGGAGGGAACGGTGCAGCAGGTGTTGAATAGTGCAGGAATTGCCCTGCAAAATTTGATGGGATTGATTTGCGATCCTTTGGCTGGATGCACAGTTGTTCCCTGCATTACCCGCAACTCGGTTGCGATTGCCAATGCCGTTGTCAGTGCCAATCTCGCGGTAGGAGGATATGATCCGATGATTCCGTTCGATCAGTGCGTACAGGCAATGCTGGCCGTGGGAAAATTGCTGCCAAGAGAATTGCGCTGTACCAGTCTGGGGGGAATCTGTGCCACACCGGCAGGAGAGGAAATTGACAGAAGATTCCGGGAACAGCAGCCTGTCGGTATGTAATCAAAAATGATATTGGGAAAGAAGAAAACCAAGGAACAGTGATGTATCCTTGGTTTTTGTGTGATTCTATGGTGAAAGTGATTCTGTAGAAATGGTTTTGCAGAATAGCCCGAAAGAGATGGCTGCAAAATGTGTGGATGATGTTTAAGTATGATAAATGATATTCACTTTATATCAGTAAAATAAAACGACCGCAACAGTTCGGTGTAGCGGTCGTAAATTGCCTTATGGTGGAAAAAGAGTGGATTAAAACTCGTCCCAGATAAATTCACCGGCAAATTCAACCACTTCACCGTTGAATTTGCATTTAAAGAGGTAGACTCCATAGAGTTCTTCGCTCTCAGCAGGATCAGTGCAGACGCCCTGAAAATCATAGTGCTCACTGCCACTCTGGATAGCCCATTTCATCATGTTCCACTGCATATAGTCATTGGGGTGGAACTCGCGGTAATCGTTGGAGGAGCCGCCGTAGATGTGTGCGGTTTTGCCGGCATAGGTGACAGTGATGGCGCCGGATACGGGTTTACCGTCATAATAGCACATATAGAGGCGAACATCGTCACCATAAACATCGATAAAGTTTTTCAGATAGGACTTGGGGCGGATGGAAAAGCTCTGACGCTCACCGGTTTTGGCATAGACTTCGTAGAAGTCATCGATACGGGAGCTGTCGCAGATTTCACAGGTGACACCGCGGCGTTCTGCAAAACGGATATAGTAACGGGTCTTGCGGTCAAAGTGAAGGAAAAGTTCCTCTTCGGTTTTGCCTTTGAGTCCGAGAAGCATATAGTTTTCACGGGTCTGAATAGTCTCGTGAAACTTGGCACCAGGGGTAAACTTGAAGCCGAGAGAGGTGAAGATGTCGATGCCCTTCTGATCGGAGGCGAGAATAAAGGGGTCTACCTTAAAAATGTTGGCATTCCACTCTTTACCAAGCTGCTTGACACCTTCGAGAAGATCGGCGATGACATCGCGGTCATAGTAGTCACAGACAGGACCGCGGGGAGCATACATCAAAGCATAGCCGTCTTTTTTGGCGTTGGGGAGGATCAGCACCAGCATGGAGCCTACAATATTGCCGTCAGCATCTTCCGAGACGATGACAGCGCTTTCCCAGTTGGGCTTTACCTTGGGCCAGCGGATAGACTGGGTAAAGCTGCCGTTCTTATGGTTTTTGACAAAATTTTCGTATTCTTCAAAGCGTTCCGGAGAAAGTATACGCATGAACGATCATCCTTTTGTGATTTATTTTTCTTCACTGTTTGCAGCGGGTTTTTCCTGTTCTTTGGCAGGCTTCTTAAAAGCACCGGTATGGTTCTTTTTGGCTCTCAGCCAGCCGATAACAGAATAATAGAGATGTCTTGCCTGATTGGCAGTGTTGAATACCCAGGTATAGAACTTGTTGACAACATAGTCAAACTCACCGACATAACCGAGAATTTCGCCGTTGAAGCCCTTCTTGAAGCGGTAGACACCGATCATCGGGCTGTTGGGGTCGGCATTAACGGGGATGCCAAGGAAGTCATAGAGGAAGCAGTTGCCCTCAATGGCCCAGCGGATCATGGACCACTGCATGAGGTAGTTGGGCATCACATTGCGGTATTCGTTATCGGAGGCACCGAAGACATACCATGTCTTGCCTGCCATCTGCACACAGATGGCACCGGATACGGCTTTGTCCTCATAGAAGCACATATACAGGCGAAGTTTGTCGCCGAAAACGTCCATCATATGCTCAAAATAGGAGAGGGGACGGGGGATGAAGTTATCGCGAACGGCGGTGACTTTCATCAGACGATAAAATTCGGGGAGATAGGATTTATCGCAGATGCGGCACTCTACACCGTGTTTCATGGCAACACGGATGTTATAGCGGGTTTTCTGTGTAAAGCTCATGAGAACTTCTTCTTCGGTTTTGCCGTAGATATCGGTAAGACCGTAGTTGAAGCGAACCTGAATGGTTTCAAAATCTTTTTTGCCGGGTTCAAAGGTGTAGCCAAGGTCAGTAAATTCACGGATGGTTTCTTCATCCGTTTCTCTGACACAGGGGTCAACTTTGATCATAAAACCATGATGACGTTTGGCAACCTCTTTTGCTCCGTCAAGAAGATCCTTCATGACCGCTTTGTCATGGTAATCGCAAACGGGACCATGAGGAGAATAGAGCAGATTCCAGCCGAAGATAGGCAATTTCTGCATAAGGATCAGCATAGCGCCAACAATTTCTCCGCAATCATTTCTGGAAACGACAATTTCATGTCCCCAGTTGGCTTTAAGTTCGATCCACTCAAGAGACTGAGTGAAGTTTCCGTTTTTATGCCAGGTTTGTTCAGCAAAATCTTCAAATTCCTGATATTTTTCTTTTGCAAGTATCTCCATCAATGCCGTCCTCCGTTATGTGGATTATGTCTTTTTTAATAGGGAATGTATTTATCAACGATCAGTTTGGCCGCTTCCATATCTTCGACAGCCAGATATATGATATATTCACCTTGTGTGTAAATTTCGGCGTGCTGCATGATATCGTAGGCGTCGTTAACGTCATAGTGTTCGAAAAATGAGGTGCGGGAGTCTTTCCTCTGGCGCAAGGATTCCAGTATTTCATCCTTGCAGCCATCAGCCGGTTTGATTACACAAAGATCCTGAACACCGTAGGTTCCCTCCGTATATAAAATGCGATATTCCATAATTTTTTCGGGAGCTATCAAGAAAACCTCTTCCAGGTCTTTGTCGTTGGCAACAAGAATGCCTTTGCACACGTCTTCAGCGTAGATTTCACGCACAATCATGCCGATATTGGTCTCTGAAGCACGAATATTGAGTGTGTTATTTTCTGAGTTTTCAATGGCTTCCTCCTCTTCTTCTCCGGAGACGAAGGGAAGAATATCAGCTGCCTGTGCAACATCGGAAAGATCAACATTGGTGCTGCAGCTGCAGAAAGAAAACAATACTGTCAACAACAGGAGAAGAGCGGCAGAACGACGCAGCAAAAGGGCTTTAAAAATATCGGTAAACCGCAGAAGGGTCACTCCTTTCCAAACGAAAGCGCGGCAGCCCGCGTCAGACTGTCGCTACTTTTAATTATACGTTTTTTCGGCGCAAAGTCAACCTTTTGAGTAGAGGTTTAACAGATAATTTAAAGAGAAAAGAAGCCATGAAGCAGATATTCATGTTCTGATTCGGAGGGAGGAAAGCAATTGCTCTGCGGTTTGAACCTCACAGGCAGAGGGGGCCTGTGCAGAAAAGTTGTTTTGAGAACCGAGGGCATCATGTTTGGAATCGGAAAAAGGATGATAGGGCAGTAATTTTACATCAGGGAGAGGATCCAGCTCGCGAAGAAATGAGATGATGGAGGGAAGCTGTTTGTCATTCCAACCGGGGACATAGGGGATGCGGATTTCAACACGGCAATGTTTTTGAACGAGATACCGGAGGTTTTCCAGAATTAGCTGATTGCTGCGGCCGGTACATTGGATATGGATCTCCTCATCTATGGCTTTCAGATCGTAGAGAAAGAGATCCGTATAAGGTAGGATGCGCTCAAAAATATTTTGAGGGACAAAACCGCAGGTGTCAACAGCGGTGTGAAGTCCCTTTTCTTTGCATTGTTTTAAGAGCTCGGTGCAGACCGCAGGCTGCACCAGGCATTCTCCTCCGGAAAGGGTGATTCCGCCTCCGGACTGATCGTAAAAAGCCTTGTCTTCCAACAGTATATCAAGAAGCTCTTCTACAGTCATTTCTTTTCCATAGTGCTTTAAACTTTGTCCAAAGCAGGTTTCTTCACAGATACCGCAGGCACGGCAGCGGGAACGATCAAAGATGTGTCCTTCTGCTGTGAAGATATGAGCTTTTTCGGGGCAAACCTCTGCACAGATACCGCAGGAAATGCATTTTTCCCGATAATAGGCTGTTTGCGGGTGAAGAGAGATACTCTCCGGATTGTGGCACCAGACACAGTTGAGAGGGCAGCCTTTAAAAAATACGGTGGTTCTGATTCCGGGCCCGTCGTGGACAGCAAAACGTTTGATATCAGAGATGACAGCGTTCATGGTAAACTCCATTACAATGTATTTTCGGATTGCCTGATAAATTCATCCTGCTCCGCTTTGCTCAGATCAACAAAGCGAACGTTCCAGCCGCAGAGACGGATCTGCAGATTTTGATATTTTTCAGGTTCTTTTTGTGCTTCTCTCAGGATTTGCGGGGTAAGAATGTTAAAGTGAATGGCAAAACCTCCCAGAGACAAAAAGGTGTGCAGCAGCGTATGGAATGCGTGCATACCCTCTTCACCCCGGACAGCGGAGTGGTGCAGTGCTACATCTGCCACATATCCATCCGGGACTTTGGTGGAATCCAGCTTTAACAGCGAGTTGAGATAGGAGGTGACTCCCTTTTTATCCTGACCGAGGGAGGCGGCCAGATTTTTAGAAAGAGGTTCGCCGTTTTTTCTGCCATCCGGAGTGGCTCCGGTGTTTTTCCCCATCCAGAAGCGCCAATCAACGGAGAAGATACCGCAGCGAAAAACACCGCCTCTGCCGTTTTGGCGTCCATTGATCAGAGAAGAAAAACGGTTGTAGATATCGAGAGTAAGTGAATCAGCTTCGGAGTGATTATTGCCGAATTTGGGGTAGGCGGAAAGTATACGCAATCGAAGGGAAGGGGAGGATTCCCAGTTGGAGAGAAGATGAGTCCTGAGTTCTTCAAGTGTAAGGTGTTTATCATCAAATACCGCTTTTTTTACGGCAATCAGGCTGTCTATAAGGGTAGCAAGGCCTGCTCCTACAATGGAGGTGTTGTTGTATACGGCACCGCCGCTGTAAAGATCAATACCGGATTCACGGCTGGAGCGATAGGTGGGAGACATGATAAGCGAAGGACAGACGGTATGATAATGAGGCTCATAAGAGGCAATCGTATCCATACAGAGGGTGGTATAATGGGTAAGCTGAGTGATAACGGCAGCATAGAAATCCTCAAAGGTATCAAAATGCTCCCCTGTTTTCGGCGAGAGTTGTGTACCGCTAAGTGGGTCAAAGCCGTTGTGGATAGCCAATTCTACTGCTTTTGCAAGATTGACCATACCACCGCAGGTGGAAGGGACTTCTGTTCCCTCTGCGGCAGCCTCATAGCAGCCATATATAATAACCTTTTTGGCATCTTCTTTGGCAATTCCAATGTTTTCCAGTGCTTTGGATATAACGGGAGTATTCATAAAGACAAAACTGTTTTTGCCTTCACGTATCATAGTCAGAATCAGTGACAACACACGGGCATCCATCTTTTTATGATACATGACGTGAAGCTTGGGGTCATAGAGATCCAAAGCACGGTATTGTTCCAGAAGCAGCAGGGTATATTCATTGGTGGCATCGTTGCCGCAGGAATCCATGCCGCAGATGTAGAAGGGAAGATTAGCAGCAGCTTTGATGGCACTGGTTTTCCAGAGAAAATAACAGGTAATCTCCTCGAGCTGAGCACGGGTAAAGCATCCGCTTTGCAGATCGTTTTGATAGAAGGGATTGTAGAGACGGTCAAGCCCGCCAAGAGAACGAACAATAACGGTGTCGAATCCCATTTGGAAGCTGTAAAAGAGCAAGGTAAGCTGCATGGCCTGTGCCAGTGTCTGTGGGGCAGACAGCGTAAGCTGACGCAGATTATCGGCCATAAATTGGGATTTTTCTGTGTTGAGTTTTTCGGCAAGAGCGGCAAAACGCAAAATACAGCGTTTGATGGAATAATAGACAGTCAATGTGGTTTCATAATATTCCTGCTGCTTTTTGTCGAGGGCTTTGGTTTGAAGAAATTCAAGGTCGGTTATGATGCCGGGGATTCCCTTGCGTAAGACGTATTCCCAGTCGGGAGCAATATGCCCGAAATCCATAGTTGCTTTGAAAACGTTTTGTTTTTCAAAGGGAAAAGCGGCTTCTGCCGCCTCCCGGGCTGCGGTGTCTTTCAGCAAACGAACCCTCTCATGGGTAAATGCCTGGATAATTCCACAGTGATGAATCTTATCAGCAAAAATCTCCTGCGGATGGATATCCAGCGGGGCGTTTTCAAGGAGAAAGGAGATAAGTTCCGCTTTGCATTTGGCAAGAGAAGCATCCCGATAACGTTCAAGTAATTCATCTGTTTTATTTTTAAGAGTGTCGGGGGAAAGTCCATCTTGCCAGTTGTTTTCTTCGTATTGATTTTTAAGGATATCTTTGCAGGTGTTAAAAGTGTTCCACATAGTTTTTCCCTCCGGTATTTATTTCTGAACCGCTTATGAAAAGTTGTTATTATATTACTTCAAAGCTGGTGCTTTGTAAATAAAGAAACTGAATAATTATTATTTTTCAAACATAAATAATTGCGTTTGAAAGAGAAATGAAGTAAAATAAAAAACAGGGAGGGATACATGGTGAAAATAACAGAAAAGGAACTCAGGATAAAGAGCATCACAGATATTTATAGAGGTCAGATACGGCCTTCCAATGTAAATTGTGAGAGACGTCACAGCGATTGTCTGGTGTATGTGCTCACCGGAGAAGCAACCTATTTCTTTGAGGAAAAAACTGTTACAGCAAAACCAGACAGTATTATTTATCTGTCGCATAACAGTCGGTACTCTATCGAGGTAACGGATGAGCACTATACATTTATCTATGTCGATTTCTTTTTTGAAAATCCGGACGGCATTATTTTTGAAAATGAAATATTCAGCGACAAAGGGATTGCCCTGCTGGAAAGTTTGTTTGAAAAATTTTATAAACTGTGGACACTGGGGGATTTCGCAGATAAGATCTATTGTTGGTCGCTGCTCTATCAAATTTGTTTTGAGATTACCAAAATCAGCCTTTCACAATATGTGGGGGGAACCCGAAAAAGACAGATGGAAGAAACTGCGGAATATATTTTGCAGCATATTTCCGATAAAGAACTCAGTGTGTCCGGGTTGAGCAAACGATATGGAATAAGTGAAGGACATTTCCGAAGGATATTTGGGCAGATATACCACACATCACCGGTAAAGTTTATTACCGATTTGAGAATCAAACAGGCCAAAATATTTTTGCGTGAGGATAACAGTGCCATTTCAGAGATTGCAGATCGGTGCGGATTTCAAAATCATTATTACTTTTCAAAGATTTTTAAATCAATAACAAATATGACCCCCAGCGAATACAGAAGAAGCCATTGGGCATATCTTTAAGTTTGATCAGCATGGTTTCTGTAGGAGGGGAGATTGGAAAAATATAAAAAAGAACAAGCACCCGCAAAAAATTACAGGTGCCTGTTATATAATTAAAAAATAGAATGGTTAAATTCTTCAATGAAACGATCCTGTTCTTCCATCCGGCAAGAAGCTGTGATAAAACAATTAAAATGCCCGTCATCACGAAGGGAGAGTTTGGCAGTTTCGATGGTCGAAAGCTGAGGAAAAGCACCGTAATAATATAACCCTTTTTCGGCAAGCATATCCAGCACCATTTTGGGATCATGACGTTCGGGATTTCCAAAGTTAAGACCGATATTGTGGGAAAGAGTGGGAACCAGTTGAAGCAGATGTTTGTTGTCTCCGCAGTAATGAATATAGCCGCCGTTGAAATGTGACAAAAGCCGCTCAGTATAAGGCTTCATATATTCAAGAAGGTGATTTTCGCAGAGGAGAGTACTGGTGTCTTCACTAATTTTTAGAGGTTTATCTGCAGGGAGAACAAGATTATTGTAATGGCAGACATAATCCCGCGGAGCAATGATTTCAAAGCATTTTTCCATGCCGTAAATTTCTGCGGCCAGAGACAGCTCCAATACCTTGTGTACCAAGTCAGGATCATCATAGAGAGCATAGAAAAATTCATCACCCATAAGAAGATGTGCCATGTCGATTGGTCCCTGCAAGTCCATAGGGTAGATTTCAATTCCCGTCCCTTCCAGCATCTCTTTCATAAAACGCATCTGATCAAGGCCTGCTTTAAATTCGGGGGACTCCTCAAGATTTTCTACAGTGAGTTCCTCAAGTTGTTCCAGGGTAAGGTGTTTTAGAAGCCAGGGCATTTTATCAGAGAAAAAGGACTGAGAAAGACCGCCGTAAAGGGTACAAAGGGCACCGCAGCCAACATTGGCGCGTACAGACGGTACAGCATCTCCCTCGGCCATAGCGGTGGTGAGAGCATTTTTCAATTCTTTGACAAACATTTTTTCGGGATCGTAGTGAATCTCATATAAATCATAGTCGGGAAGTAAGGCTGTCTCCGGAACATGTGATACAGAAAGAAGCAGGCTGCATATCCCTTTTTGCCCTTTCCATTGAGCAAGCTGTTTTTGTGCATTGGATTGGAAACGAGGCGCTTTTTCGCGGAGCATGGGAAGAAGCTCATTTTCGATATATCGCATTTCGGGTAGCATCAACAAACCTCCCTCAAAGCTGCGGGGTATTCATAGAGAATAATATCATTATAGAATGATGATATTTGAAAGTCAATAATATTTTTGTGTCAAAATAAAAAATAGGGCATCCAATATCACATTGGATGCCCTGAAAAAGTGTATTTTATTTTTCATAGCCCTGACGTCTTGCATCTGCCAGTACGGCGGCATCGGCGATCAGAGAATATTTTTTGCCCGGGACGGTGAGCATCCAGGGAGCGGTCATGAAGCCTTTAAGATGTTCGGGGGAGATGTTGTCACGGCAGAACAGGACGGTACGCGCTTCGTTGTGGAGGTATCCCCATGTGGAACCGGTGGGAACCTGATCGTAGCCCATTTCGTCAAGATCGACATAGGTCTGAACGTAGGTATTATATTTGCCGTCTTTTCCTTTGAAAAAGTCGTCGCCGTAATACCAGTTGGACTGGAGGACATCCTTGGGCATGTGTTTACGGAAGAGATCCGGATGTTCCCAATAGTAGTCAGACCATACCCAAGGGCGGGCACCTGCTTTTTCTACCTGATCCACAAAGTAATAGAAATCGCTCCACCAGGGTTTTTCGGCGCGGACAAAGGTGTAGGCATAATTCTGCTGGTGTGCTGCAGTCTCTTCGTCCATGCCGATGTGGAAATAGCGGGGATGATCGAAAAGATCGCTGACTTCGGCAATCAGGTCAGCAGCCACCTGACGGTAGATATCGGTGCTGAGCATGCGGCTGTATTCCTTCATCCATGCATCGTGGCAGGCGGAAAAGTTGATCTTGGGGATGGGTTCCATGCCGAGAGCGCGGATCTCATCCAGTTTGCGGCGCAGTTTATCTTTACTCCAGGTGCCGGGAACGGCAAGTTCAGGGTGGGTGTCATAGGCAACACCTTCACCAAGGTCGATGATCAGCGTATTGATGCCTTGTGTGGGAAGAAAATGAATGACTTCGTCCCAGGTCGGTTCGTCGCAGAGAAGATAGTCACGGTATTCGTGGAAGGCTTCTTCACCAAGAGAAGGAAGATTGGAGGAACCTTCGTCATACCACATGTTGCTGCCAAGATGGATCAGATATGCCCAGATATCAGGTTTATTCATATTGTTATCCCGCTTTCTCTATTAAGATATTTCAGTTATTTAAAAGATAACACAGAGAAGAGCGAATTGTCAATATATTAAAAAAAGAATTTATAAAATGGTTTTGTTGCGCGTGAAAAGAGGAAAAAGTTAGGATGGTACAGGCTAAATCAGTTTCATCTCTTTTGCACGCTGCAGAAGTTTTTCAATAAAAAGATCGGTTTTGGTTTGAACTGCAGAAAAATCCATGGCGCCGGTATAAATGGTTTCGAGTTTATCGTGCAGAAGTTTTGCATGGGCAAGCTGCTCTTCTGCATCTGTAAGAATACGTTCCGTCATTTTTGAAATGAAAGAGATACGCTGACGTTTGTGGCGAATCATCTCCATTTCAGTAAAGCGTTCAGCGTGGATGATATGTAGTTTGTCTACGGTATGGAACGAGGATGACTTTATTTTATGGTGAGGAGTCCCGGAGAGGAAAGCAAGGTGCAGTTCTGGAATGATGAGATGATCCGGCTTATCATAGGGGGAGAGAGGACAGCTGCAGGTGATGGTGTTGTAGCCATGAGCAAGGGCAAGGGAGCGGATTCTGGTCAACAGCAGCTTGGAGGATACCCCCCAGGGATCATCAATGAAATATAATTCATTACATAGGGTGTTTATCGTCTCTGAGAAGAAGAGTCGCCCCTGGTTGGTAACTGCGCTCAGAAAACGGAAGGTATTCTTCCCGGGACTTATCCTACCGGATTTGGAGAAGAGTCTGACAGCAATTCCTTTGGCGTAACGATCTATTTTATGGGAAAGGGTATGGGGAGAGATAAGCTGATAAACTTCATTTTGCAGCATAGTAGCAATGGAAAGATAACGGCAGCAGCGCTGATGATGAGCGGAGATTTCTTCTGAGAGACAGATAATATCAGAAAGCTGTGGGATAAGTTTTTTCTCATCCCAACAGTTGTTGAGAAAAATGACGCTTTCATAGGCACCGGGATACTTGGGTTCAATAACATGGGGAGGGGTGCCGTCAGCCACGGCACATTTTAACTGAGGGAATATGGCTCCGTCAAGAGAATCGGCATCTGAAGAGCAGTGTATGTATTCTACCGCAAGTCCCGATGCTTCCACAGCTGCGGCAGCTTTTCGAATAAGTGAGGATTTTCCGGTTCCAGGTCCTCCTTTTATCACAAAAAGGATCCATCCGGATTTGGGGTCTGCCAACTGATCAAATTTTGAAACAAAGCCCGATGAAGTATTGGCGCCGAGAAAAAAATGTTGCCCGGATATTTTGGATAATGTATGTTCGTTTTGTTTCATGATAATACCTCCTGTTTCCAATCAGAACAATGAAAAGATATTTTGCCCTGCTCCATGTTATTCAAAAGGAAACCATACTGACACTTGTTTTGTTGTTTTGCCATTTGCGGGAGGAATTGCAGAGGAAAGAGGAAAAAACAAACAGAAGGTGCAGAAGTGCGTTTACAGGTTGGAAAAAGCATGATATAATAAATATATATTACTGTAAGGAGAGGACAAAAATGAAAGTCATTATCGTTGGCGGAGTTGCGGCGGGTGTCAAGGCTGCAGCAAAGCTGGAACGAGAAAATCACGATGCTGATATAACGATATATACTGGAAATAGGGAGACTTCCTGTGAGAAATACGGCATTATGACTGGTCAGAAAGTGATCCGGGTGGATACAAAAGCGAGGCAGATAACTTTCTGTGCCGTAAGTGACGGAAGTGAGATGACAGTTGAATACGATAAATTGATCTTTGCAGCAGAGGCAGAGTTGGATATGGAAGAAACGGAACTGGCAGGAGTGTTTATTATGCACACACCTGCTGATCCTACTACTGTTAAAGTTTATGAAAAAGATGGGGAATCCAAAGCTGCAGAATCCCGTGCAGGCAGAACATTGACGGATGAGGAGATCAAGAAAGTCAAGGGACTGGGCTGTCTCAGGGATAAACGGTATCCCGATGTGTTCAATGTTCGGGTTATTACCCGCAACGGAAAGATCACTGCGGAAGAACAGCGGGCGATTGCACAGGCAGCAGAAAAGTTTGGCGATGGTTCTGTGGCAATGACCTCCCGTCTCACCATAGAAATTCAGGGTGTAAAATACGATAATATTCAGGCATTGATCGAATATCTCGGTCAGTATGGTCTGCAGACAGGTGGAACCGGTTCGCTGGTTCGTCCCGTGGTTTCCTGTAAGGGAACCACCTGTCAGTATGGTCTGATTGATACCTTTGCTCTCAGTGAGAAGATTCATGAGAGATTCTATATTGGTTATCATAGCGTAACGCTGCCTCATAAGTTTAAAATTGCGGTGGGAGGATGTCCCAATAACTGTGTAAAACCCAATCTTAACGATCTTGGTGTTATCGGCCAGCGTGTACCGCTGCCGGATATCTCCAAATGCCGCGGCTGTAAGAAATGCCAGGTGGAGACAGCATGTCCGATCCATGTTGCCAAACTGGAAAAAGGTAAACTGGTTATCGATCCGGATGCCTGCAACAAGTGCGGACGCTGCAAGGGCAAATGTCCTTTTGGCGCACTGGATGAATTTACCGATGGTTTCAGAGTATATCTTGGCGGGCGTTGGGGCAAGAGCGTTGCTCACGGAAAACCGCTTGACAAGGTGTTTATTTCCGAAGAAGAGGTATTGGATTTGGTGGAGCGGGCAATCCTTTTGTTCCGCAATGAGGGAATAACTGGTGAGCGTTTTGCCGACACCATTGAAAGACTTGGTTTTGACTATGTACAGGATAAGCTGTTGAAATAAAGCAGTGATGCAGCGGCGTGCTGAGGAAAAGGGCAAAACGCAATATATCCTGTTAAAACCGAAAAAGAATAACCGATTGAGAAACTGCCGGACCGCAGAGACGGTGCAAGGCCTTAAAATGCTTTCCTTTCATTTTACAATGATTATTGTAAAGGGAGAAGTATGCCTTGAACGCTCTGAGGTCTGGCTTGTTGTTATAGGGAGAGATTGATATGTTGAGAAAAAATTGGAAGACCGTGTTGTGCTTGCTGTTGTGTATGGGATTTTTGACGGGATGTGCTGCGGCAGAAAAAGAGAATTCTTATTCTACAGAGAATACGGTGACATTTACCGATGCATTGGGCAGAGAGGTAACGGTAGCGCAGCCACAGAGAACGGCGGCACTGTTAGGAAGCTTTGCAGAGATATGGTGTCTGGCAGGCGGTGAAATATGTGCTTCCGCAGATGATGCGTGGGATGATTTCGAACTGGAACTGCCGGAAGGAACGGTGAATTTGGGAAAAACCAAAGAGCTCAGTCTGGAAAAGCTGTTTGAAGCCGAGCCGGATTTTGTGATAGCCAGTGCAAATACACGAATCAATTTAGAATGGCGTGATACCCTTGAGGCAGCAGCGATACCGACAGCCTATTTTGATGTGGCGGATTTTGATGACTATCTGGCAATGTTGAAAATTTGCACCGATATCACAGGGAGGAAAGAGCTTTATGAAAAGAACGGTCTGGAGATACAAAAGCAGGTGGAGACTGTTATGGCACAATCTCGGGAGAGGATAGAGAAAACGGGAGAGACTCCAACGGTGTTGGTGCTGAGAGCCTCTGCCTCATCCATCCGCGCTAAAAACAGCGTGGGAAATGTGTTAGGTGAGATGCTGTATTCACTTGGCTGTATCAATATTGCAGATGATGATGACACGCTGTTGGAAAATTTGAGTATAGAGCGAATCATACAGGCAGATCCGGATGAAATCTTTTTTGTTCAGCTGGGAGATGACAGCGAGGGAGCAGCAAAAAACATTGAAAATTTATTGGAAGATCCGATGTGGGCAGAGTTAACGGCAGTTAAGGAAGGGCGAGTCCATATCATGGATAAAAGGCTGTATAACCTGAAGCCAAATGCAAGATGGGGAGAAGCGTATGAAAAGCTGGAACAGATCCTGGCGGGAGAGTGATAAAAAGTGCAGATAGATTTTAAAAAAAAGATGCTGTTTGTGGTTTTGCTGTGTACTGCCGGTGCGGTGCTGAGTCTTTGTCTCGGTGCTGCCAGATTGTCTCTTGCAGATTTGTGGCAGGCTGTGACTGAAGGAACAGGAAGTGCAGCGGGAAGAATATTCTGGTATTCCCGTCTGCCGAGAACGGCAGCCTGTATGCTTTCGGGAGCAGGTTTGGCGGTTTCAGGGGCAGTGATACAGAGGGTGTTGGCAAATAAGCTGGCATCGCCGGGAATTATCGGTGTCAACGCAGGAGCAGGTATGGCGGTAACGGTGTGTTGTGCCGTCGGGGCTATGACGGGCTGGGTCATTGCCGGAGCGGCTTTTGCCGGTGCATTGGCGTCAACCATGTTGATCACACTGACGGCACAGAAAATCGGTGCGTCCCGCGCAACGGTGATCTTGGGCGGTGTGGCGGTAAACAGCTTTTTTAATGCTGTTTCGGAGGGAATCATTACATTGGTTCCGGAAGCGGGGATGATGAGTTCGGATTTCAGGATCGGTGGATTTTCTTCAGTAGCCTATACGCGGCTGATCCCGGCGGGAATCCTGATTTTGCTGGCAATGGGAGTTGTGATGACGCTCAGAAATGAATTGGATATTTTGGAACTGGGCGAAGAAAGTGCACAGGGATTGGGAATGAATGTGAAAAAAAGCAGAACGATATTACTGATTCTGGCAGCGTTAATGGCAGGAGCATCGGTAAGTTTTGCAGGGCTTCTCGGTTTTGTAGGGTTGGTGGTTCCCCATGCATCAAGGAGGTTGGCGGGGAATGAGAGCAGGCATCTGCTGCCGTTTTGTGCGGTGGGAGGAGCTGCTTTTGTGGTTATCTGTGATTTGATGGCAAGATGTATTTTTGCTCCTTATGAAATTCCCACAGGAATATTGATGGCACTGCTGGGTGGTCCTTTCTTCGTCTTCCTGCTGCTGAAAAAGAGGGGAGGTTATGAGTATGATTGAGTTTGCAGATGTCTGTGCAGGGTATGGAAGTAAAACGGTGCTGCGTGATCTGCGGGTTGGTTTTTCCAAAGGAAAAGTGACAGCAGTTATCGGACCCAACGGCTGCGGAAAAAGCACGCTGCTGAAAACAGTGATCGGACTTGCAGAGAAAAAGAGCGGAAATGTATTGGTGAACGGGAAAGAGATCGAACGTTTTTCCTCGGCAGCACTTGCAAGAGAGGTGGCATATCTTCCACAGGAGCGGAGGATACCGGATATTAGCGTGAAGAGAATGGTGCTTCACGGACGGTTTCCCTATCTGAAATATCCAAGACGTTACGGAAAAACAGATGTAGAGAAATCGGAAGAAGCTATGAGAAAACTGGAGATATATGATTTGGCAGACAAGCCGCTTTCCGAGTTGTCAGGCGGAATGCGCCAAAAGGTATATATTGCAACGGCAATGACACAGGATACGCCGATCATATTGATGGATGAGCCGACAGCATTTTTGGATGCAGCACATCGCTTTAAGCTGTTGGAATTGGTGTGCACTCTGGCACAAGAAGGCAAGACGGTTGTCATGGTACTGCATGATATTACGATGGCTTTGCGATACTGCGATGAAATTGTTGTGATTTCCGAAGGAAGAATGATTTATAAGGGTATGCCGGAGGAGTTTTTTCAAAGTGGGATATGCAAAGAAATATTTGGAATAGGCCTCGGCAGGGTAGCTACCGAGTGTGGATGGCAGTATTTCTATGAGGATAAGTAGTTACAGGAGATGAACATATGCCGTATTTTCCGTTTTTTATAGATGTTTCAGAAAAGAAAATTATAGTGACAGGCTCCGGGAAAAAGGCGCAGGATAAAGTGGAAAAAATGAAGCCCTTTTGCAGGAATATTATTGTTATAACATCCTCAGAAAAAGTAATTGGCGGCGAATGTTGGGAGAGAATGTTGTCTGATGCTTTTGCTGTGGTCGCGGCAGAGGAGAACATGGAAGCAAATGCAGCAGTTGTTCGCTATTGCAGAGAACAAAAAATTCCTGTTAACGCAGTGGACAACCCTGAGTTTTGTGATTTTTTCTTTCCGTCTGTGATCAGTGAAGGGGAACTGTCAATTGGAATTTCTACGGGGGGAACGGTACCGGCTGCGGCAGCGGAGATAAGAAGACGGGTGGAAAAGGTGCTGCCGGAAAATATCGGGGAACTGCTTGCGGTGTTGGAGAAAGAGAGAAGACGTCTTAAAACAGAAGTGAAAGATGAAAAAGAACGCAGCCGGATGATGCGGGAAATGGTAGTGCGGTGCCTTGAAAAAGGTTGCCTGTTGGACGAAGAAAAATACAAGATAAAGGAAGAAGTAAAATGATTTTTTTAAATCCGTGACGGTAGTTGACATTTAAGAAAAAGTGTTATACTATATAATTGTTATAAAGTATATATATTGTGTAAGATAAGCTGCAGATAACCGAAGGTGAGAGGTGAGCTGGCATGTATGAGTGTAAAGCAGGATTTAATGTGTGGAGAGCGCTGAAAAGTTTGAACGATTTTTTTGATGAGAAGATAAAACCGGTGGCTCAGAAACATGGGTTAACAGTTATGCAGCTGAAGTTGTTGTGTACAGTAAAAAGTATGGACAGGGCTACGATAGGATCAGTGGCAGAACATACCGGAATTGCCGCCGCCAATGCATCCGCTATGTGTAAAAAGTTGTCAGAACTCGGATATCTGATAAGAAAAAGAATGGCGGAAGATGACCGGGTTGTCTGTCTGGAACTAACCAGCAACGGAGATATAGCAGCAGAAGAAGCCGGAGAAAGAATAGATGGTACCTACAAGGATGATGTGTTGCGTTCCTTTTGGGAAAAGCTTTCGATAGAAATGAGTTCCAGACTGGAAAAAAGCGATATCAAATGAAGAAAAAGCTGACCAACAGAGAAGTGTTTTGAGATGATTGATAAGAACTAAAGAGAAAGCGATGTTTCAGGCAAAGAAAGAGTAAAAAGAGTATCGTTTTTTAAAGGGGTGGAGAGAATGCGGAATGTTTTGTGTTCAACAAAAAGTGATGGTATTGAAACAAGAGAACTCACAGGGATTTCGGCTTCGGGAGAAGAGGGGCTTTTTTCTCGTTGCTGGCTGCCGGAAAAAGAGCCGCGTGCAGTAATACAGATTGCCCACGGTATGAATGAACATTCCGGAAGGTACGATCGGTTTGCAAGATTTCTTGTAAGCAATGGGTTTGCGGTATTTGCTAACGATCATATTGGTCATGGCAGAAGTGATATGGGGCATCCCCGAACATTTTCGATGAAAAAGGGTGGATTTGACTATCTGCTAAAGGATATGCACACATTGTATGACTATGCCATGCGACTCTACCCGGGGCTGCCGACAGCACTTTTCGGACACAGTATGGGCAGCATTGCTGCCGGCCTTTATGTGGAACGCTACAACGAGCCGGAGACGCTGATCCTCTGCGGAACACCTCTGCAAAATCCTATGGCGGGGCTTGGTGGAGTTGTGGCAAAAGCAACGACGCTGTTGAAAGGAAGAACAGCAGTCAGTTCTCTTTTGAGTAAAGCAGCCCAAAAAGGAATGAGTGAAGGCGAAAAAGATCCTTATAAGGCTGCCGCATGGCTGACAAGGGATGCCGCGGAGATAGAGAAATTTGTAAAAGATCCTCTCTCAGGTGGTGAGTTTTCCGCAAGTGCTTACGGAGAGCTATTGGGAGCCCTAAAAGAGTTTGGTTCTGTGAAATGGGCAAAAAAGGTGAAAGATATTCCCATTCTTGTTACGGGAGGAACAGCCGATACCTGTGGAGGCTGCGGAAAAGCTCCCAAGTATTATTACGAAAGGCTGATCGAAAACGGACGGACCGATGTTACGTTGAAGCTGTGGAATGATTGCAGGCACGAACTTCTCAATGAGCTGAACAGAAAAGATGTAGAAATGTATATGCTGGACTTTTTGCAGGAAAAGTTACAGCTTACAGAAGCTGCGGAAGGGACTAATGAATGAGCGGTTTGGAAGCAAAAATAGCTTTAATAATGAAAAATTCGCCGGTAAAGCTGATACTCAGCAAGCAGGCTGAGAAAAACAGTGAATTGAAAAGAGTTGATATACTGAAAAAGAAAGCAGGATATCAGGCGGCCCAATACACCAAAACACAGGTGTTTCACCAGAATCTCTCTGAACAGGATGTGGAGAAGTTCTGCTGTGAGATGCTTCAGGGAAAGTTTCTTCAACTGAATGCTTGGGATAATGAAAGTGAGCATATGGTGCTGATTTCCAAAAACGGGAAGGTATCGTATAAATCCAAAGCAGCAGCTGCAAGTGTGAAGATATCTGAAAATCACAACAAAACAAAAGATTATCTGATTCCGGAAGGAAGAATTGTTCCAGCACTTGTGGATATGGGGATTTTTACACCGGAAGGTAAGATTGTCAATGCCATGTATGACAAGTACCGCCAGATTAATCGCTTTCTTGAAATTATTGATGACGAAGTAAAAACGCTGGAGAAGAAAAGCCTGAATATCATTGACTTCGGCTGCGGTAAGTCATACCTCACATTTATACTCTACTATTATTTTACAGAAATAAGACAGTTGGATGTCCGTGTTATCGGTCTGGATCTTAAACGGGATGTGATAGAGAACTGCTCAGCAGCGGCAAAGCGTTACGGATATGATAAGCTAAGCTTTGAAGTGGGCAATATCAAAGATTATAAACCTGCAGATGAAATAGACATGGTTATATCTCTGCATGCCTGTGATACAGCGACCGATTATGCATTATATAATGCGATAAAATGGGATGCCTCCATGATTTTTTCAGTGCCTTGCTGTCAGCATGAATTGAATAGCCAGTTTAAAGCAGAGAATCTGTCGCTGTATGGAAAATTCGGTATCATAAAAGAGCGCATGGCTGCCCTTTCTACCGATGCTATACGAGCCAATCTGCTGGAATACAATGGATATAAAACGCAGGTGCTGGAATTTGTGGATCTTTCGCATACACCTAAAAATTTGCTGATCAGGGCGGTGAAACGAAAGAATATACCGGTAAAAAACAAACGGGAAGCCCTTGCCGAGGCAGAAACGGTGATGAAAGAATTCGGATTTCAACCGACATTATATAACCTGCTGATGCAGAAAAAAGAAGAATAGAAAGCATAAAATTAAACCGCCTGAACGTGTTGTTTCGTTCAGGCGGTTTTGATGTGAAAAGTGTTTTATCTTCCGTAAAGTTTGGTATAGGTAAAGTCTTCGGGAATGCCAAGCATTTTATAGGCTTCCTCACGATTTTTCTCGATGACTGGATCGAGCAAGTCAAAGAGATTGTTACCCTGAGTGTCGATATCTACCACGAAGGGCCCAAGTTTGTCAAGAGTAAGCAGCCAGGTGGCTTCAATGGTGCCGAGTTCATCGAAAAGTTCAACATTTTCAATGGAGATATGCTCCAGCCAGAGATTGGGGCTGACGCTCTGCGGTGAGACATGAACACAGCCCAGTTCTGCCATCTTTTCCATGGTCTCTTCGCCCATGGTGGTTTTACCGATAATCATCTTCAGGTTCCAATTTTCAACGGAACGCGCACCCCATTTTTCAAAGCGAATGCTGGAAGTAGGCATGAAAGAGACCAGTTTAAAGGTCTCATCTACATTAGGTGTACCCTCACGGAGCACGATGGGACCAACATGAATCAGAAGCTGACGCTCCGCGGCGGCAGCGGGGAGAGGGTGTCCTTCATCGAAGATCCAGCGGTGCAGACGGGAACGGCAGGTGAATGCTTTGCCACTGATGTATACGATATCTCCGATACGGAGCTGTTCCACGGGAAAGCTTTCGCCTTCACCGATCAGTCCGATATTTATCTCATAAGTTGCCATGGAGTGATCCATCCCTTCATTTCAAAAAATAGTTTGATTATCTGCCTTCGAACCAGCCGGGCTCGCAAAGCGCAGTAACGGTTTCATCCGCATCAATGCGGGAAGTGGCGCGGCGGGCGATCATACAGTTGCTGCTGGTGGCCACTGCAATGCCGGCAATGTGGGTGTAGGCATATTCGATGTTGACATCAAAGAGGGAAGTGGTGCCGCCGGCACCCATAATACCAATGCCCAGGGAGTTCAGCGCTGTCCGCAGTTCATCTTCCAATTCAGCGAAAGCGGGTTCAGGATGGCGGGAACCAATTTTGCGCAGACAAGCAGCTTCTTTGGCAAGGTTGGCAGCTACGTTGGCAGTACCACCGATGCCGACACCAAGAATGGAGGGAGGACAGATGGCTCCGGCTCTGGTAGAATCAATGAAGCAGTCAGTGACGAATTTTTTAATCCCGGTCACACCGTCTGCGAAGGCGATGACACGGTGGCGGGTTCCGCCGAAGCATTCAGAGCCGCCGCCTTTGGCAACATAGGAAACTTCCATAGAGCTGCCGGGAACGAACTTATAGGTGAAATCGGGGATATTGCTGCCGATGTTGTTGCCGGGGTCAAAACCGGTGAGAGGATGCTTCATGGTAGCACGCAGATAGCCTTGTTTGGTGGCACGAGCAACAGCGCGGCGTGTAGCCTCTTCAAGGGCCATAAAGCCGCCTTCAAACTCACAATCATTGCCGAGTTTGAAATAAAAGATGGGCCAGCCGGTATCGGGGCAGGCGGGAGAGGCATTTTTTTTGGAGAGGATAATGCTCTCCAGTGTTTTTTCAAGTCCGCTGCGTGCGGTGGGAGATTCTTCCCGTGCGATAGCAGATTCAAAGGCGCTGACAACATCCTGCTGTACTTCTGTTGCACCGCGCTTGATGGTCTGGAAGATGACTTCTTCGTATATTTCCCGTGAAATCATGAGATTGTATTACCTCCGTGTCAATGAATTTTGTTGAGTTATATTTCAAGTCCGGCGAGAGGAAGGTGCTGCTGGCAGCCATAGATATCGTTATCGTCGATATCGCCGCTGACAGCACGGCGGGGAAGGGTGATTTTTATGGAGTTGACAACGCTGTATTCTGTAACGGTAACATAGGCTGGGTCGGTGGAATACAGTTTCGCCACGATCTCAGGGGTCAATTTCCCGGAGGCAATAACCGCTTCCATCTTTCTGGAGTCATCAAACATAACGTCCAGTGTCAGCCAAAGGGGGCCTGCGTTTTTGCTGCGGAGAACCTTGGCCAGATCAATCAGTTTAGCCATTGTTGGAGCCTCCTATCTGTTCGTATTCAATGTGTGAGGTCTCATTCAGATCATCCACAGCAACGAGATGATAGAAAGAGAAGCGGTAGACGGCGCCCATACTGATATCAGAGGGGGAGAAGGGAAAAGCCAGATTACCTGCAGTGCTCTTGCGTCCTTCATAGTCATAGTGCAGCATACGGGAGCGAACCAGAGAACACACTGTATCTGCGATGGCCTGAGTCTTGCCTATGACATCAATTAAAACACCTGCATTGGTGGTGGGAATGGGGGAAGTAGCGTCGGCAAGCGGAGCGGGAACGCCGTATTTTCTCAGCTGAATAGTATAATCGGAGCTTTGATAGGTGCTTCCGAGATTCTGAGCGACAAACTCAACCACTCCGGCAAAGATGGTATCGATGTGAGCGATGGTGGCAGGGTCACAGATTTCTGCAAAGGAGATGGTACGGTAACCGGCAAGAGAGACACCTTCCAGTTTGAGGGTTTTGGTCTCCGCTTCTTTGAAGGTACTTTTGCTGACGCGGACGGTACGATCCGTGATCTGCTCGTAGACAGAATTTCTCAGGTCGGCAGTGCCATCTGGCTCTGTGATGAAATAAGGGCTGGATTGCTCGTAGAGAGTGTGCGCAGCAACACTGGTGATGTTGCAGGAACGGATGGGGTTGGAGGGGGTCAGCTCAAAGTAGTCCTTTTCGATTACAGCGATCATACCGTCAGCAGCGGCAGCGGGTTTGGCACAAAGGGAACCGCATTCCATAATTTTTGCCATATGATAGGCGAGTCCGGGATCGTAACCTTTCATCAGGCAGGGAGCAGCATAGATGGCGGTGTCGCAGGCTCTTCCTGCAAGAACCACCTGTGCGCCGTTTTTCAGTGCCTCCATGATCGGACCGGCACCAATCTGGCTGACAATGCGGGTGCAGGAGCGGATGGTTTCCTCATCCGGCGGTAACTGCGGTCCAAGAGGGATAACCTTGCCGTCCTGATATTTTTTCAGAAGATATTCGGTATCTACATCGGTGTAAATGCAGGCCATTTTGAAGGAGAGATGCTGTTCTTCGGCAATTTCTTCAATGATTTCACGCATCCAAAGCAGGTGGTCGCTGCTGCCGGAGCCGCCTGCCGTGCCGATGACAAAGGGAATGTTATGCTCCATGGCGAGAAGCAGCGCAATTTCGGTATCGCGTTTGACGGCACTGCGGTTAGTGAAGGCTTTGCCCGCACCGAGATAATAGGGGCCGGGGTCGCTGGAACCGGCATCCACGCCGATATATTCGGGGGGATCGTTTCGAAATGCTTCGACCAGAGCGTCACGATCGTAACCGTAGCCGAGCATACCGGTAAGAGAGATAATTTTCATAAATTCACCTCATCAATAATTTGTAAAATCAGATGCGCATAGCAAGGAGCCGCTGCATGTTTTCGCCGAGGATAAGACGCAGGGTGGCATCATCGATATCGCAGGAGAGAAGACGTCCCAGTTCCCAGGCAATGTCGTGGGGATAGGTGTCGGTGCCGAAAAGGACACGTTTGGGATCCACACGTTTCAGTGTATCTTCCCATTTTTGACGGGCGGTAAAGCTGCCGCAGAATTCCAGATAGACGTTGGGATAGCGAATGGCTGCTTCTATAGCCTGTTCCCGTCCTGCGGTGCCGCCGCCGGAATGTCCGAAGATGAAGAAGGCGCCGGGATGTTTGGCGGCAACGGTGGCACAGCGTGCGGCATTACCCTCATTGCCTTCCCAGGTATGGATGAGAGTGGGAAGATGATGGGCTTCGGCGTATTTCCAGACCCGGTCAAATTTAGGGCTGTCAATGGGAACACGCCAGTATTCGGGGATGGCTTTGAAGCCTATGTAATATCCGCCGTTTAGTTTGCGGTCGATGAATTCGTCGGTGATATCCTGTTCATAGAAAGGATTGAAGGGAAGATAGCCGCGGAAACGGTCTTCTTTGCCGGCAATTTCGCGTTCAACCAGCTCGCAGCCCTCGATGGGATGACCGAACAGGGCCGGCTCCGGTGTGGAGACGATCTTGCTGATGCCGAACAGCTTCATTTCCTCTTCCAGTTTGGCTACATGGGTAGCGATTTCTGCATCCGGCATAAACCAACCTCTGGCCATGGGACCGATATGGGTATGAGCATCGATGATAAGGGTGTTTTGTACGCCTTTACCATCCATAAAGGGTTTCCAATAGGAATTGGCAATACGGGATTCGAGATGAGACGCGTTAGTGCGGAGCTCATCGGCAAGTTTTTGGTTGGGCATCAGGCGGAGAATGTTTTCTCCCGCAATGGCCGCTCTGTCTGAGTCATCAATTTTGGCGTAGCGAAGAGCTGCCATGGCTGCACCGTTATGAGAAACACCGCCAAGACCGAATACGGCCCGTTCTTTTCCAAAGTGTTTTACCGTCAGCTCAATGGCGGAGCGGAAATGGAAGAGGGAGATGTCGGCGAGGATGTTGGGGCGGCGCCAGAGAAGATCGGAGAGATGGGTATAGAACCACCAGCCTGCTTTGGTAATGATAAAGCTGAGATACGGAAATTTCTCGGAAAGAGTGATAAGATCCTGATAATCGGTTGTATTCAGTTCGCCGGCATCCAAAAGGACAACAGGACGATAGGGCGAGATTTCAGAGAGAATGCGTTCGATCTGGTAGAGCGGGTGACGATAGGTTTTCGGATAAACCCGAACAAAGTTTACTTCTCCGCTTTTCAGGTGGTCGAGCAGGTAAGTATATTCATCCTCGGCAAAAGCCAGAGCGGGCGCAATGGCAAAGCAGGGAAGAATGCGTCCTTTGGCACCGGGGGTTTCGGCAATGTCACGCATCAGTTTGCGGTTGCCGAAGAGAGCGCTGAGGTCGCGTCCTTCAGCCTGTGCGGTGACGCTGACATGGATGCCGAGCCTGTTCATTTGAGTCAGAAGGTCGGACAGGGTGCGGTACTCGGGCTCTTCGTAGGCGCCAAGCCCATAGAAACCGTCGATATTGAGATAAAACATAGAATCACCTTTCTGTATTAAAAATGAAAAAGGAGAACTGCGAAGAAGAGTGATATAAATATTGACAAAGTATCGTTTATGAATTAAAATCGAGAATGAGGTGAGAGTAAATGAAACGTGATGAGGTATTGCTCAGCGATTATTCGGATTCGGAAAAGGATTTCTATATCCGAAGAATGGCAGGGAGTGAACGGGCTTCCCACTTTCATCATCATGATTATTATCAGATGTACTACATACTGAAGGGAGCTCTGCGGCACGAGATCGGCGGAGTTTCCACGGTGATATCCAAAGGCGATGTTTTTATTCTGCCGCCGAATATCGAACACAGAGCCATTACCGAGACACAAGCAGAGATTATTGCTTTTTCCTTTACGGAAGATTTCATCATGAGCATCATTGAGCCCAACGGAGATACCGATCGTTTTCTTCGTTTTCTTTCCGGCTGCAGAACAGATGGCAGCCGAAGATTAAGGTTGAAGCTTTCGGTTCCCTCCGAACAGAGAGAATATATTGAGGTGGTTTTCAAACGGCTATTTGAAGAATACAGGGAGAAAAAGGCCGGTTACCGTGATGTGATCAAATATGCCCTGGCCAGTGTGCTGGCGGTGCTTGCAAGGCTATATACCGATAAACCCATGAATTTGCGGAACCTGGTTGCCTTTGAAAAAAGACGCAGCCAAATGCAGCAGGTAGAGGAATATATCAATGAAAATATCTCTTCTGAGGAATTGACAACGGACGAACTGGCAAAGATGGTATATATGTCGCGGTCAATGTTTTGCTCAGAATTTAAAAATTATTTCGGAATGTCCCTCGGGAAATATCTGAGTGAAAAACGAATTGAGACAGCAATCCGTTTATTACGGGAGTCCGATATGGATATCACAGAGATTATGTACTGCTGTGGGTATCGGGATTCGGGATCCTTTTACCGGAACTTCAAGGAGATTACCGGAACAAGCCCTAAAAAAATGAGAGAAACATAAGCGGTTTTGAGTATAGTATACTCGGAAAAACCTTATTTTTCTATGTTGTCAGTATTGAAAAATTCTCATTTTGTCCAATAAAATATCCGTATATCTGCCCGAAAACAGATATACGGATATTTTTATGCAGAGAATTAAAATACAAACCGACGGAGCCATTGTTCGGCACGGTGACTGACAAGGGGAGAAAGTTGTTCCAAAACAGTGCGATTATAATTTTGAAGCCATGTTTTCTCATCCGTGGAAAGCAAGGCAAAATCGACACAGTTGGTATCAATGGGGAAGAGTGTGAAGTTTTCAAAACGTAGAAAATGACCGTACTCACCGGAAAATGCTTTGGTTACATAATAGACGTTTTCGGTGCGGATACCGTGGCTGCCGTCATGATAAAAACCGGGCTCAATGGTGATGACCATCCCTTCACGGAGAGGCACATTGCCGGAAAAATTGTGGGGACCTTCGTGGACATTGAGCATAAAGCCAACGCCGTGTCCGGTACCGTGGCGGTAGTTGAGGCCGTATTTCCAAAGCTGAACACGGCAGATAGGATCCAGATTGCGCCCGGTGGTTCCCTCCGGGAAAACCGCTTCGGCAAGGGCAATGTGCCCTTTGAGAACGAGAGTAAAATCGCGTTTTTCTTCATCGGATATCGGTCCCAGGGCAACGGTGCGGGTGGTGTCGGTGGTTCCGTTCAGGTATTGTCCGCCGCTATCAACAAGCAGCATGTGTTCGGGATGGATAACAGCACTGTTGTTTTGACTGGGAGAATAGTGGACAATAGCGGCATTCTGGCGGTAAGCAATGATGGCGCCGAAGCTGTCTCCTGTGCAGCCGGGCTGAGCAAGGCGGTAGGCGGAAAGTTTTTTAGTCAGCTCATATTCCGTGGGCGTTTCTCCATTTTCGAGATTTTCAAAGAGTTCTGCAAAAAACTCGGCAAGTGCGCAGCCGTCGCGCAGATAGGCCTCCTGTTGACAGCGCAGTTCACAGGGATTTTTGATTGCTTTCATGTCAATGACCGGATCGTTTCCGGGAATGATATCCAGCAGCGAGTTGGAACGGATGGTGCTGAATATGGCGGCATTAAGGGTATCCGGATCGCAGAGCAGCTTTTGAAGAATAGAAATCTCACTGATATAGGCAGAAAGAGCAGTGTAAGGGCGTAGTTCGATGCCATCGGTTTTCAGCTTTTCTGCAATGTTTTCCGGAAGACGGGAAAGTTCGGTGAAAAGACAGGCAGCATCCAGGGAAATATACAGGAAAGAGATAAAAACCGGACTTTTACTAATATCGGAAGCACGTAAATTGAGCAGCCAGGCAATGCTGTCCAGACCAGCGATAACTGTAGCATCGGCACCCTTTTCTTTTAAACGGGAACGAAGCTGAATGAGCTTTTCGGGACGAGAACAGCCGGAATGACTTTCATCCAGTTCGAATATTTCGGTAAAACACTCTGCTGGACGGTCGGGCCAGTTCTCCTCCACAACAGAAGAATCCAGACAAAGGCGGATATCCTTTTTGGTCAGCGTGCTGCGGGCTTCAGTCAAAGCATTTTCAGAGAAAAGCATACCGTCAAGGGCAACGGTGCTGCCGCTGGGTAAAGATTGACTGAGATAATCAAAAATTTTGGGACAGTCGGGATCAGCAGCGCGGAAAAGAGTAATTTCGCTGTCTGCAAGCTGCATGGAAGCCTGCAGATAATATCTGCCGTCGGTCCAAAGTCCGCTCATCTTGTCTGTGACAACCAGGGTACCGGCTGAACCTGTAAATCCGCTGAAGTAAGCGCGGGCTGCCCAGTGAGCGGAAAAATATTCACTCAGATGCGGGTCGGCGCTGGGGATCACATAAGCACTGATGCCGCGGGTTTTCATGGAATGACGAAGAGAGGCTATTTTTTCATTGGTAGTTTGTTTCATGGTTAATCACACTCTTTTTCTTGTTTTGGATTCTAATGTTGGTGTGTTGAGAGAATGGTTTTATAAAATTCCCGGTAGACACGGCACCAACGGTTGTGGCTCAGGTGTGCTCCGGCATCTCTGTCGCGCCGGCAGCCGCCGCGGCAAAGGGGGGAAAATTCGCAGCTGCTGCATTCTGAAGGAAGCTGAAACGATTCTTCGAGAAACCGTTTGGCAGGTTCTGAATCTGCAAGGGCAGAAAAACTGTTTTCATGAATATTACCCAGCAGATAGCGGTCGATGGCATAAAAATCACAGGGATAAACATCCCCATCACTTTCAATAGTGAAGCTGAGGTAGCATCTGCCGTTCATACCGCAGCCGGTAATGGGTTGTCCGGCCAAACGGCGCAGAATATCATCAAAAAAGCGGATGCTGATATGTTTTCCGCTTAGCCTGTCTTTTTCATAGCAGGAGAAAACAGCGAGAAGGAAATCTAAATAACGCTGAGGGGTGAGGTCAAAGGGGCGGGAAGAGCCATCAAGAGGGGGAATGCAGGGAATAAACTGCAGCCACTCAAACCCGTAGTCGGTGAGTGTGCGGTAGATTTTTGCTCCATGGCGGGCAGCAGGATTGCTGATAACACAGAGAATGTTGAATTCTGCTTTGTGTTTTTTGAGAAGCTGCGCTGCAGCAAGTACGCGGCGGAAGGTTCCGTGTCCTGCAGAATCGGGTCGGAAAGAATCGTGCAGGTCGGCGGTGCCGTCCAGAGAGAGACCGGTCAGAAAATGGTTTTCCGACAGAAACTGTGCCCAATCGTCATCGATCAACAGACCGTTGGTTTGCAGTGAGTTGGAAAAATGGAGCCCCGACCTGCTGTATTTTTTCTGAAGAAGGATCAGCTCGCGATAAAAATCAAGTCCGACCAGCGTAGGCTCTCCTCCCTGAAAGACACAGTTGATATATCCTTCTGCATAAGCGGCGGCTTGGGAAATAATCGTTTCCAGTGTTTCGGAGGACATCATACCGCGCAGAGCTTCGGTGCGGCAGTGCATCTCGTCTGCGTAGAAGCAGTATTGACAACGCATATTGCAGTGTCCGGAAGCGGGCTTGATAAGCAATGTTAACGGCGGCAGAAAGAGCCCTCCTTTATGAAAGATTAAATCAATTATAACGCAAGGCAGCGGAAAAGACAAGTGGCACGAAAAAAGAAAAACGGCAGAATCCATCAAAGGATTATGCCGTTGAAGAAGGTCAGAGCAGTTCGCTGAAGGTGATGTTGCAGGCATCCGCAAAGCGATCGAAGAGACGGTTGCCGTGCAGGTGAGTGAGGTTGTCTGCATGATGAGAATCAGAACCGGGATAGATTTTGCAGCCGCATTCACGGGCGATCGTCATGATACGAAGAAATTGATACGGGAAGCCGGTGGAAGGATCCATCTCCAGCTGTTTTACCTGAAATACCCGTCCGTTCACTTCCACAGGAATTCCCAGACCGGCAGCAGTGGAGAAGCAGTATTCATATTCCGAATCGGTGATTCCGGAGAGGATTTCATCTCCCACCTCAAAAAATCCGTAGGGCATAAAGGGGTGGCAGATAGCAGTGCGGATTACTTTGGAAAGCTCTGAGGTAGCAGCGGCAATAAAACGCTCAACCATCAGTTTTCCTACCTCAGCCGGCTTTTTGACGGAAGAGGCAATACAGACATCTTTAATGTTGAAATGAGTGGTGGGAATCAGCGCATAGTCAAAAAGATGAGCATGTTCCGGCATTAAGGTGACGGAATTATCAAGGATCATCTCTGCTTCACAGCCTACAAAGATGTTCAGTTCATCCTTTCCAGGAATCTCGTCTTTGATAGCCAGGAGGCAGGAGGTGGTCAGCGGCTCATAGTAGTACATCTCTTCTCTGCGGATCAGTTCATCCCAGAAATGATTGCAGAAGCCCACTTTGGAAAAATTGAGTTTGTGGGCTGCTTCAATATAACTTGCCACGGAGGCTTCCGGAGAGGCACAGGGGGAAATAGAGGTGTGTATGTGGAAGTCGTTTTTGTTGCAGGATACAATGTTTTCAGGTGTCATAATGATTCTCCAGATATGTTAAATTAAGACAGAACAGTAAAACAGAATTTCATGAAGTACTATTATAGCAAAAAAATAGGGGAAGTGCAATGAAAAAGCACAAATGATAACAGAAGACACAAAATATAACAAAAGTCTGAGGAGAGAAGAAAAGGAAAGAAAATAATTTGAAAATGGATGACAAAGGGATAAACACTTTACTTTCAGTGAAAAATGTGATAAAATATATAGTAATTTTGTGCGTGCATAGGAGGCGCTCACTATGGGTGAAAGTGTTACGGTCGTTTTAAATCAGGCATTGATTTTTTTCCTGTTTATGGCGGTAGGTTTTATCCTCTGTAAAACAAAAGTGGCACATGATAAATTTGGAAAAGTGTTGTCGCAGGTATTGTTATATGTAATTTTACCGGCACTCCGCTTTAAAACCTTTGCACAAAGCGTATCCAAAGATACGATTGCCGGCAGTATGAAATATTTTATCTGCGGCCTGATTCTGACAGTGGTCATGTTTTTGATTGCGATGCCGATGGGAAAGGCATTCAGTAAAAACAGCGATACGATTAATATATACAGATATGCCCTGTGCGTTCCCAATATTGGTTATTTCGGATATCCGATGATGAGTGCGGTGTTCGGAGAGCAGGCATTGGCAAACACGATGGTGTTTACCCTGCCGCTTGAAGTATTTATTTATACTGTTGCACTTTATATGCTGGATCCTCAGAAGAAACTGAGTTTAAAAAAGCTGATCAATCCCAATATTGTGTCTGTTATCCTTGGTATTGCAGCAGGATTGATGGAGATTAAAATACCGCAGCTTCTGCTGGATGCTTGTAACAGTGCGTCGGTATGTATGTCGCCGCTTGCCATGATTATGACCGGATTTATTCTTGGCGGCATTCCTCTGAAAAGAGTGATTGCTGCTCCAAAGCCTTATATCGTATCCGGTTGGCGACTGATTATCATACCGGCATTGCTGTTCGGTATTCTGTGGCTGATTGGTGTGGATAAAGAGGTTGTCATTGTGGCAACCGCCATGTATGCGATGCCGGTCGGACTGAATGCGGTTATCTTCCCGGAGGCTTACGGTGGAGACAGCAAGACCGGTGCTCAGGTATGCTTCATATCAACGATATTGGCGCTGATTACACTGCCGATTGTTTTCTGGGCCATGCAGATGCTGGTGAAATAACCGGGTTTGTTCTTGAAAGTATATAATCGATGGAAAATACATACATATAATTCTTGATAAAAATAAATGGTGATGCAGGTGGAAATGATGGTACACAATAATATTCTTGAGGCAATGGGACATACTCCGGTAATACGTTTAAACAGAATGGTAGAACCGGGGTCTGCACAGGTGCTTGTAAAATATGAAGGATTGAACGTGGGTGGGTCGATCAAGACGAGAACCGCCTATAACATGATAATGGCAGGAGAAAAGGCTGGTGTTATCAAGGAAGACACGGTTATTGTCGAACCGACCAGCGGAAACCAGGGAATTGGTCTTGCTTTGATTGGTGCGGTAAAGGGGTATAAAACAAAGATTATTATGCCTGACTCTGTCAGCGAAGAGCGCCGCAAACTGGTGGAGCACTACGGCGCAGAGGTCATTCTGGTGCATGATGACGGTAATATCGGCGATTGTATTGCAGAATGCCTGAATACCGCCATGAGAATGGCAGAAGAGGATCCGCGTGTATTTGTTCCGCAGCAATTCTCCAATCCGGCCAATCCCATGGTGCATAAAAACCATACTGCTCTGGAGATTTTGGAGCAGGTAGCGGGGCCGATCGACGGATTTTGTTCCGGAGTTGGTACCGGCGGTACGATATCCGGTGTGGGTGAAACACTGAAAGCACTGAATCCGCAGATTACCATTTGGGCAGTTGAACCTGAGCATGCAGCAATCCTTGCAGGCGGCAATATCGGAACGCATTTGCAGATGGGAATTGGTGATGGTATTGTTCCTGATAATCTGAATAAAAATATATATGATGATATCTATATCGTAACTGACGAAGAGGCTATTTCCACAGCGAAAAAGCTGGCCAGTCTGGAAGGGCTGATGTGCGGAATTTCCAGTGGAACCAATGTAGCAGCGGCACTGGCTCTTGCCAAAAAGTTGGGAGAAGGAAAGACCGTGGTTACCATTCTTCCTGATACGGCAGAGAGATACTTCAGTACGCCGTTGTTTGATTGATAAATTAGTTTAGTATAGAATTAATAAATTGTAGAATCTAATTTTATCCTTTATTAACGGCAGGGTAACACAACAAAGGCCAATATAAAGTATAATAAAACTGTGCTCAGGATGAATATGAAAGCAGCATATTTGTTTTGAGTACATTCTACTCTCCTCAAAACACACCTTAAAAGAAAAGACACCGGAACGACGTTCCGGTGTCTTTTCGGTTTAGGAGAAACAAGAAGTATGAACAATTTTAAGAGAGGGAAAGAAGATTTCGGATAACCGGTGTTAAACCGTTGGCCATATAGACAAATCCTAAATCGGTAGCATGGGTGCCATCGACGGTTTCATCCTGCCATTCTTCTCCAAGGATGTCCTCATAGTCAAGGAAATAGATGTTGGCATCGCCGTTTCTGCGGCGTTCTTCCACAAGTTCACGCTGGATACGTTTGTTTTCAGCACGGTATTCCCGCTCACAGCGATGGAAGATCTCAACATTTTTGGGGCTGGCGGTGAGAAGTAGAATGGGTGTGGTTGGATAGCTCTCACGAAGGATGCGTACAAATTCGGGATAATGCCCGGCAACCCAGTCAGGTTTGTGGCAATTTGCTTCGCAATCGAGAAGGAACAGTCCTGCATTTGGAATTTTTGCAATTTCAACAGCGATCTCGGCTTCTGCCAATCCGCTGCCGGAAAAACCAAGGTTAATAACCTGAGCATCCAGACGGCGTGAGAGAATATTTGTATATGCCATACCGGGTCGGGTGGCGCATCCTCCCTGGGTGATCGAAGATCCGTATACGATAATGTTTTTGTCATAACTTCTGGGGGTAGGAGGTGAAAGAACGACAGCCTCATCAAAACCGAGCAGCAGCTCACTGACACCGGAATAGAGAGGAAAGTTGATGACGATCTCGAGCTCACGGGTCTCGTCCAATTCGAAAAGAGTACATTCATATTCGGTTTTGGAACGATCAAAACGGGTAGTGGAATAATATTTGAGTCCGGTACCATCATCTGCATAGCAATCGAATCCGCATTGTGCATCGGCGGTAAGATGATCAAAGAAGTGAGGAACTGTTATTCTGGTGCGGAGCGCCAGTTTTTGCAGTTTGGCACGGAAACGTACCTTTCCACCGGCGGTGTTCCAGGCAAGTTCATCAACAGTGGGAGAGATGGGGCTGACGGTGTTGAGCATCAACCGACGAAAGTGTTTTTCCTCATTGTAAAAGGGAAAACCTTCTATTTCAAAAGGGGAAGCCAAAACAGAAAACCATTTCATTCTTGGAGTTTCGGACATGGGATAACCTCCTGTAATAAAAATGAGACAATCAATATTTTAATTATAATTTCTGCAGGAGTATTAGTCAATAGGATTTTGAAAAGTGGCAGAATATTGAGATGAATGGCAAAATTACTAAAAAAAAATTAAAAGTATCGATTCAATTTTCTGAAGTATGTGTTGACAAAGATATCAGAAAGGTGTATGATTAATAGCGGTTGAACGCTTTAGTGATTTAAAGTTTTTTGGCTTTAAAGCTTTTTGTTAATGAATCGAACGTGATAAATTAAGGAAAGGGGTCTTCCGAAATGCGGTGTTTACACTGCGCAAAAGCAGGAGAAAAATGCGGTTTTGGTGCAGGCGGTATATACCTGTATTGATGCCGGCATTGATGTTTAGAATAAAAAAATTTCGGAGGTCATCTTAATGTTTACAAAAATACTGATTGTTATTGTTTTCTTTGCAATCATGGTTGCGGTTGGTGTTTATGCCCGCCGTCATGCAACTGATGTTAACGGGTTTGTTCTTGGCGGACGTTCAGTGGGTCCGTGGCTTACGGCTTTTGCTTATGGTACATCTTATTTCTCTGCCGTTGTTTTTGTCGGCTATGCAGGACAGTTTGGATGGAAATATGGTTTGGCATCCACTTGGATCGGTCTCGGCAACGCGATTATAGGAAGTTTGCTTGCCTGGGTTATCCTCGGCAGACGTACAAGAGTTATGACCAAACATCTCTCCTCGGCAACCATGCCGGATTTTTTTGGCAAACGTTTCGACAGCAGTATGATCAAGATTATTGCTTCTGCAATTATCTTCGTTTTCCTGATTCCTTATACCGCTTCTGTTTATAACGGTCTTTCCAGACTGTTTGAGATGTCGTTCAACATTCCTTATGCTGTTTGTGTTATCATTATGGCGGCTCTTACCGCAGTATATGTTATCCTCGGCGGATACATGGCAACCGCAATCAACGACTTCATTCAGGGCATCATCATGCTGATCGGTATTGTAGTTGTTATTGCTGCTGTTCTTAATGGCCAGGGCGGCTTTATGGAAGCTATTAAAAATCTCTCCCAAATCGAAAGTGAGTCTGCTGCAACAGCAGGTCAGCTGGGTGCATACACATCCTTCTTCGGTGCAGATCCCTGGGGCCTGCTCGGTGTTGTTGTTCTCACCTCCCTCGGAACATGGGGTCTCCCGCAGATGGTTCAGAAGTTCTACTCCATTAAGAGCGAAAAAGCTGTTAAGACTGGTACCATTATCTCTACTTTGTTTGCAGTTGTTATTGCTGGTGGTTCTTATTTCCTCGGCGGCTTTGGGCGGCTCTTTGACGGAGATGCCATCAAGAAGGCTGATGGATCTATCATCTACGATGCTATTGTTCCCACCATGCTTTCCAAGCTTCCGGACCTCCTGATTGGTGTAGTTGTTGTGCTGGTTCTTTCCGCATCTATGTCCACCCTTTCTTCGCTGGTTCTTACCTCCAGTTCTACACTTACACTTGACCTGATCCGTGATAACTTCAAAAAGGATATGAGCGAGAAAAAACAGCTGCTCATCATGCGTATATTTGTTCTGGTATTTATTGTTATTTCCGTTGTTATCGCATTGGATCCCCCCACATTCATTGCTCAGCTGATGGGTATCTCCTGGGGCGCACTGGCCGGTGCATTCCTTGCACCGTTCCTCTATGGTCTCTATTGGAAGAAGACCACCAAAGCCGGTGTTTGGGTCAGCTTTATTGTTGGTGTTGGTTTCACAGTTGCCAATATGTTTGGCGGATGGATGTCGCCGATCAATGCCGGTGCATTGACTATGGTTGCTGGTCTCATCCTTGTTCCGATTGTAAGCCTGATTACCAAAAAGCCGGATAAGGCAATGGTTGATGAGATATTTACCTGCTATGATGAGGTGGTTACAGTGCCGAAGAGCGTTGCACTGCATCATGCAGAGGGAATGGAAAAATAAGCGCAAAATCTTGCAAGGAAGCGGGTAAGCAGAAGAATGCTTACCCGCTTTGCTGTAAAAAATAAAGAATGTAAAACGAGAGATAAGAGTTGAAATGATTTTAAAAAAATGATATAATAAAATAAAGCATAGATTGTTGTGCGAGAAAATTTATTACAAATAAATCAGGAGGGTATGTCATGGGTAAATTCGTGGTAAAAACAACAGCAACCGGTTTTAAATTTGATCTTAAGGCAGGCAATGGTGAAGTAATTGCTACATCCGAGGTTTATAAGAGCAAAGACTCCTGTCTGAATGGCGTCAACAGTGTAAAGGTAAACTGCATCGGTGAGATTGAAGATCAGACTGTTGAGAATGTAGAAGCTGTCAAACATCCGAAATTTGAAATGTATACCGACAAAGCCGGTGAATACAGATTCAGACTCAAGGCTAAAAATGGTGAGATCATTGCCGTTTCTGAAGGATATAAGAGCAAGAGCAGTTGTCTTAACGGCATTGAGAGTGTAAAGAAAAATGCTCCCGAAGCTGCTGTAGAGGAAGCTGAGTAATTTTAAATCATCCTACCATATAAAAAAGCTCGTACTGTAATCGGTACGAGCTTTTGTTTTGAAAAATATTTTGATGCAGCAGATTTATTATTTGGAGAGAGAATCCGAGAACTCCAGAATCATCTTTTCCAACTCCTTGGCGGCAATGCTAAGTGTACGATCGGTATGTTTGACAAGGGTGATGGTACGCGAAGGAATGTTATCCTCCAAATCAAGCACAAAGAAGTTGCGCTGATCTGTTTCGTTCAGGATAAAATCCTCAGGGACAAAACCAATACCAAGATCGTTTTTTACCATGGGAAGAATCTGTGCTGCAGTAGTAGCCTCAATATCCGGAGCAAAGCGGATGCCGTGATCGGAAAACAGCTTGGTGTAAAAGTCATGGGTTTGTGTGCTGGAGGGAAGGGAGATGAGGGGATAATCAGAGAGTTCCCGCAGGGAGAGAGACTTTTCAGCAAGGTCAGAGAAAGCGGAACCGCAAATGGCAACATCCCTTATGGTTTTGAGTGGACGTTCTTTAAAAACCTTGTCGGTGATAGAAGGGGACACGACAACTGCAAAATCTACCAGAGAATTTTTGAGAGAGGTGAGAGCCTGCGGAGTAGAGTCGTTGGAGAGACGAAGGCGAATGCCAGGATAGAGCTGGCGGAAACGTTTGAGAACCGGCAGAAGGAAACAATGGACAGCCACATAGCATACACCGATGGTGATAACGCCGCCGTGTAAACTGCGGTCAAGGGCAAGCTCCTCTTCCCCGGCTTTGATATGCTCAAAGGCGATGCGGATGTGAGCATAGAGTTTTTCACCTTCCGGTGTGAGCTGAACGCCGCGGTTGGAACGGATAAAAAGGGTGCAGCCCAACTGAGATTCCAGATTCTTGATGGTCCGTGTTATATTGGGCTGGTTGTTCAGCAGCACCTCTGCTGCTTGTGTAAAGCTTTTATGTTTAGCAACATGATAAAAAACACGGTAACTGTCGTAGCTGATGTACAAGAATATCACCCTTCTGAATTAAAATTATATATGTCATTAAAGCATATCTACGATATATATTATACATTTGAAATATAGATTAGTTTATATTATAATATCATTAAAGTAAAAAGTCAAGAGGAAAATACAAATAGTATATTTTTATATTGATATAACCTCCTCGCATGACAAAAAACAACTGTGAGTCATAATAAATACTGATGAGAGCAAAAGAGCCGATATCTTCCCCATGGATATCGGCTCTTTTGTCGTCATTTAAAAGGATTTTAGTTTGCCTGTGGATGTGTTTGACGGAATTCAGCAAGCAGCAGATCAACCATGCGGCCGTAACTCTGTACACCGTCACTTTGGTTATTGGCTTTGAGATAGCTGTCGTTGATTTTGGTAGCAGTTTCGGCAACGGGACCTTCGAACTGCTTCCAGTATTCACGGTTGGCGGCATAGTCGGCGCGGATGCCATCGCAATAGGTGGCATAGATTTCTGCAAAGGTATCATAATCGGCGCGGTAAAGAGCATTCATGGAGTGGGTGAGCGCAATAAGGGAACCGCTGTATTGGAAATCAATGTTGCCGGAAGTGCAGCAGGCAAGATAGGCAATGAAATTTGCTTCATCCTCGCGCATAAAGCCGCGCAGGTGAGTTTGTTCATGGCACATGGTGAAAGGAATGTGATAATCCGGCATATGTACATTGATATTGGATTCCGAAGTCATGGGGATGAAAATACCGGCAATGTCAATATAGGACATAGCAACAGAGAAAAAGACGGGCTTGGGTTTGCTGTATCGTCCCTCTAAAACAGGATAGCGGGGATAGAGACCGGAGAAAGCATCTACGGCAAGTTCCGAGGTTTTATAGATGTTCTGCGAGAGGGTGAAAACACCGTTTTCGTCTGTAGTGACATGCTGCCGCAGGGCATTGGTGTTTTCGGCGAGATGCGTACAGAGTGCGGCCAGTTCTTCAACAGAGGATTCCCGTACCTCAAGGCCGCTGTAGTGGGAAAAGGTGAGACGGTTGTAGTTGATGCCTCCCATCAGTACAAACAGAAAATAGCCGACAGAGACAATGGAGAGCAGCACAGAGATAAACCGGACAGTCATGCGGAGACGGAGGGTGCGTACAGAGGGGGCGGATTCTTCCGTTGTTTCCTCTGCTGGACGTGCTTTATTTTTGCAGCGCACGAGACGGATAAGAAACAGAACAAGGGAGAGCAAAAGGGCAATGCTGCCAAAGACAATTACCGTCTCTGCAACAGAGAAAGGAAACAGTCCGGTGACAGCGGTAACAATCTGTGCAAGAATAGGATATACAGAGGCGGACCACAGCTTTTCTGTCAATTCGGCATTGAGGGTAGAGAGCCATGTGAGCAGCAGCCCCAGCGGTGCAAGCAGCAGACAGGGCAGAGAAGATAATAAGATTTGCCGGATGGTCCTGTTTTGAGTTTGGCGGCGGTTGGCAGAATGGGTGTGGTGCTGGTTTGCAGTTTTCGGCAGTAAGATGGTGGTGTTTTTCATAGCAATCCTCTGTTTTAAAGTAAGATAATCGTGATGCCGTGGTTGGCTCTGGTGAAATCGCGGTCTTCGGAAAGTTCCGGACAGGCATCGATGATACGGCGAGAGGCGGGATCAAATGGAGAAAAATCTTCGCCGCGTACCCATTCGCGGATAGTTCCTGCCTGTTTGCGGGCAGTCAGCTCTCTGGCAACGGCAGAGCGAATGGAGCCGCCTTTTCCGGAAGAGCCGTAGCCATGGATGACTTTAACAACCACACAGCGGCCAGCTTTGGCAGTGCGCAGCGCCTGCGAAAGCTGTTTGAGGGCAGAATCGGCCGTTGGCATGCCCAATTCAAGGTTGATGAGATAGATTCTTTTGGAGCTGCGGAGGGTAACACGGTTCATAGTTTTCTCCCTATTTCTTCTTTTTGGAAAGGACAGTCCGGAGAACAAGAGCAAAAATCAAAACTCCGGCGCAGATGAAAATCCGGATGGCAAGTGGGGGATCGCCGGAGCAAACCGAATTTTTGAGAGGAGTCGGAAGGCTGGCAGAGCAGCCGGGAATGTAAGGCGACAAAGAGAATATTGGATAGAGAACTGGGCAAAGAAAAATAACAGCGTGTTTCATAGAGTTTTTGCAATCAAGAATAAACAAAAATAGCGGTACCACTCGAAACAATATATATAATTATACCATGGTGAGGGGGATTTGACAATAGAAAACAGAGAGCAGTAATTGGAAAACAAAGGAGAAGAAAAAACAGGCCGGATAAACCGACCTGTTTTTTATAAGTGTTTTTCAGTTATGCTTTGGGATAAACATCGATGAAGATCTTTTCGTATTCAGCAGCGCCGAGTTTTTCGAGCTCTGCGATGAATGCATCGTAACCTGCTGCGATGTCTTCAGCACCGGAGATAAACTTAGCTTCCATCTGATAGACATAGTCCTCAAGGATGGTCTGGTTCTCATCGAGCCAGGTCTGCTGCTCATCGGTGAAGTAAACAGTGGGATAACCATGGACAATCCACTTATAGTCAGATCTCATGGAGTTCATACGCCACCAACCTTCGTTTGCATTGGCATCGCCCTGTTCAATTCTCCACTCGTTGTTGGCAAACTGTTCATCATAGGTCTTGGGTCTGCCGGGCCAGAGGTTATCGAAGATATAATCTTCACCAAGGGTAGAGCCATAAGCACCGTTAACGGGCTTGTCGTATGCATACCAATCCCACAGGGTCCACTCTTCGGAGTTGGGCTGCCATTCGGAGGAGTCAACGCCGACATAGTTGCCGTTGGCATCCAGGATGACGGGAGCGCCGCGATCGGTGTCAACGATATCCTCAGAGATCATGGTGATCTCACCGGTATCCTGATCCATAGTCATGGTCGGACCGTACATGATATTGAATGCATGTTCCGGGGTGTAGAAGAGGTTGATCCAGGCCATGGCAATTTCGGGATATTCACAGGTGTCGGTAATGATAAATTCACCGGGGGCTACCTTAGAGGCCTGCCAGCAGAGAGGATCGGTGTTCTCGTCATAAGCAATGGCGAGGGAGATGTAGTCCATATGGTTCTCCGGATCCATGAGGAAGGGAACAGTGTAGATGAAGGAACCGCAGTTGCTTTCAGCACCCTTAGCTTTAACCTGAGTATCATCCTGAGAGAAGATATCAACGTCGATGAGGCCTTCGGTGTAGAGCTTGTTCATGTAAATGAGGTATTCCTTATAGCGCTCGGTGGTGGGTATAAATACAACCTTGTCGTCGAGAAGACCAATGCTCTGGGTGGTAAGACCCTGAGTATTGAACCCGAAAGCAGCGAGCATTTTGGAACGGATGTTGGTGTTGACATCGGTGGACCAGGAACCGGTCATGGGGATTTCATTGTCGGAATTGCCATCGCCGTCAGCATCTTCGGTTTTAAATGCGGAGAGAACTTCATAGAGCTCATCAGTGGTAATGACATAATCGTCTGTGAAGTCATAGCCGAGGTTTGCCAGCCAGGTGGAATCAATCCAGAGGGTCAAGCCGTTGGCAGCATACCAGTTGGTGGGGTTAACCATGGCAAGGGAATAGTTGGCACCGTCAGGTGTGGTAACATACTGATAGGAACCTTCAACGAGATCCATGGCAGCTTTGTAGTCAGGTGCATAGTCATAGTAAGGAGCGAGGTCGATAAAAATACCGGAAGAACCATAGTTGTAGATATCGCCGGTAGTCCAGCCTGTGCTCCAATAAACGTCGGTGTAGTCGCCGGAACCGATGACAACAGCCTTCTTTTCGCCCCAGTCGCTGTTGAGGATCGGAGTGATCTGCCAGTCAACATTGGTGAGCTGATCATAGTAGTTGAAGAACCACATTTCGTTGGGGTCCTTATCGGTGGGACCAACGAGCAAAGTCATGGTCATGGTGTCGATTTTCTCGCTGACGATGGGGAGAGAGCCGTCTTTGCTTACAACAAGACCGTCTTCTGCATCGCCGTCGTCACTGTCTTTTTCATCGTCTTTGTCGTCAGCAGCGGCACTGCTCTTGTCGGTATCCTTGGAAGAACCGTCATCGGTAGTGTCAGCGCAGCCAGCGAAGCAGACAATGATCATTGTCAGAGCGAGAAGCAGGGCTAACAGTTTTTTCATGTGTTTTGCCTCCATTTTTAAATTTTTTATCACAATCCGGAGAGAGTCAGGCTACCACAAACCTTACCCTCTTCGTAAAAGTGCGAAAAGAAAGCGGGATCAACCCTTGAGAGCACCGATCATAACACCTTTGACAAAGTGTTTCTGAACGAAGGGATAGGCAATCAGCATCGGCAGGTTGGCGATGAAGATAACAGAATATTTCATACCCTCAGCCATGTATTTACGTCTCATCAGAGCCTGAACTGCCTCGGTGTTTTCCATTGTCTCGGTGTTGATAATATTCAGTGTCTGGTTCTGAATCAGGATGGAACGCAGAACATACTGCAGAGTGTACAGATTTTTATCTGTGATATAGAGCAGAACATTGAACCAGGAGTTCCATGCGGCAACGGCAACATAGAGGGAAATAACGGCGATGATGGCCCCGGAAAGGGGGAGGGCGATTTTGAAAAAGATGCCGAATTCACTGGAACCATCGATTTTGGCGGCCTCATAAAGCTCGTCCGGCATGTTGGACTGGAAGAAGGTGCGGGCGATGATCATATTATATACGCTGAAACCGGCGGGGATAATCAGAGCACCGAGAGAATTCATCAGTCCAAGCTGTTTAATAAGCAGGTAAGAAGGAATCAGACCGCCGCCAAAATACATGGTGAACACAAAGTATGCCATCAGGATTCCCTTGCCCTTCAGTCCCTTTCTGGACATAACATAGGCAGCGGGAATGGTGAGAACCAGGTTGTAAATAACAGTAATAACCGTAGTGAAAATAGTATTTCTGTAACCAATCCAGATATCATCGTTAATGAAGACATTGGTATAAGGTTCAATTGTAAAGCCTTTGAGCCAGAAGATGACGTTTCCTTTGGCAACCTCGTAGGGGTCACTAAAGGAGGCGATAACGGTGAAATAAAGCGGATATAATGTAACAATAGTGATAATGACAAGCAGAATAAGGTTTACGGTATCGAAAACTTTATCTGATGAAGACCGTCTTTCAGATCTCATATCGATCCTCCTAAAATAGTTTTATTTTGACATAATCATAAGGGGTTATATTACCACAGGGAAGAGCCGGTGAGAGAGTTGGCAATCTTGTTAACAAGAGTCAACAGAATAAAGTTGACGATAGAGTTGAACAGGCCAATTGCTGTGGTAAAGCTGAACTGTGCGTTTTGAATACCGAGACGGTATACATAAGTGGAGATTACGTCGGAGGAGTCCATATTCAGTGCGTTCTGGAGAAGAAGGATCTTGTCGCCGCCGACATTGAGGATGGATCCGCAGTTGAGGATGAGCAGAATAACGATGGTAGGAAGAATGGACGGCAAGTCTATGTACCAGATTTTCTGGAACCTGTTTGCACCGTCGATGATGGAAGCCTCAACGATCTGCGTATCAACACCGGAGAGTGCGGCGAGATATATAATAGTACCCCAGCCGGTACCCTGCCAGATACCGGAAATAACATAAATGGTTTTAAAGTATTTGGGATCGGAGAGGAAGTCAATGCCTTCTGCTCCGAAGATGCCGCGGATAACGTTAAAAAGGCCGGCTTCACGTTCAAGGAAGAGGATGATCAGGCCGCAGACAGCAACGCTGGAGATAAAGTGCGGTGCATAGGTGATCATCTGAATGGTTTTGCGTATTTTGCTGGAACGCAGTTCATTGAGCATAAAGGCAAGAAGAACGGGTGCAGGGAAACCGGCAATCAGAGAATAGAGACTGATACCAATGGTGTTTTTCAGCAGAGGCCAAAAGTTACTGGAAGTAACAAATCTTTTGAAATGATAAAGACCAACCCATTCACTGCCCCAAATGCCAGCTTTCGGGTTATAATCCCGGAAAGCGATCTGGGCACCATACATAGGATAGTAGGCGAAGATCGCAATAAAGACAACAGCAGGAAGAACCAAAATGTAAAGCTGCCAGTAGTCACGGAAGTACTTTTTAAACGCGAGACCTCTATTGTCCCGTGCCGTCAATCCTTTTGCTGACGGATTTTTTCGTTTTGCCATATATCTGACCCCTTTTTTTAAATTGCAACGAAACCATTTTCAAATATAAGTGAGATGAAATGATGAATCGTTGTGAATCCGATACGAAAAAAGTGGATGTTTGTAACTATTTATACAAATACCACGAAAAGTATGGATTGTGTATGTCGTGTTTTTATTGTAATAAAGTTAGAATGAGAACGCAATAGTAAAAATTTGTGAGGGGATAGGACTTTTTTGTGTAAAGCCTTTCAAAAGAAGATATTGGGATAATCGATGGAAAATAATAGGGATAGGACTTTTTTGTGTGGGAAAAGTGTCACAAAAAAGTCCTATCCCTGTTTTGGATTGGATGTAAGAGGCTTAAAGAGATGAGAATAGAAGCAGTATATATAGGAAACACGGGAAACAGAAAATTTTATTTTTGATAGGAGAGAATATTGAATTAGGGGTTGGAATGAGATATAATAATACAGAAA
>SVMZ01000049.1 GCA_015067185.1 Oscillospiraceae bacterium | reverse complement strand
TATACTCCGATTACGACTCTTGAAACAATAACTGATAATTGATAAAATAATATCATATAAATGCAGGGATTTCAATAAGATATCCCCTGTTGAAAAAGATTTAAATCATATTATATCCGGAGGGACGCATATGAAAAATATCGGATTTTCACAGGTAAACATCACCGGAGGATTGATGGGGCATCGCCAGAAAACAAACCGGGAAGCCACCGTCCATGCCGTCTATGACCGTTTCTGCGATACTGGCCGCTTTGATCCCTATTTTACAGATGAATCCAAACGTGCCGAAAACTATCCCAAAAATCTGCATGTCTTCTATGATTCCGATGTGGTCAAACTGATTGAAGGTGCCGCCTATCTGCTGAAAGATGGCAGCACGCCGGAGTTGGAGGCTATGATCAAACTGGTGGAAGATGCCGTAGAACGCAACAGTGACCCAAACGGCTATTTCAACAGCTATTTTACCAACAATGAGCCGGAGAATAAATTCACTGCCCGCAATCTCCATGAATTGTATACGGCAGGACACCTCTTTGAAGCTGCCGTTGCCGTGTATGAGATGACAGGAAACAGACGTCTACTGGATTGCTCCTGCCGCTTTGCAGACCTGATTGAAAAGGTTTTCAAAGAGGAAAAGAGTGCCAAGTTCCTTACGCCGGGACATGAAGAAATTGAGCTGGCTCTTGTCAGACTCTATCATGCAACCAACGAGAAGAGATATCTTGAGCTTGCAAAGTATTTTGTAGACATCCGCGGAAATGAAGAAGAACTCAGCGATGCCAAAAAATATTTCCCTGCAGGCAGATATTCCCAGGCGCATCTTCCCGCCAGAGACCAGCGCACTGCGGAAGGACACTGTGTCCGCGCCTGTTATTTCTATTCTGCCATGGCAGATATTGCCCGTGAATATAACGATCAGGAACTTTTTGCCGCATGCAAAGCAATTTATGAGGACATTGTCACCGGAAAACTGTATATTACCGGCGGCATTGGACAGACTCGCGTCGGAGAGAGCTTTGACCGCCCCTATAACCTCCCCAACGAGAGTGCCTATAACGAAACCTGCGCCGGCATCTCTCTTGCCATGTTTGCCAGACGCATGAGCGAGTTGGAGCTTGATTCTCAATATGCCGATCTGGTCGAGCTGCTGATATACAATGCCATCCTTTCCGGTGTTTCTCTGGATGGTACCTCTTTCTTCTACGAAAATCCGTTGGAACTCGACCCTGCCCGTCACAAAATGGCAGATTGGGCGAATCCGGATGTTGAAAAGCTTCCTCCCCTGCCGCAGCTGCAGCGTCTGAAAGTATTCAGCTGTTCCTGCTGTCCTCCGAATATCTGTCGTTTCTTTGCCTCTATCGGCGATTATGCCTACGGCAAGGATGACGATACCTATTATGTCCACCAGTATTTTAACGGCAATATGGCCGATGGAGATGTACGTATCGAGGTAGAAACCAATTATCCCGCAGAAAACGTGGTGAAAATTACTACCGAAAACACTAGGAACATTGCTGTCCGCATCCCCGGCTGGTGCAAAAACTTTACCATAGACCGCGACTATACCATGAAAGCAGGATATGCGGTTGTGGAGGGAGACGGAGCAATTACCCTGACCTTTGATATGCCTGTCACTCTGATCACGGCCAACCACAAGGTACGCATGGACAGAGGCTGCGCAGCCCTCAAGCGCGGACCGATTGTATACTGCATTGAAAGCGTTGACAATGGTGCTGATTTAACGGCTCTTTGTGTCAATCCCAACCTCAACGAGACGCTCACTTTCAACGAAGAATTCGGCGCCTATACCATCGAAACCGACGGCTGCCGTATTCCCGATTCCGATCAGCTTTATTATACTCTTGGCAGTGAACCTGCTCCCGTTGCCGTAAGACTGAAATATATTCCTTATTTTGCTTTTGCAAACAGAGGAATTACAGAGATGTCAGTTTGGGTCAGACTGATGTAAAAGGAACCGTTGTTAAAGAGGAAAATTAGTATGCGTGAAGTAAAACTGAAACGGGTTTACCGTCATTTCAAAGGAGACTATTATCTGGTGGAGGATATTGCCAGGCATTCGGAGAGCGGAGAAGATATGGTTGTCTACCGCAAACTCTATGGAGATGGAGGATTGTGGGTTCGTCCGTTGGAACTGTTTCTGGAAGAAGTAGACCATGAGAAATATCCCGACTGCAAACAAACCTATCGCTTTGAACTGCAGGAGATTGAAAGCGCAGCAAAGCACCAATGAAAAATAACGGGCAGAAGTAAAAAATCAGCGGCAAATGCCGCTGATTTTTTGTGTGAAAAGGATTTTTCAGAGGAGAATCCGATCTCTTTTAGATATCCAGCTTATCCAGTGCCTGGGCCAGATCGGCAATCAGGCTGTCCACATTTTCAAGACCGACATGAATGCGAATCAGATCGTGAGGAACCAGTCCATCTTTAATCTCGGAATAACCGGCCATTGTGCAAAGGCTTTCAAAACCGCCCCAACTGCAGCCATTCTGGAACAGATGCAGCTCGTTGATCAGCTTCATGCGGTTATCTCCCTTCCCTCTCAGGGAAAAACTCATGAGGCCGTTGGTGCCGGAAAGATATTTTTCAAACAGCTCGGGCTGTGTGTAGGTGGCAGAACCGGGATAAAAAACCTGTTCGATCTTCGGATGATTCTCCAGAAATGCGGCGACCTTGCGTCCGCTTTCGCCGTGCTGTTTCAAACGAATGGGAAGGGTGCGCAGACCGCGAAGCATCAGCCATGCCTGGTGAGGATCCATATTATTGCCCAGTACCATTCTTTCTCTGTTCTGTATACTGGTAATAATCTCTTCCTTTGCAGCAAGTACTCCCGCAACAATATCACTGTGACCGCCCATATATTTGGATGCGGTATGGCAGGTAATATCGATACCGTGTTTCAACGGCTGCTGATGAAGCGGGGTAGCATAGGTGTTGTCTATAACGGTACCAATACCGTGCTTTTTGGCCAATGCTGCCACGGCGTCCAGATCCTGCATCCGGAAAACGATGCTGGAAGGGCTCTCTACGTAGATCAGTTTGGTATCAGGGCGGATAGCCGTCTCAATCTCTGCAATGGATTCGCCGTCGACCAAAGTATAATCGATATTGAATTTTTCATGCATATACTCTCTGATCAGGGAAAGGGTTCCACCATAAGAGGTAGAAACCAGAACCATGTGGCTGTTGGCAGTAACAAAATAGAGGATTGCGCTGCTGATAGCCGCCATGCCGGAAGAGAAACAAAGTGCTCCGTCGCCGCCTTCAAGAGCTGCCACTTTGCGTTCTACAATTTCAATGGTAGGGTTGGAGGAACGGGTATAGACATAACCGTTGCTGTCAACACCATTCTTCTCGGTGGGTTGAACAAACAATGAATTCTGGAAGATAGGAGGGACAATGGCACCGAAAAATTTATCGTATTCATCCCCCAAATGTCCACAAATATCTTCGGGAGTTGTATATTTTCTGTCTTCCTGTGTCAGTAATGCCATTTTTATAAAATCTCCTTTCGGATACTTTTTACCATCCCATATTCTATCACTACAATAATGAAAAGTAAAGAGAGCAAAGTATATATTTTTATTAGGAAAAGATGATAACCGGTTATCAAAATCAGCCGTATACCCTGCATAGAAAGTGTTGGCAGTCATTTCAATCCGGAATAAAAAGTATTGAGATCAAGCAGATATGGTTTGAGGAAAAACAGAAAAAGAAGACATAGAAAAGAGAATTGCCAAATAGGATTTTATTGAGATAAAAATTACAGGGAAAAACAATATACCGTATTGGGATTTTTGAATCTGATAAAAGGAGAATATACGCAGCAAAAACGGGTTGGTATTCATCCAACCCGTTTTGAACTGCTTTATTACTGCCATTTGCAGGCATGCTTTTCAATAAGACCGAAAATCAGTTTATCAATAGCCATACTGATCAGAATAATAACCAGCATAACGGCGGTGACTTCATTGATGCCGCCAATCTCTCTTGCCTGTGAGAGCATGAGACCGATTCCCTTAGAGGACATCATCATCTCACCTGTCATCAGCGCGCGCCATGCAAAAGACCATCCCTGCCTGAGGGCACCAATCAGTGCAGGAACACTGGCGGGCAAGATGATCCGTGTATAAAGTTCAGCACCTTTCGCACCCATTGTACGTCCGGCACGGATATACAGCGGATTAACGCTGCGGATACCGGTATCAACAGCGGTGCAGATACTGAATGCGGAACCGACAACCACAATGAAAATAGAAGCACTTTCCGCGAGACCATACCACAGGATAGCAAAGGGAACCCAACATACGGAGGGCAGAGTTTGAATACCCGGAACAATAGGACGAAAGATTTTGGAGAGAAAATCAAAACGGGCGATCAGCATACCGGATGCGATACCGATGATCACGGCAATACCGTAACCAATCAGAATGCGTTTCATACTCTGTCCAATGCCGATAAAAAGACTTCCGTTGGTAATCAGTTTTTTATAAGCGCGGAAAACCCGCATGGGAGATGGGAAAACATAGGGTTTCCAGATCTCGAAAACCTCTACCATCAGGGTGAAAACCACCTGCCAGACCAGAAGGACAACAGCGATAATACCAATGATTTTCAATGTCTTGAGCCACCAGGGAAGCGGTGTTTTTTTATTCCAGATTTTCAAAACGTTCCACCTCCACTCTAAGATCGGAAAGAATTGCATGACGGAGTTCTACAAATTCCGGGCTGTCAATATGTCTTGGGCGCGGGAAGTTGACCTCAAAGATACTCTTGATGGTTCCGGGGTTAGCACTCATCATAGCCACGCGGTCACCGAAAAACAGGGCCTCTTCTACGCTGTGGGTGACAAACATCACCGTTTTGCGCTCTGCCAGCCAGATTCGTTCCAGCTCATCACGAAGTAAATTTTTTGTCTGTTTATCCAGTGCCGCAAACGGTTCATCCATCAGCAGCACTTTGGAATCCATCGCCAGAGCCCGCGCAATGGAGACACGCTGTTTCATACCGCCGGAGAGCTGGCTGACCTTGTAGTTTCTGCAGGAGGCAAGGTTTACCATGGAGAGATATTTCATCGCATGAGCGTCCCATTCTTCTTTGGGAATCCCGGTTGCCTTCATGCCAAACTTGACATTATCGATAACAGAAAGCCAGGGGAACAACGCTGACTCCTGAAAAATCATGATTCGATCGGGACCGGGCTCTGTAATCTTTTTTCCGTTTATAAAAATCTCACCCTCATCTGGTTTATCCAGTCCGGCTACCTGATTGAGCAGAGTGGATTTTCCGCACCCGGATGGACCAAGCAAACAGAAAAACTCACCATCCCGGATGGTAAGATCAATATTTTTGAGGACTTCATTATTGGTATCCGAAAAATATCTGCTGACATTTTTGATTTCTATACTCATACCATCGCACCTTTCTCATGATTTATTTCAAAAATAGTTCCGCTTCAAAATCAAAGGGATCGATAAAGCCTTCACTGAGGGCGAGTTCTGTAAACGCCTCAATGGATTCATAGGCATGCTCGGTGGTAAACACAAGGCGGCTGAATGCTTCGGCGAGAATATCTTCTTCGAATGCTGTGCCGGTCAGCTCGAAAATCTTCTCATTGGCAAGCTGCATGGCTTTATCCGGATTTTCGTTGATGTAATCGGTGAGTTCTGCATGAGCAGCGAGAAATTTTTCCACCAGATGAGGATAATCCTCCAAAAAATCTCTGTGGACAATAACCACAGCCGTAGAGTAGTTTCCATCCAGCCATAGCTCATCGTAATCCATAATCAACTGTGCATTGGCTTCAGCAATCAGACGGGCTCCCCAAGGCTCCGGAACAAGAGCGGCATCTAATTCATTGTTTACTAACAAAGATTTTATTTCGGAAGAAGCAACCGCATAGAGTTCCACCGTTCCGCCTTCGGCAGTCGTGCTCAATCCGTTTTCGGCAAGCAGCTTAAGCAGTGTAAGGTGCTGTGTATTGCCAAGCTGTGGAATTGCCACCTTTTTCCCAGCGAGATCGGCAACGGAGGAAATCTCTACCCCCTCTGCCGATACCAGAACGGCTCCGCCGTTGGAACAGCCGGAGGCAATCAATATATCACCGTATGAACGGGAATAGCCGCTGATTGCAGGTACGGGACCGATATATCCCACATCGATTTGCCCCGCAAACATGGCTTCTATTTCGGCCGGTCCTGCATTGAAGGTGTAGTATTCTACACCGTAGCCCTCAAAGACCTCTTCAAAAGTTCCGTTGGAACTGCCGACCAATGCCTGTGCATGGGTGATATTTGGAAAATAAGCGATCCGTATCTTGCTGCCATCTGATCCGCGCCGCATACAACCTGTTAAAGAAAGCGTTATACCAAGCGCCAGAAGTATTACGGCTGCAGGTCTGAAAAATCTTTTTATATATCTCATCATCCGGCCTCCTTGCTGCAAACAGATAAAACAATCATCATTCCCTTATCTCTTTCCGGAATGATTTATCACATAAGTGAAACATTATGAATATTATATCAATTTACTTTTGTCATGTCAATGCTTTTTGCTTCTCCGCCGTGAGTCAGCATAAAAACATAACGCCAATTGTCAAAAACGTAAAGAAACTGCTTTTCTCAAGGAAAAAGCAGATAATTGCAGAATAAAACAAACTTTTTCGTTGCGGCAGCACTGAATCGGTGATATAATAATAGAAAAACTGAGAGGAGATAAAACGATGGAGAGATTGTTTGATTCGCTTCTTACACAACAGAGAATGCAGAAGCATACTATTCAGAGAATAGAAGAAAAAACTCTTGTCGCAGCAGTAGCCGGTGTTTGGTTGGATGGGCGGCAGGTATGCAATGTTGCACTCGGTTGGCGTGATCCTCTTAACTCAGTCCCTGTCTCCCAAGATACGATATTCCGCCTTGCTTCCATGACAAAACCGGTCACCGGCACAGCGGTGATGCAGCTTTGGGAAAAAGAGCTTATCGGATTGGATGATCCCATCAGCAAATGGATTCCCTGTTATGCTAATATGCAGATTGCTGCAAAAATAGAAGGCGATAACGTTGTTGAGGTTTCTCCTGCCCAAAAGGAAATGACAATCAGGATGCTTCTTACTCATTCCGGCGGCGTGGGGAGTGGACAAATTTGTCAGCTGCAGTATGAGGATTTTTGTGTTTCCAAATACGGCAGTTTGGCAGAGGCTGTAGACGGTTATGCGGATAGTTTGCTGGAGTTTGAGCCGGGTACAAACCAAAATTACAGCGGAATACAGGGAATGGATATTCTGGCAAGAATTGTGGAGATTGTATCCGACATGCCTTATGAGGAATATCTTAAAAAGAATCTCTTTATTCCTCTCGGAATGAAAGATACCACCTACTGTCCCAACGAAGAGCAGCAGGAACGTTTGATGGAAATGATCGTGGCAGACGGCGATTTTCATGCAGTCGACATGAGCAAAGGCAGCGGGTTTGCGGATTTTCCGGATGGTTATACCGGCGGCGGCGCCGGTCTTTTCTCCACATTGGAGGACTACAGCCATTTGGCCATGATGTTTCTCAACAACGGCTGCTATGACGGAACCCATATTCTCAAAAGCTCAACAGTGGATTTGATGGCCACACCGCAGCTGCCGGACAGTTTCCCCGGGATTGGACCTCTCTTCAACTGGGGACTTTCCATGAGGGTTTGCAGTGAGCAAAAAGCGCCGGAACAGCCGCTGAGCCCCGGTACCTTTGGATGGAGCGGTGCTTACGGTACTCACTTCTGGGTGGACCGCGCCAAAAATCTGGTTGCCGTATATATGTCCAATATCCATAACGGTATGGGGGCGGGAGCACCCACAGCCTTTGAATTTGAGCGGGATGTTATGGCTGGTTTCGGAGAATGCGAATAAATTTTGAACAGGAGAACAGTTATGAAGGGACGTTTTAGGCACAGGGCGATATACCATATCCTGAGACCCGTTTTTATGCCGTATTTCAAAATTCGTTTTAATCAGCACTCTGAACTGATCAAGCCTAAAAATTCACCGTATATTCTGCTTGCCAATCATCTGCTCAATTGGGATCCGTTTACGGTTGGAATGAGTTTCCGGCAGCCGATGTATTATGTTGCCAGTGAGCATATTTTCCGGTGGGGTAAACTCTCCAAACTGATTCAGTTTTTGGAAGCCCCCATTGCAAGGCAGAAAGGTACTGCCGATTCCAGAACGGTCCGTGAAATACTGACCCGACTGAAAGAGGGGAACAATGTCTGTATTTTTGCAGAAGGCAGCATTACTTACACGGGAGAAACGGGATATATTGCACCTGCTATCGGCAAACTTGTCAAACTGAGCGGTGCCGGGCTGATTACCACCTCCATGCACGGGGGATATTTTACCAGACCGCGATGGGGAAAGACCTATCGCCGCGGAAAACTGACTGTAATGCCGGTGGCAGAATACAGTCCCGAACAGCTGAAAGAAATGTCGGTCAAAGAGATCAATGAAATCATAAAAAGAGACCTTTATGTCAATGCTTTTGAGGATCAGCTGGCATTGGAAGAGCCGGTTCGATTTAAAGGAAAACAGTTGGCGGAAGGGATTGAAAATGTTCTTTATCTCTGCCCCAACTGCTGCCGTTTCTCTACCATAACCAGTAAAGATGATCGATTCCACTGTGACTGCGGAATGGAAGGCAGATTTACCGAAACCGGATTTTTAGAATCGATCGGTAAAGAAAAATTTGCATTTAAAACCATTCTGGAATGGAATAAATGGCAGGAGGAATGGCTGAAGGAATATGCGGATGCACTTCGGAATATGCCGAAAGATCAGCCGATTCTTTCCCATCCCGGTCAGGAGATGATCACCTTTGAAAGAGCGGGAGAATCCCGCAGCCTTGGAAAGGGGGTTCTCTCGCTGTATGCAGACCGGTTTGAGTTTGTCTCCGATGACGGAGAGCCGCTGACCATTCCATTGGAAGATCTGCCCAAAGGAATTACCTATTACGGTACAGGCGGAGCCACGATAGCCATGACAACAGCGGATGATATCAGCTATGAAATCAAGAATTCTCAGGATGTCTCACGTTCCTGCTGGTGCTATGAGCATGTATTGGCGGTTTTGCAGGAAGGCCGGTCAAAAGAAAAATAATATGAGAAAAGAATAATTTGCCTCCCGAAAAGCGATACTGAAAACAGATGCTTTTCGGGAGGGTTTTTATGCGAAAAAAAATGAAATCGGCAGACGGTGTTCTTCTACGATGGTATTTGATCGGTGTGATCTGTGCAATCATTACAAGTCTGGGAGCCTATGGCTTTTTGGAGGTGCATATGGCAAACAGCAGCAGTGGTTTTGCGGAAGAGGAAGTGTTGTTTACTGTGGATTACTCGGAGTGGGATCAGTTCAGGATAACATACTGTATTTTCGGGAAGGTATACCGCATAGAAAAAGAGCAATGGAAGCCAAGGGGATTCAGGCGGTTGCAGACCGTGTGTCGAATAGGCTGCAGTATACCGAACCAAGTCCGGCGAGCGACTACAGCAACAGAAGGGGCGGATGATCCTTTCGAGGAGGAAAATGGGAAGGTTTCAGCGGGAGGATGTGAGCTGGACCCAAAGGAAAAGGACATCTCTTATGGGTCGTACCCGTAAGGATACAACGCCAGTTTTATTCGCCTTACGGCGAGTTATATTGCTTCGCAGTTATATTCGGCTAAAAGCCGAGTGTTATTCGCTTTGCGAGTTTAGGAGCGAATAAAATATCACTAAAACCGAAAGGTTTTAATATCACTTTGCC